>JBCCFK010000191.1:0-8742 GCA_039029775.1 Actinomycetota bacterium | reverse complement strand
GTGCCCTGTTGCAGCTGCGCCTTCGCCCGGGCGGCGTTCCACTTGTTGACCTGGCGCAAAGAGTGGATGCGGGCCAGCTCCTGGCGGATCGTGGGGTCGCTCCCCACGCCGAGCTTGCGGGCCAGTTCGGCCAGGTCGACCTCGGCACCGCCGGAGGAGGTGTTGCCGAAATCCTCGTCGCCGTCGGCCTTGCGAGGCCCCCTGGCCTGGTCGCCCATCACCGAGCGCTCGTAGGCCAGCGCGGTCTGGAGCACACGCCAGCCGGCACCCAGCTCGCCGAGCAGATTCTCCGCCGGCACCCGAGCCTGGTCGATGAAGACCTCGTTGAAGTGCGACTCGCCGGTGATCTGCTTGATCGGACGCACCTCGATGCCGTCCTGGTCCATCGGCAGGAAGAAGAACGAGATCCCCTGGTGCTTGGGCACGTCCCAGTCGGTTCGGGCGATCAACATGCCGTACTCGGCCGTCTTGCCGCCCGACGTCCACACCTTCTGGCCCGTCACCACGTATTCGTCGCCGTCTCGTTCGGCCTTGGTGCGGAGTCCGGCGAGGTCGGACCCGGCGCCCGGCTCGGAGTAGAGGAGGCACATCTTGACCTCGCCGCGCAGCAGCGGCCGGATGAGCTTCCGCTTGAGAGCGTCGGTGCCGAACGTGAGGAGGGTGTTGGCCCACAGGTTGTGGACGTCCTGGCCCGCTCCCGGCGCGCCGGCGGCGCGGTATTCGGCGGCGATGGCCCGCGCGGCGTCGGTGCTCAGCCCACGACCGTGCCAGTCGGTCGGCCAGGTCGGAACGGCATCGCCGCGGTCGATGACCATGTCGGTCCACTCGCCGCGCTTGCGGTCGGGGTCCCAGTTCTCCCGCAGCCAGCCGCGCGTCTCGGACCGCAGCGACTCGATGTCCTGTGCCTGGTCTGCTGCCATCGGCCACAACCCCTGTCGTCTCGCCGGCGGCTGGTGCGGCCGGCGTCTGCCGTGATTGTCGCACTCGGCTGCCGCCGTCGCCCACCGCAGTGATCAGCGGAGGTAGCCGAGCTCCTTGGCCGCCGTGGTGAGCTCGTCGCGGTGGGCCGGGTCGGCGATCGCGATCAGGGCAGCGGCGCGGTCCGCGATGCTGCGGCCGCGCAGCTCGGCGACCCCGTGCTCGGTCACGACGTGGTCGACCGTGTTCTTCAGGGTCGTCACCACCGTGCCCGGCCGGAGCGCGGGAGCGATCCGCGAGATCGACCCGCCCTTGGCGGTGGAGGGGAGAGCGACGAACGCCTTGCCGCCGTCGGAGAACATCGATCCCTCGGCGAAGTCCGCCTGCCCACCCGACGACGACCAGTACCGGCTGCCGATGGTCTCGGAGGCGCACTGGCCGAGCAGGTCGACCTCGACGGCGGCGTTGATCGCCACGAAGTCCGGCTCACGGGCGATCACGGTCGGGCTGTTGACGTAGTTGACCGGCCACAACTCCACTGCGGTGTTCTCGTCGATGAAGTCGTAGACGCGTTGGCTGCCCAACGCGAACGTGCCGACCGCCTTGGTGCGGTTGAGCCGCTTGTTGACCCCGTTGGCGACGCCCAACTCGATCAGGTCCACGAGGCCGTCGGAGATCAGTTCGGTGTGGATGCCGATGTCGCGGTGGCCGTCCATCGCCGAGAGGATCGCGTTGGGGACACTCCCGATGCCGGTCTGGATCGTGGCGCCGTTCGGGATGCGCTCTGCGACGTGGGCGGCGATCGCCCGATCGACCGCCGACGGTGCTCGGACCTCGATGGTCTCGAGTGGCGCGTCGTGTCGACACCAGCCCTCGATCTGGCTGATGTGGAGCTGGTTGCGGCCGAAGGTCTGCGGCATGCGCTCGTTCGCCTCGAGGAAGAAGCGCCCTCGGCCGATGAAGCTGGCGACGTAGTCGGCGCTGGTTCCGAGCGAGAAGTAGCCGTGGCGATCGGGGAGTGACGCCGCGCACAGGATCAGCGGGTCGGGGCACTGTTCGCCCAGGAGTTGCGGGACGTCGCTGAAGTGGTTGGGAACCAGGTCGATCGTGCCCGCGTGGAAGTGCGGCCGGGTCACCGACGACAGGAAGTAGGACACGTGGTGGAGGCGGTCGCCGAACGCCCCGGCGAGGTAGCGCCGGTCCCGCAGCGCATGCATCTGATGGACCCGGACGCCGTGGATGTCGCCCGCGTCGGCGGCAGCTTCGATCGCATCCATCACGGCGATCGGCTCGCCGTTCGCGAGCGGCAGGACGAGGTCGGCGCCGGACCGGACGTGCGCGAGGACGTCCTCGGGTGCTGCGGGCTCGAGCGGATCGGTCACCGCGTCGAGCGTACCGGTGGCCGCAGGCGGGCCTCGCCGTCAGGCGACGAGGCCGTCCATCCGCGCCAGGACCTGCAGCATGACCTCGTCTGCACCGCCGCCGATGCTCGTCAGTCGGTTGTCGCGGAAGAAGCGAGCCGTCCAGGTCTCCTCGACGTACCCGATGCCGCCGTGGAACTGCAGGCACTCGTCGGCGACCTGACGTGACAGTCGACCGGCCTTCAGCTTGGCGATGGTCGCCTGCCGGGTGGTGTCCTCGCCCGCCTGGTACGCCTCGGCGATCGAGCGGTTGTACATGCGGAGCAGGTCGATCTCGGCGTTCAGCTCGGCGAGCCTGAACTGGACGTACTGTTTGGCGAGCAGAGGCTCGCCGAAGACCTGGCGTTCCCGGAGGTAGCCGGCGGTCTTCTCGATCGCCCGCTCGCAGGCCCCGACCGACGTGTAGGCGGCCCACATGCGCTCCACGACGAACTGGGCCATCTGCTGCTGGAAGCCCTTGCCGATCTCGCCGATCGTGTTGGCCACCGGCACCCGACAGTCGTCGAAGCTCAAGAGCGCGGTGTCCGAAGCCCGCATGCCCAGCTTGTCGAGCTTCTTCGAGACGCTGAAGCCCGGGGCCGACGTGGGCACGATGATCTGGCTCATGCCCGAGTAGCCACCCTCGTCCGAGGTCCGGGCCAGCAGGCACAACCAGTCAGCCTGCACCGAGTTGGTGATCCACATCTTCGAGCCGTTGATCACCCACTCGTCGCCGTCGCGCACGGCCTTGGTGCGGATGCCGGCGACATCGGAGCCAGCGTCGGGCTCGCTCACGGCGATCGACGCCACCATCTCACCGCGCATCGCCGGCGCCAGGAACGCCGCCTTCTGCTCGGGCGTCCCGAACTTCGCCAGGGACGGCGTCGCCATGTCGACCTGGACGCCGAGTGCCATCGGCAGGGAGCCGTTGTCGCAGCGTCCGAACTCCTCGGCGAGGATCAGGGTGAAGATGTGGTCCGCGCCCTGACCGCCGAACTCGGGGTCGTACTCGAGCCCGAGCATGCCCAGCGCGCCCATCGACGAGAAGATGTCGTGGAGCGGCATCATCTCGGCCTGCTCCCAGGCCTCGACGTGGGGGTTGACCTCGTTCTCGACGAAGTCGCGGACCATCTTCCGGAAGGCATGGTGTTCGTCGGTCAGCAGCATCGGGTACCTCGTGGGGGTGTCAGAGCATCGTGCGCTGACACCGGGTCGGGTCGGGTGGACTGTGGTGGTCGGCTGCGGCCAGCCGATCAGTCTCGGCTCAGGCCGCGAAGGACGAGGTCGACGATGGTGTCGGCCGCGGCCTTGGGGTCGGAGTGCAGGGTCGGCAGGATCGTGGGGCCGGCGAAGTCGGCACCGACGTTGGCCATGACTCGAGCGACGGCTGCGGTGTCGACGTCGGCGATGTCGCCGCGGACAACCGCTTCGTCGAGCAGCGCCCGCGTCACGTCGGCGAGGTATTGCGCGTGCGCCGCAGCGATCGCGCTGGTGCCGGGGTCGGCGTCGGAGTCGTTGGCGAAGACCTCGGTGGTGTCGGCCACGGCGACGTGGGCTGTGCGGAGATGCGCCCTGATCGCCTCGAGTGGAGCCATGTCGTCGGTGACCGCCCCCATCGCCGACCGTCCGATGCCCCACAGGTGGCGGTCGACCACGATGCGGACGAGTTCGTCCTTCCCGGACGCCACCTCGTAGAGCGTGCGGAGCGAACACGAGGCTGCCGCCGCCATCTCGGCCATCGTCAGGTGGGCGTAGCCGTCGAGGAAGACTTCGTGGAGCTGGTCGAGGACCTCGCGTTGGCGCGGGGTCAGCGCGTCCTCGGCCTCGCGCGACATCACGGGCCGAGGGCCCTTCACCTCGCGTACGACGTCGAGGATCCCCCTCACGACAGGAGTGCCTCGGGGATGTCGACATGGCGGGCCCGGAGCCACTCGCCGAGGCTCTTGGCCTGCCCGTCCTGGCGGGTCGACGCGGCGACGCCCTCCTGCAGGATCCCGTGGATCAGGAAGTTGATCGAGCGGATCGAGGGGAGCGGGTGGACGTCGATCCGGAGGTCCGCCGCTTCGGGTAGGAGCTCGCGAACCTTGTCGGCGGTGAGCAGCTGCTCCATCCAGACGTAGGCCTCGTCGGAGCGGGCGAACACGCCGAGGTTGGCGTTGCCGCCCTTGTCACCGGATCGGGCGCCGACCACCGTGCCGAGCGGCAGCCGCCGGGTCGGGCCGTCCGGTACGGCGACCTCGGGACCCGGTGCCGGCTCGACGTCGGCGGGTGTGTCGGGTGACGTGGAGTCGACGACGGTGCGGGGCCCGTCGAGGAACACGACGTCCATCGGGACCAGCGCGGGGTCGATCACCGCGGGGGTGTAGACGCCGAACGGGCTCGCGCTCCCCATCGAGATCCCGTAGAACCCGGGGATGTTGGCGAGCGCCAGCCCGGTCATGGCGTCGAAGATCGGCCGACCGAGCTTCCGCTCGTCCGGGTCCTTGAGGGTCAGTCGCCACTGCGCGCTGGCCTCCTCGTTGCTCGCCGGGTCTTCCTTGTCGGTGCGGACCAGCCGCTCCGCCACCGAGGCGAACTCCTCGCGAGGTGTCTTGCACTCGTGCCAGAACGCCGTCGACAGCAACTCGGCCTTGGCCTCGATGTCCATGCCGGTGAGCGCGATCGTCAGGTCGTGGCGGTGGCCACCCCACTCGTTCATGGCCACCTTGAGCGTCGCGGGAGGCGGCTCGCCCTCGGTGTCGAAGATCCTGACCCGGTCGGGGCCGACCTGTTCGAGTCGGATCGTGTCGAACCGGCTGGTGACGTCGGGGTTGAGATACGCGGGTGCGCCGATCTCGTAGAGCAGCTGTGAGGTCACGGTCCCGACGTTCACCTCGCCGGCTGTGCCGTCGTGCTTGCCGATCACCGACGAGCCGTCGGCGGCGATCTCGGCCCACGGGAACCCCGGATGCATCAGGTCCGGGATCTCGTGGAAGAACGAGTAGTTGCCGCCCGTGGCCTGGGTGCCGCACTCGATGACGTGGCCGGCGACGATCGCACCCGCCAGCTGGTCCCAGTCGTCGCGAGCCCAGCCGTGATGCCATGCCGCCGGGCCGCAGACCACGGCGGCGTCGGTGGCGCGGCCGGTGATGACGATGTCGGCGCCCATGTTCAGCGCCTCGACGATGCCCCAGCCACCGATGTACGCATTGGCCGAGATGAAGCGCGCGGGGTCACCGATCGGCTCGCCGGTCTCGAAGTGGTCGAGTTCCAGGTCGCCGAGCCGCGACAGCAGATTGTCGCCCGCCACGTAGGCGATCTTCGGGGCCAGCCCCAGCTTGTCCGCCACCTCGGCGACGGCAGCGGCGCAGCCGTCGGGGTCGAGGCCGCCGGCGTTGGTGACGACCTTGATGTCCTTGTCGAGGCAGGTGCCCATCACCTGTTCCATCTGCGCGACGAAGGTGCGGGCGTAGCCGCCGCCCGGACGCTTGGCCTGGGTGCGGGCGAGGATCAGCATCGTCAACTCGGCGAGCCAGTCGCCGGTCAGGACGTCGATCGGGCCGCCCTCGACCATCTCGGCGGCCGCACTGAGCCGATCCCCGTAGAAGCCCGAGCAGTTCGCGATGCGGATCGGCGGCCGCAGGTCGCGCGGTTCAGGTTGCGTCTCACCGGGTGCGGCGGTCACGACTGGCCCTCCTCGTCGACTCCGTCATCCGCCCCGTCATCCGCCATGGTGAGGAGGACCTCGTCCTTGGCCACCTGTTGACCCGCGACCACGAGTACCTCGCCGACGACACCGTCCTCGGCGGCCGTCATGTGCTGCTCCATCTTCATCGCCTCCAGAACCACCAGCGTCTGCCCTCTGGCGACGGCGTCGCCGGCGGCGACGCGCACCTCCAGGACCTTCCCCGGCATGGGCGCCGAGAACCCGCCGGCGAGTTCGGCTGCACCAGGGATCACGAACTTCGGCGCGACCGTCAGCTCGACCGTGCCCGTCGGCATCTGGATCCAGAGACGGTCGATACCGTCGGCGGGCCCGGCGGCGTCGGCGCGTGCGGTCACGAGATGGCGCTGCCGGACGCCGCCGATCTGCACCTCGATGGCGTCCGGCGCCCAGGCGAGGACTCGGGCGTCGGTGTCGAGAGCGATCGCTTCGATCTCCTCGTTCCGGAGCGCATCGGCGCCACTGCCGAGGGCCACGCCTCCGCCGCGTCGTGCCTCGTAGGCCACGGTCCGCGTGGCGGAGTCCTCGGGCAGGCCGGATGCCGTGAAGGTGGCCGTGGTCGGCGGGAGACGACCGTTGCGGAAGCCGACCGGGAGCGAAGCCCACCAAGGATCTCGCGACCGGTTGCGACCCTGGAGCCAGAGGGCACCGACGAACATGGCCGTCTCGAGCCCGTCCTCACCGAGATCGATGCCGGTCGCCGGCCGCACCCGGTCGATGAAGTCGGTCGTGGTGTCACCCGCGAGGAATTCGGCGGAGCGCAGGACGGCCACGAGAAAGTCACGGTTCGTGACCACGCCGCCGAGGTGCAGCCGCTCGAGAGCGGTGGCCAGTCGTCGGGCAGCCTCGGGCCGGTCCGGTCCCTTGGCGATCACCTTGCCGATCATCGGGTCGAAGTCGATGGTGACCTCGCTGCCCGCTTCGACGCCCACGTCCCAGCGTGCGGAGCCGTCGTCGGGCATCGTGAACGCCTCGACGGTGCCGATGGCCGGGAGGAAGTCGTTCGCGGGGTCCTCGGCGTACAGGCGGACCTCGATCGCCGCATGCGTCGCGGCGGACGCGCCCGGCGTCAGCGCCTCGCCCATCGCCACCCGGAACTGCTCGCGCACGAGATCGATGCCGCGCGCCTCCTCGGTGACCGGGTGTTCGACCTGCAGCCGGGTGTTGACCTCGAGGAAGTAGAAGTCGCCGGAGTCGTCGTCCACCAGGAACTCGACGGTGCCCGCCGAGACATAGCCCATCTCCCGTCCGAGCTCGACCGCCGCATCGGCCATCGCCTTGCGTGTGGTGTCGTCGATACCCGGGGAGGGTGCCTCCTCCACGATCTTCTGATGCCGGCGCTGGATCGAGCACTCGCGCTCGCCGTGGTCGACGACGGTGCCATGCGTGTCGCCCATGATCTGGATCTCGACGTGTCGCGACCGCGGGACGTAGCGCTCGAGGAACACGGTGTCGTCACCGAAGCCACCGAGCGCCTCGCGCTGGGCCGCGGCCACCGACTCGGCCAGCTCGTCGGCCGCGTCCACGATGCGCATGCCCTTGCCACCGCCGCCGGCGGCGGCCTTGACGAGCAGCGGGTAGCCGATCTCGTCGCCCGCGGTCGGGTCCTCCGTCGACGGGAGCGTCGGCACTCCCGCCGCCACGGCACGGCGCTTCGCCTCGAGCTTGTCGCCCATGGCCGCGATCACGTCGGGTGACGGACCCAGCCACATGATCCCGGCGGCGGCGACCGCCTGCGCGAAGCCGGCGTTCTCGGAGAGGAACCCGTAGCCGGGATGGATCGCCTCGCTTCCGGTGGCCTTCGCCGCGGCCACCACGGCCTCGACGTCCATGTACGACTCGACGCGGACCGCGACGTCGGCCTCGCGGACGAACGGTGCGCCGGCGTCGGCGTCGACATGGATCGCCGTTGTGCGGATCCCCATCTCCCGCGCGGTTCGAAACACCCGCCGGGCGATCTCGCCACGATTCGCCACGAGCACGGAGTTGATCTGTGTCATCGCTCGCTCCTCTGCGGCTCGACGTGAGTGGTGTCGGACGAGTGGTTCACAGCCGGAACACCCCGTAGCCCTCTGCGCCCTTCAATTCGGCGCTGCGACAGACGGACAGGCAGATCGCGAGCACCGTGCGGGTGTCACGAGGGTCGATGACCGAGTCGTCGGAGATGGCGCCCGTGGCGTACAGGGCGAGGGAGTTCCGCTCCTGTATCTCCTCGGCCGCCGCCACCAGCTTGGCGTCCTCCTCCTCGTCGAACTCGATGCCCTGGCGGGCCGCCTGGCCGCGGCGCACCAGCGACATCACACCGGCGATCTGCTTGGGGCCCATCACCGCGATCTTGGCGGTGGGCCACAGGAAGGTGAACCGGTTGCCGAACGCGCGGCCGGACATGCCGTAGTTGCCGGCCCCGTAGCTGCCGCCGATGATCAGACCGATGTGGGGGACCGTGGAGTTCGAGACGGCGTTGACCATCTGCGACCCCTTCTTGATGATCCCGGCGGCCTCGTAGTCCTTGCCGACCATGAACCCCGTGATGTTGTGCACGAACACCAGGGGCACGTCGATCTGGTTGCACAGCTGGATGAACGTGGCCCCTTTTTCGGCCGCGTCCATGTCGAGGACGCCGTTGTTGCCGAGGAAGCCCACCGTGACACCGTGGATCTCGCCCCAGCCGCAGATCAGGTTGGTGCCGTAGCGGGCCTTGTACTCCTCGAAGCGGCTGCC
>JBCCFK010000190.1:0-8763 GCA_039029775.1 Actinomycetota bacterium | reverse complement strand
TCGACCTCGGGCTCCTTCGGCAGGCCGAGGACCCGTTCGCCGATGATGTTCCGTTGGATCTGGTCGGTCCCGCCGCCGATGGACGTGAAGTAGGCGTTGAGCGACAGGAAGTTGGCCGCGGCTGCGTCGGGGTGCTTGGCGCCGTCGAGCATCGCCTCGGCGCCGACGATCAGGCGGTGCAGGTGGGCGCCGTCGTGCAGGATGCGCGACATCGCCAGCACCCCGACGCAGCCGCGGCCAACTTCCTGTCGCTCAACGCCTACTTCACGTCCATCGGCGGCGGGACCGACCAGATCCAACGGAACATCATCGGCGAACGGGTCCTCGGCCTGCCGAAGGAGCCCGAGGTCGATCGCGGCGTGCCGTTCCGAGACGTGCGTTCCTCAGGCTGAGTCCTCCGGCCGGCCCGTGGTCACCACCAGCTTGCCGCTGGCGCGGCCGGCCTCCATGTCGGCGTGTGCGTCGGCGATCTCGTCCATGGCGTAGACCTTGTGGACCGGGACGGTGGCACCGCCCGCGGCCACGGCGTCGAGGAACTCCTGAAGCACCGCTGGCGGGAGATCCGACGCGTCGCCCCCGTATGCCGTGAGCCGAACCCCGGTGGGCAGGTACGCGATCGGATAGAAGTCCTTGACGATCCACTCGTTCGAGAGCATGCCGGTGAAGCAGACGACGCCCCGGACCCTGGTCGACGCGAGCGTGTCGGGCAGCGTCGGCGTGCCGATGAGCTCCAAGGCGGCGTGGACGCCTTCTGGAACGATCGCCCGGACCTGGTCTGCCACCGCGCCGTCGTCGATGAGTACGTGGTCGACACCGATCGCACGAAGCGCGTCGGCCTTGCCGGGATTGCGGGTGGTGGAGAGCACGGTCATGCCCCGCTGCTTCGCGAGGACAGCGGTGGCCATGCCGACCGAGGCGGTGCCGCCCCGAATCAGCAACGATTGACCCGCTCGACCATCGAGACCGACGGTCAGGGAGCCGAACGACGTCTGGAGCATCTCCGGGACGGCCCCGAGCACGGACCAGTCGAGATCGCTCTCGAAGGAGATGACCTGCGTGGCCGGGACGCAGGTGTACTCGGCGTAGCCGCCGTCGAACGAGCGGCCCATGCCGCCCATCATGGCCACCACCTGCTGACCCTCGGCGAACTCGCCGCCGGGGCAGGCCGCCACCACGCCCGTCGCTTCGATGCCGAGCACGCGCGGGAAGACGACGTCGTCCTCGGCCAGGCCGATCCGGGTGTGCAGCTCCGACCGGTTGAGGCCGAAGGCCATCACCCGGATGAGCACCCATCCCGGGCCGGGCTCGGGCACGGGCAGCTCGCGGATCTGGAGTGCCTCCGGAGGACCCGGCGCATCCAACACGACGGCTCGCATGGTCTCAGGCACGTGCGGCCTCCTTCTCGTTGTCGTCGTCCAGCGCTCGACTGACCTCGCGCAGGCTGCGCAGGGTGTCGTGCAGCCGGCCCAGACCAATGGCGGAGACGTGCCCGAACCGACGGTCGAGCTCGTCGTCGACGGACCTGGTCGCCTCGGCGAGGAGGGCCGCCCCCGACTCGGTGAGCTCGATGACCGAGGAACGCCGGTCGGCGGGGTTGGGCGTGCGTTCGCACAGTCCGGCGGACTCGATGCGATCGACGAGCTTGCTCGTGCCCCCGACGGTGATGACGAGTTCGTCCGCGATGTCGTGCACGCGACACGCGGGGGTGCGCTCCATGACCTGCATCGGCTCGTACCAGCTCAGGGGCAGCGCGTGCTCCCGCCTCAGCCGAAGGTCGACGGCGTTCCACAGCTCGGTCTCGAGACGGACCAGTTCACTGAACAGCGCTCGATGCTCCACCTCGACCAATCTATCTTCCATGGATGATGATTCCACGGAAGATACCTTCTCCGACGCGGCGACCCGGTGCGTCCACGGCTTCGGCCGACGATGCGAGACCGGGCTCGAGTGCGGGAAGATGCACGTCTATGGACTTCACGCCGAACGAGGACCACGAGGCCATCCGAGAAGGGGTACGTCGAGTCTGCTCGAAGTTTCCCGACACGTACTGGCGCGAGTGCGACGAGAACCACGAGTTCCCGTGGGCGTACTACGAAGCGATGGCCGAAGGCGGTTGGATCGGGATCGCCACGCCCGAGGAGTACGGCGGTGGGGGGCAGGGGATCACCGAGGCCTCGATCGTGCTCGAGGAGGTGGCGGCATCCGGCGCGGCGATGAACGGCTGCTCGGCCATTCATCTGTCGATCTTCGGGATGGAACCGGTCCGCAAGTACGGCAGCCCCGAGCTGATCGAGGAGTTCCTCCCCGGCGTGGCCAACGGCACCATCCACGCCGCGTTCGGGGTGACCGAACCCGACGCCGGAACCGACACGACATCCATCACCACCCGCGCCGAACGCGATGGCGACGAGTACGTCATCCGCGGCGCCAAGGTCTGGACCACGAAGGCCCCGTACTGCGACGTCTGCCTGTTGCTCGTCCGCACCACCCCGAAGGAGGAGTGCGACGGCCCGACCCAGGGCATGACGTTGCTGCTGGTCGACCTCAAGGATCCCGCCGTCGACATCACGCCGATCCCGAAGCTGGGCCGCAACGCGGTCGTCTCATGCGAGGTCCGCTACGACGGCCTGCGCGTGCCCGTGTCCCGACGAGTGGGCGACGAGGGCGAAGGCTTCCGCTACATCCTCGACGGCTTGAACCCCGAGCGGATCCTCATCGCCGCCGAGGCGTTGGGGATCGGTCGAGCGGCGCTGAACCGTGCCGTGCAGTACGCCGGCGACCGGGTCATCTTCGGCCGGCCCATCGGTCAGAACCAGGGCCTCGCGTTCCCGTTGGCGGACAGCCACGCCAAGCTCCGCGCCGCGGAGCAGATGGTCCGACTCGCATCCTGGCGCTATGACAACGACCTCAACTGCGGGGAGGAGGCCAACCTCGCGAAGTACCTGGCCGCGGAGGCCGCCTTCGACGCCGCCGACCGGGCGATCCAGACCCATGGGGGGTTCGGCTACGCCAAGGAGTACGACGTCGAGCGCTACTGGCGGGAGGCCCGGCTCATGAAGATCGCGCCCGTCAGCCAGGAGATGGTCCTGAACTTCGTGTCGAGCAAGGTGCTCGGCCTGCCCAAGTCGTACTGAGGGTCGGCCATGACGCCGGAGGACAAACACGCCGCAGCCGTCTCGGGACGGGCCTGGGACGAGTTCTGCGACAGCCTGAAGTCGGCCGGCCGGATCATCCTCGAGAACAGCACCGACGACCTGGACCGGGTCGAGGGCTTTCGGTACCTGTCCCGCCTCACCAGGGGCGGGCTCGACTCGTTCCTCGAGTCCGGCGACCCCTCGTACCCGCGCGTGAATCCGCTGCCGAACATGTTGAAGATCGGCTGCGACAACCCCGACTCGTACTACCAGCGCGTCAGCGTCGACCCCGCGCACTCGTACCGCATCACGGGGCCGCGCGGCACCGTGAACTACCTGTCCATCGGCGCCTACTCGGGCGGCTACGGGGCCGGCGCGGCAACGCCGGGCAACCAGGGTCTGATCGAGGACAACCACCCCGACGGCACGGGATCGATCGACATCGTGGTCAGTGCCACCCAGCCCGATCTCGCCGACGATCAGCAGTGGCTCGCGATGAGCAACGAGACCACGATCATCATCGTCCGCCAGTTCTTCCTCGATCGGGACGCCGAGCAGATCGCTCAGCTGCACATCGAATGCCTCGACCCCCCGGCTCCCGAGCCACCCCAGCTGTCCGGGCCGGCTCTCGCCGATGGCCTCGCGCTGAGCGGGCTGTTCGTCCACGGCGTCGCCGATCGGTTCGTGAAGTGGATGACAGATCTGTTCATGCCTCGCCCGAACACCCTCGACTTCCTCCCCGACGACGACCACGCCGGCGGCTGGGCCGACCCCAATCAGGTGTTCCGCCACGGCTACTGGGCCACCGACGAGGACCAGGCGCTCGTGATCACCGTGCCGGCGATCGAGGCGTACTACTGGAACTTCCAGCTGAACAACATCTGGGAGGAGTCGCTCGACCACCGATACCACCGGGTCACGGTCAACAAGCACACGGCGACCTACGAGCCCGACGGCTCGTGCCGCATCATCGTGGCGTCCCGGGACCCCGGCGTCGGCAACTGGATCGACACGTGCGAGCACCACCACGGCGGCATGGGGCTCCGCTACAACCAGGTCGTGGAAGACCTCGCGCCGACATGCGAGGTCGTTGCCGCGGAGTCGGTGGCATGAGTGACGACTGGGGGCCCGCGCTCGAGGACCTGGCGCGACGGAAGGCCGAGGCGCGGGCGATGGGCGGCGACGAGAAGCTCGCACGCCATCGCGCCGCGGGGAAGCTCGACGCACGCGCCCGGATCGACACGCTGCTCGACGACGGGTCCTTCACCGAGGTCGGCGCGCTCATCGGCGGTGGGCTCCCGGCCGACGCGTTCGTCGCCGGCGTCGGTTCGATCGACGGGTGCCCGGTCGCCGTCGGTGCTGAGGACTTCACCGTGGCCGGCGGCTCGATCGGACCAGGGGCGTCCTCGAAGCGTCACCGGGTCGCCGAGCTGGCGCTCCAGGAGCGGATGCCGCTGATCATGCTGCTCGAGGGTGCCGGGCACCGGCCGCCGATGCCCGACGACCCCCCGGGGCGACGAACACCGGGCGACCTGCAACAGCAGGCCTTCAATTCCGGCTACATCCCCATGGTGACCGGCGTGTTCGGACCCTCGGCAGGCCACGGCGCCCTCAGCGCTCCGCTGGCCGACTTCACGGTCATGACCGACTCGGCGTCCATCTTCACGGCAGGTCCGCCGCTGGTGAAGGCGTCGTTGGGCGAGGACGTCACCAAGGAAGCCCTCGGTGGACCCGGCGTCGCCCTCGCATCGGGCCTGATCCACAACTCGGCCCCGGACGACGCCGCGGCACTGGCCCAGATCCGCCGGTGGCTGTCCTACATGCCGAGCTCTGCGTGGTCTCGCGCACGACGAATGGCCGCCACCGACGGTCGGCGCCGGACTCCGGAGCTGATGGACATCGTGCCCCGCAACCCACGCCAGAGCTACGACATGACGGCCGTGATCGAGGTCGTCGCCGATCCGGCGAGCTGGTTCGAGGTCCAACCCGGATTCGGCCCCTCGATGCTCACGGGATTCGCCCGCCTCGCCGGCCAGTCCGTCGCCATCGTGGCCAACCAGCCCGCACACATCGCGGGGACGATCGATGTGGACGCCGCTGACAAGGCCGCCCACTTCCTGCAGGTCGCCGACGCCTTCCACCTGCCCATCGTCTTGCTGACCGACAACCCCGGCGTGCTCGCCGGGTCGGCCTCGGAACGGGCGGGAATCCTCCGCCACGCGGGCCGCATGTTCGCCGTGCAACATGCCGTCACCGTGCCGAAGATCCAGCTGACGCTCCGCAAGGCGTACGGCTTCGGGTCGACCGCGATGGGCATGAATCCCTTCGACAACCAGACCCGCAACCTCGCGTACCCCGGCGTCACGTTCGGCGCCATGCCGGCCCGCGGTGCCGACGACGCCACAGGCGCGGACGAGGACACGGCCGCGGCGCTCCGCGAGGCCGAACTGGCGTCCGGGTATCGGTCCGCGGGGGGCCTGAGCATCGACGACATCATCGATCCGTCGGACACCCGCAACGCCCTCCTCGACGGCCTCGCGATGGCCGAGGCCCGCCTCGACGGACCGGCCGAACCGAAGGCGCGGGTCGGTATCTTCTGACCTCGGCGTCAGGTGTCGGCCCGACGCAAGACCCCCGCGGCCTCCAGAGCCTGGGCCTCGGCCGCGGTGTAGCCCAGCGACTCCAGCACCTCGGTGTTGTGCTCGCCGAGCAGGGGCGCGTCCATGTCCCGGGGCAGTGGCACGTCGGAGTCACGGATCGGGTTGCCCGGGACCACCACGTGCCCCATCACGGGGTCGGGAACGGCGCGAGCCATCTGCCGGGACTCGAAGTGCGGATGGTCCATCGCCTCGTACGGCGCGATGACTCGAGCGCAGGGCACCCGGTTGGCCTCGAGGATCGCGATCGCCTCGTCGTCCGACGGCAAGGTGGCGAGCCACTCCTCGATCAGATCGTTCAGCTCCAGACGGTTCCTCTGGCGGACGGTCAGATCCGCGAAGCGTTCGTCGGTCTCCAGCTCCGGTCGACCCATCGCGGCGCAGAAGCCCGGCCACTGGCGCTGCATGGCATGGATGACGATCCACCCGTCCGGGGCCTTGTAGATGCCCTGTGGTGAGTTGAGGCGCGACTGGTGGCCCGAGCGCGTCGGCCTCCATTTCATGCCGGTCAGCGGGGGACCGTGTACGGCGATCTCGTGCTGGTGGAACATGGCGTCGACCATCGAGATGTCGACGTGGCGACCCTCCCCCGTCCGTTCGCGATGGAACAGCGCGAACCCGATGCCGGCGGCGGCGTGCACCCCCGACGTGACGTCTGCGACCGACGTGCCGACCGGCATCGGCGGGCCGTCCGGGTCGCCCGTGAGGTGCATGATGCCGCTCTGGGCCTGGGCGATGAGGTCGAAGGCCACGCGGTCGGACCACGCGCCCTCGCGCCCGAAGCCGGAGATGGAGGCGACGACCAGGCGCGGGTGCTTGGCCCGAAGCGTCGCGTGGTCCAACCCGCGCCTTTCGAGGACCCCGGGGCCGTAGTTCTCCACCACCACGTCTGCGGCGGCGATCAGCTTGTCCAGGACGGCGCGACCGTCCTCGGCGTCGAAGTCGACGCAGAGGCTCTTCTTGCCACGGTTCTGTTGGACGAAGTACCCGCTCCGGCCGTCCTTCATGATCCCGAACCCTCGGCTCGGGTCCCCGTGGGGTGCCTGTTCGATCTTGACGATGTCTGCGCCCTGTTCGGCCATCAGTCGGGTGACGGTCGGTCCGGCCAGGTATTGGGTCATGTCGACGACCCTCACGCCGTCGAGCATCCGCTGAGTCATGGCGGCGACGCTAACCCGCGGCACGGGCCCGTGCCCGGGAGCGTTCGGCTGGACGTGCCGGGGACACCATCGCCCGTCACGTGTGCCAGGCTCCCTGCATGGACCGACGGCTCGCCAGGGTGTGGCGCGGCACGACCGCCGTGGACGACAGTGACGCGTCCGCCGGCTTCACGATCGACGAGAGCGCCTTCCAGCCGTTCGATCAGGTCGACGACGTCTTCAGCCGCTCGTTCTGGGACGTGCGCGTCCGGTCCGACAAGAGCGACACGTTCTACGCGACCTACCGAAGACCGCTCGAGGTGTGGCGCAAGGCCCGCGGGTTCCGCCGACGCGACTACGCCTTGCGGAACGCGGCCTGGCACGTCACCGACATCTTCGCCGAGATGCGCGAGGACGACGACCGGCGGGAGGGCTTTCTCGACCCGCTCTCGATCCTCCGCGAGGCGTCCTCGGAGCGGGCGGACGTCGGAACACCCGACGAGGCTGCCGCGGACCTGAAGCAGGTCGCCTCCACGCTGGGCGCCGACCTCGTCGGCATCGCCGCATACGACGGACGCTGGCAGTACACGCAGCGATACTCCCGGATCAACGGCGGCCCGAAGTCCAACGATCTCGGAGCCGGGCTCACCTCGGTCCTCGTCATCGGCCAGGCGATGGATCCGTCCCTGATCGCCACCGCGCCGTCCGCCCTGGCGGGGGCCGCGACCGGGCTCGGCTATTCCCAGGACGCGCTGGTCCTGCTGGCCGTGGCGCAGTACGTACGGAACCTCGGCTACCGGGCCGTTCCGTCGATGAACGACACCGCCCTCGCCATCCCGTACGCCATCAAGGCCGGGCTCGGCGAGTACGGCCGGCACGGCCTGGTCATCACGCCCGAGTTCGGGCCGAACGTCCGCTTCGGCAAGATCTTCACCGACATGCCGCTCGCCCATGATCGGCCGATCACGTTCGGTGTGGCCGACACCTGTGCCCGGTGCCGCCGGTGCACCGAGGCCTGTCCGGCCTCGGCCATTCCCGGGGGCGACCCGTCGGACGAGCTCCACAACCAGTCGAACCTCGTCGGCGTGACGAAGTGGAGCGTCGACGGCGAGAAGTGCTTCGGCTACTGGTCGAAGATCAACTCCGACTGCTCGGTCTGCATCCGGGTGTGCCCGTACACGCGCGACTACACGTTGCGCCGCAACCGACTGTGGGCCCGGCTGGCGGGCACGCGGCTGCGCGGCCTCGCCCTGTGGCTCCACGACCGCTTCGGCGGCGGTGATCGCACGAGCGCCACCGAGTGGTGGCCGAGCGACGACAGCACGCCGGTGACCCTCGGCCGCAAGCCGACGCCGTCGGACTGACGACCGAGGGTCCTGCGAGATCACATGTCGATGGTCTCGTTGACGCAGACGGTGCCACCGCCGGCCAGGACGGGGCAGCCCTTGGCCATCTCGACGGCATCATCGATCGAGGCTGCGCTGATCACCGAGTAGCCACTCAGGCCCTGTCCCTCGTCGCTGACGGCGAGATCCGGGGTGATCGTCTTCGCGGGACCGAACGGGTTCCCGCCGTCGACGACGGCCTCCCCCATCGACCCGAACCAGGATCCCCAGGCCTCCATCAGCTCGTTCATCTCCGCTTCGGTCTCGGGCATGCCGCCCCCGCCGTGATACGAGAGCACGTACTTCGTCATCTCGATGCCTCCCTTGTGTTGGTGTCGTCGGCACCAGGGCGACGAACGGGCCGGACCCGACTCGACAGGTTCCGGGATCTTTTTCGAGCCTGCCGTGCTCGACCGCGGACACCGTCCGGCTAAGGTGCGCCGGGTCG
>JBCCFK010000189.1:0-8791 GCA_039029775.1 Actinomycetota bacterium | reverse complement strand
GGCGGCCGCACCGGTCGTCGTCGAGTCGCGTTCCGTGAAGGTCGTCGAATCGCCCCCCGCGGAAGCCGCACCGCCGCCGTCGCGTCCGGCGCGCCGACCCTCGCGACGAACCGCCCCCAAGGTCGTCGACGTCAAGCCGCCGGCGCCCAGCCCAACGGGTGCGATGGAACGGATCAAGAGACTCGAGGCGCGGGTGCTCGCGCTCGATGGCGACAAGACCACCGCAAAGCTCCTGGCGCGCCTGTCGATGGTGCGCGCCGCCGGTGCGTCGCCGCGTGCGTCGGCGCAGCTCGATCGCATCGAAGCGACGCTCGTGAAGTTGGAGACGGACGAGACGCCGTGACGCTCACGGGCACGGTGGACAAGTCATCTGGTTCGCGGTGATGACGCAGACGCAGTCGGTCCGACTGGATAGCGCCGCGGCACCGACGCCGACCACGGCGCCCGCCACGACGATCGCGCCGACGGTCCACAGCCAGGGTTCACGCCACACGGACGTCTCGGCCTCGAGGGTCAGGCCGACCGCGGTCGTTTCGCCGCCCGTGACCACGACCGCGGACTCGGCGGCACGGTGACCGTCGGCCATGGCGCGAACGGTGTACGAACCGGCCTCGACGGTGAACTGCCGCGGTGAACCGGGGTCCGGCTGTTGGCCGTCGACGGTCACGGTGGCGCCGCCGAACATGGTCACGACCTCACCCTGGAGCTCGTGCACGGTCCGACCGTCGTCCGCCACGTGATACAGCAGGACGCTGGCGAGGAGACCCGGTTCGGCAGCCGACACGTAGCCCGTGGCCTCGGCGATGAAGGCGAAGGCGCCCGACTCGCTCCAGCCGCGATAGCCGAGGTCCCAGGCGAGGCGCAGGAAGGCGAAGTCGTTCGGGGCGAAGACGGTGATGTCGTCGAAGGAGGCGACCGCACCGACCAGGTCGGTGGCGACCAGGGCCTCGCGGAGGATGTCGTAGTCACGCCACTTCCAGTCGAACCCCGAGTCGCCCGAGGCGTCGAGCACGACGTCGACGACCGTGGCGGGGATCTCCGGCGGCAGGTCGATCGGGCGGAGGACCCGGTTGATCGTGTGGATCACGCCGTTGGAGGCGACCAGGTCGAACGGCTTCTTGACCCGCGGGTCACGGGAGTTGAGGTCGTTGTCGATCAGGCGGTTGCCCTTCGGGGTGAAGGTGCCGCCCTGGAGGGTGGTGACGGGGCCGTCGGCGAGGTCACCGCTGAAGATCAGGCCGGGGGCCACGTGGTACAGCAGCACCTGGGCCAGCAGTCCGGGCTCGGCCGCTGACTTGAAGCCGGTCGCCTCGGCGATGAAGGCGAAGGCGCCCGCCTCGTCGTGGCCGTGGTAGCCCAGGTCACGGGCCAGGCGGATGAATGCCCGATCCTTGGGGGCGAAGACCGTGATGTCCTGGGTCGTGGCGACGGCGCCGGCCAGATCGGTCGCGATCAGGGCCTCGCGGAGGATGTCGTAGTCACGACCTCGCTTGTCGAAGCCTGCGTCGCCCGACACGTCGATGACGATCTCCACGATGTTGCCGGGGGATTCGGGCTCGTCGTCGGCGATCGCGGGGATCGCCGGGGCGGTGGCCAGTGTCGCTGCTGCGACGAAGGCGGCCAGAGGTTTCCGCATACGCATGATGTCTCCAGGGGGTTGCGCGGGTTGGATGCCCCCTTCTTCGCCCGACTCGGCGATCTGGATGCGCGTAGGCCGAACGGACCAGTCGTGGTCAGTCGCCGATGGCGATCACGACGAGATCGGTGGCCCGCTGATCCTCGGCGGCCGGAAGCGGCTCGATGGCGACTCGGCTGCCGACGACCTGGATGAGCAGGCGTCCCCCGTCGGCGCCGTCGGCCACGCCCTTGGCCCGCACGACGTCCGGCGGGAGATCGGCCACCAGCCGGTGCAGCTGCTCGACCGTCGCGGCCGCCGGAAGCGGGACGGTCCATGTACGGTGCGCGTCGAAGAGGGTGGCCGGCGGGGTGATCGCGACGTCGCCGGCGCGCCTGGTTCCCGCATCGAGCATCCCCGCCGCAGCCGAGGGCCCGCCGCGGACGACGGCGGTCTCGGGCGCCAGCTCGGCCAGGCGGGTCTTCACCTCGTCGACGTGCCGGAGGTCTGCGAGATCGAGCTTCGACAGGACCAGCAGGTCCGCCGCCTCGACCTGCGCACGGACATGGGGGCCGGTGGACGGGTCTGCCTCGCGCTCAGCGAAGGTCGTGGTGTCGATGATCACCACGACGCCGTCGAGGCGGAACCCGGGGGAGGACGCCCACGGCATCACGCGGCGCGGATCCGCGACGCCACTCAACTCGATCACGACGTGGTCGGGTGGGGTGCTGCGGCTGCGGAGCCCGTCGAACGCGTCCGCGAGGCCGCCGGCGAGGCTGCAGCAGACGCAGCCGTCGGTGAGCTCGATCGTGTCGCCGTGGACCTTGGCGATCAGCGCGGCATCGATGTTCACCGCGCCGACGTCGTTGACGAGCACGGCGATCGGCCGGTCGGTGCGAGCCAGGAGTTCGTTCAGGACCGTCGTCTTTCCGGCCCCGAGGTAGCCGCCGAGGAGTGTGACCGGCACCCGGCGGCCGTCCCAGGGGGCGAAGACGACGTCGTGGTCGTGCGCGCTCATCCGGTCGGCTCCGCGGCCGTCAGACCCGCGGTCCAGGCGGCGAAGAGATCGGCGTACTGGCCGCCTGCGGCGACGAGATCGTCGTGGCTGCCGAGTTCGACCAGACGGCCGTCGTCCACGACGCCCACGCGGTCGCACCGCGCCGACGTGGAGAGCCTGTGCGCGATGGCGATGACCGTCCGGCCCTCCATCAGCTTCTCCATCGCGGTCTCGACGATGGCCTCGGTTCCCGGGTCGACGCTCGAGGTGGCCTCGTCGAGAATCAGCACGGACGGGTCGACGAGCGATGCGCGGGCCAGCGAGACCAGCTGGCGTTCTCCGGCGGATAAACGCGAGCCCCGTTCCTGGACCTCGGTGTCGAGGCCGTCGGGGAGCTGGTCGAAGATGGCGGTGATGCCGAGGCGGTCGAGGGCGGCGCGGATCTCGGCGGCGTCGGCCTCCGGCCTGGCGAAGCGGATGTTGTCGGCGATGGTGCCGCTGAACAGGAAGCCCTCCTGGGGGACGACCGTGATGTTGCGTCGCCGCGAGGCCGCGCTGGACTCGCGGAGGTCGACACCGCCGACGCGCACGGCGCCCTCGGTCGGGTCGTAGAAGCGCGCAACCAGCTTGGCCACGGTGGACTTGCCCGCCCCGGTGGGGCCGACGAAGGCGACCCGTTCGCCGGGTGCGATGCGAAGGTCGACGTCGTCGAGGACGCGTGGGCCGTCGCCGTAGGCGAAGGAGACGTGATCGATGTCGATCGAACCGTCGTCGCCCAGGTCGAGCGCCGACGGCGCGTCGTGCTGTTCCAGGTCCTCGTCGAGCAGCCCGTAGATCTTGTTGAGCGATGCCGTCCCGGACTGGACGAGGTTGAACAGCTGGCTGAGCTGCTGCACCGGCCCGAACATCGACTGAAGGATCAGGATGAAGGCTGCGACGGTGCCGAGGGTGAGCTGGCCGTCGCGGACCATCCAGCCGCCGACCCCGAGGGCGAAGGCGGTGGTGACCGCGCCCGCGAACTCGATGATCGGCAGATACCAGGCCGCCACGACCACCGAGTTCATGTGTGTCCGGTAGAGCTCCTGGTTGCGGGCCGCGAATCGTTCGGCCTCGATGGACTCGCGGGCGAACGCCTGGACGATGCGCACCCCGCTGATGCCCTCCTGGAGGCTGGACAGCGTGTTGCCGATGCTCTCGCGCACCGCGAGGTACGCCCGGTTCGAGTCGCGGTGGAACTTGACGCTGGCCGCCACGATGAAGGGCAGCGTGACGAGGCACAGCAGGAGGAGCTTCCACGACAGGAACGCCAGCGTGGCGCCCGAAGCCAGGATCAGGAGGCCGGCGCTGACGAACATCAGCAGACCGATCTGGACCAGGTCCTGCAGCGAGTCGACGTCGGACGTCATCCGGGAGACCAGCACACCCGACTGGCTGCGGTCGTAGAACGACATGGACTGCTGGAGGAGCCGCTGGAACACCGTGGTCCGCAGATCGCGGAGGAAGCCCTCGCCGACGAGCGCCAGGCTGCGGATGGCGAACCGGTAGAGCCAGTACGACGCGATCGCGACGACGACGTAGAGGGCGATGGCCACGTTGAGGGCGCCGGTGTCGCCCTCGCTGATCCCTGCGTCGATGCCGCGCCTGACGAGGATCGGGCCCGCTATCAGCGTGCCGGTCCACAGCACGAGGAACGTGAAGGCCACCACCGTGCGGCTGCGGTACGGCCGGATCATCCCCACGGTCCGGGTGAGCACGAGGCGGGTGCCCTGGAAGTCGAGCTTGTCCTCCTCGGCGGTCCCCGGGGACATCGGCCACCCCATCAGTCGGCCTCCGCTTCAGGCGTGAGGATCTCCCGGTAGCGCTGGTTGCCCGCGAGGAGATCGGCGTGGGTGCCCTCGGCGATGACCCGGCCCTCGTCGAGCAGCACGACGCGGTCGGCGAGGGCGATGGTGGCGGGGCGGTGCGCGATCACGATCGTGGTCCGATGCGCCATCGCCTCGCCGAGGGCGTCGCGGATCTCGTGCTCCTTGGTGGGATCGACCGCCGAGGTCGCGTCGTCGAGGATCAGGACTCGTGGGTCGGCGAGAATCGCGCGGGCGATG
The DNA here is from genome assembly GCA_039029775.1 of Actinomycetota bacterium. GTDB lineage: Bacteria > Actinomycetota > Acidimicrobiia > Acidimicrobiales > UBA8592 > JBCCFK01. The sequence goes on along the minus strand of JBCCFK010000189.1, from coordinate 4,077 downwards.
GCGATGCGCTGGCGCTGACCACCCGAGAGGGAGAACCCGCGCTCGCCGATCTCGGTGCGGTACCCCCGGGGCAGGTCTTCGATGAAGTCGGCGCCGGCGAGGGACGCCGCGAGCTCCACCTCCTCGGGGCGGGCGCTCGGGTTGGCGAACGCGATGTTGTCGCGGATCGTGGCGTTGAAGAGAAACGTCTCCTCGAAGACGAGACCGACCGCCCGGCGCAGGTCCTGCGGCCGCATGTCCCTGACATCGACACCGTCGAGGCGGATAGTGCCGGAAGTGACGTCGTAGAAGCGGGGGAGGAGGTTGGCCACGGTGCTCTTGCCCGAGCCCGTCGGGCCGACGACCGCAACCGATTCGCCCGGCTCGATCGTCAACGTGAAGTCGTGCAGGACCGGTTGGCCGCCCCCGTCCTCGTACTCGAACGACACGTGATCGAACTCCACCCGTCCGCGCGAAGGGGTCTCCGTCAGGGACTTCGGGTGCGCGGGGCGGACGATCTTGGGTGCCGTCGACAGGATCTCGGCGATGCGAACGCCGGCCGCCGCGGACCGTTGGCCGTTGGACACCGCGATGCCCAGCATGCGCAGCGGCTGGACCAGCATCAGGACGTAGATGTTGAAGCTGACGAGCTCGCCGACCGACATCGCCCCGTCGATCACCAGGTGACCGCCGTATCCGAGGACGGTGATCAGGCCGAGGTTCGGCATGATTTCCATGGCTGGCAGGTAGGTCGCCCGAGCGTTGGAGGCCTCCATCGAGACCTCGTACAGGTCGTCGGCCTCGGTGGCGAGCTTGCCCGCCTGCACGTTCTCCGCGCCGAACCCCTTGACCACGCGCACGCCGGTCACCGTCTCCTCGACGACCGTGGCGAGTTCGGCCGACTGCTCCTGGATCCCCCGGACCGCCGGATGGAGCCGGAACGCGAACTTGCGGCCGAGCACGTTGACGAACGGCAGGCTGATCAGCGCCAGCACGGCGAGGACCGGCTGGATGATCAGCATGATCACCATGACCGACAGGACCGTCACCAGATTGCCGGTCAGCAGAGGGATGATCGTGATGATGTTCTGGAACTGCTGCAGGTCGGTGTTGGCCCGGCTCATCAGGTCGCCGGTGGCGTTCGAGTCGTGGAACGAGAAGTGGAGCCGCTGGATGTGGGCGAAGAGCCGGTCGCGCAGGCGAGCCTCGATGCGCCTGGCGTTCGCGAAGGCGAGGTAGCGCCGGAAGCCGAGGGCCACCGCGGAGAGCGCGCCCGCACCGAGGACGAGCAGGGACCACGACAGCAGCGAACCGTCCTGCTCGATTCCACGGTCGATGCCGACCTGGACGAGCAGGGGTACGGCGACGCGGCCCGCCGTCCACAACAGTGCGACCACGACGCCCGCGAGGATGCCGGGGCGCTCCTGGAGGATCGACTCCCACAGGAGACGCCACCCCGAACGCGAGTCTGTCGTCGCTCTCGCGTCGTCGCTCACCGCAGTCATGGTCACCGTCGAACGTATCGCGGGCGACCGACGCTGCCGTGTGACTTCCGCCGAGGGCGCGCCGGATGGGCGGGCGGTAGGTTGCGGCCATGGCAGACGCACTCGTCTCCTGGTCGGCCCACGCGCCGAACCTGCCCGAGCACGCCGACAACCCGATCCACACCGACGAGGGCGCTCGTGCGGCCGGCTACCCCGCAGCCGTCGTCGCCGGCACCACCGTCTACGCCCTGATGACCCACCCGGCGGCCGCCGCCTGGGGCGACGCCTGGATCGGACGCGGCGGCTGTGAGGTCCGATTCCGCGGCCCGGTCCTGGCCGACGACGGGGTCGAGTGCCGGGTCGCCCCGGGCGCAGACGGGCGCTGGACGGTCGAGGCCGTGGCCCGCGACGAGGTGACGTCCACCCTCGAGGTGTGGCTCGATGCGGATGTGCCCGAAGCGCGCGCCGGCGAGCAGTTGCCCTCGATCGAACTGATGCTGGACGCCACGTGGGCCGAATACGGCACGCGCTCGGGCGACGACCTGGCGACGTACACGGAGCGCGGCATCGCCCACCCGGCCGTCTGGCCGTCGCTCGGGAACCGCGTGTTCAAGGAGCACCTGGTCACCGGGCCCTGGATCCACACACGGAGCCGGATCGCCCATGCGGCCGTGGTCGCCCGTGACACGCCGATCAGGATCGACAGCGTCGTCGTCGACCGGTTCGACACCCGTGCCGGCAGACGGGCGGTCGTCGACTGCCACATCAGCGACCGCGACGGCCGCGTGCTGTGCGTCATCGAGCACGAGGCCATCATCGAGTTGTTCTGACGCGGGCCGGACGGTGCGCAGGAGGGAAGACATGGATCTGGACCTGAGCGGCAAGACCGCCGTCGTGACGGGAGCGAGCGTCGGCATCGGGGCGGCTGCGGTGCGACAGCTTGCGGGCCAGGGGGCTCGTGTGGCGTTCTGCGCACGGGGAGCGGAGGCGGTGGAGCACCTGGCGGCCGAGGTCGAGGGCTCGGTCGGCCTGACGGCCGACATGACCGACGCGGCGTCCACGGCGGCCTTCCTCGCCGCGGTCGACGAGGCACTCGGCCGGGTCGACATCCTCGTGAACAACGTCGGTGCCTCGCCCTCGAGGAACTTCTTGTACATGACCGACGACGACTGGGCGGCGCTCCATCAGCTGAACGTGATGTCGGCCGTCCGGTGCAGCCGCCACGTCATCCCCGCGATGCGCGAGGCGGGGTGGGGTCGCATCGTGATGGTGTCCAGCCCCGCCGCCTTCTACCCCAACCCCGCGACGGTCGACTACGCAGCGACCAAGGCCGCGATGGTGGCCACGGCCAAGGCGCTCGCGACCAAGTACGGGCGGGACGGGATCCTGGTCAACACCGTCCACCCCGGCCTGATCCACACGCCGATGTGGGAGCGGGCGGCCACGGAGCTGGCCGAGGCGACAGGGTCGACGATGGAGGATGTGATCGCCCGAAACGGCAAGAGCGTGCCCGTGGGTCGCTATGGCACGGCCGACGAGGTCGCCAACATGATCACGTTCCTGTGCTCCGAGGCCGCCTCGTACTGCAACGGTTCGGTGTTCACCGTCGACGGCGGCTCGGCCAGCCACGTCTGAGGCCGATCAGGCGAGGCCGGGAACCCCGTCGACCGTCTGGAATCTGGCGATCTCGACGGCGTCGGAGTTCGGGTCGGTGGCGTCGACGGTCATGAAGATCCCGGTCGTCGCGTCGCGGTCGACCTCGCAGATGACGTAGCCGCGGCGGGTGTCGAAGTGGCGCATCTGGTCGTTGCCGATCAGGGCGATCGCCTCCGCGGCCCGCGTGATCCGACCGAGCGTGGAGCTGATCGAGCTCGAGACGAACTCGGCGGCGATCACCGGGCTGGTGTCGTCGAACGGGTCGATCCGGACGTCGCCGGCGATGCTCAGGTGCAGATCCCCCGCCAGCACGACCAGGTTGTCGACGCCGAGGTCGGCCATGGCCTGGAACAAGGCCGCTCGGCTGCCCGTGTAACCGTCCCAGCCGTCCACGTTGACGAGGGGCGGGTCGGCGCCCGGCAACAGCCGGAACCCTTGCATGACGACGCTCTGGGCGAGGATCTTCCACTGCGCCGGGGTCGAGGCCAGGCCATCGAGGAGCCACTGTTCCTGTGCGGTTCCCAGCACGGTTCGGTCGGGGTCCAGTGCGTCCGGTGAGAGCGTTCGGATCGGCAGGGCCGGGTCGACGAGGCCGCCGAAGGAGAGGAACTCGCCGTCGGTGGGAGGCGGGTCACGGAACTGGCGGGTGTCGAGCGCGAAGACGTCCATCAGGTCACCCCACCGGAACGAGCGGTGGATCTCGATGTCGGGGCCGTCGGGCGGATCGAGGCGGACGGGCATGTGTTCGTACCAGACCTGGTAGGCGTCGGCGCGCCGGCGGAGGAACTCGTCGCGGGGGTCGTCGTTCTGCGACAGGTCGTTGGCGTAGTTCCCGTCGACCTCGTGGTCGTCCCACGTCACGATCCACGGGTGGGCGGCGTGGTGGGCCTGGAGGTCCGGGTCGCGGCGGTACTGCTCGTAACGGTTCCGATACCCCGCGAGGTCGACCGCCTCGCCG
>JBCCFK010000188.1:0-8843 GCA_039029775.1 Actinomycetota bacterium | reverse complement strand
TCGACCACTCGGGATGGTGGAACAGCCGCTCCGCGATGAGGGCGACGCTGGCCATGAAACCGAACGCCTCGGGGAAGTTGCCGAACTTCAGCGTCCGGTGCAGCCGATCACCCGCTCGCTCCCACCCCGAGACCTCCGCCAGCGCAGCGGCGATCTCGTCGTCGGTCAGCAGTCGGTCGCGGTCGGGTTCAGCCATGGAACCGAGTCTCGCGCACCGACAGGGTCCCGACCCGTCGTCAGCGCACGTCGTGGGCCGACACCGCGTCAGGCCAACGGGTCGGCGAAGGGGTCCGCGCCGCCGAGTCCGCCGAGGGACACACCGGTCTCGATCGGCTTCATCCACCGGTCGTAGCCGGTTTCCTCGAGCTCGGCGGCCAGCTCGGGGCCGCCGCTCTCCTGGATCACCCCGTCGACGAAGATGTGGACCACGTCGGGCTTGAGCTCCTCGAGCAGGCGGCTGTAGTGGGTGATGACCAGCACGCCGAGGTCCTCCTCCTCGGTGGCGCGCTCGACCCGGCGGCTCACCAGACGGAGGCCGTCGACATCGAGGCCGGAGTCGAGCTCGTCCAGGATGGCGATCTTCGGCTGGAGCGCGGCGAGTTGGAGGGTCTCGTTCCGCTTCTTCTCGCCACCCGACATGTCGACGTTGAGGCCGCGACTCAGGAAGTCATCCGGGACGCCGAGCGCGTCCGCCTCGGCCTGCAACCGATCCAACATGACCGATGCGTCCTTGCCACCGGCGTCGGCGGCATGCCGGATCACGTCGTCGAGCTGCACACCGTCGATCTCGATCGGGTACTGCATGGCCAGGAAGAGCCCGGCCTGTGCTCGCTCCCAGGGCGCCATCGCCAGGACATCGGCCCCGTCGAGGGTGACGGTGCCGCCGGTGACCTGGTACCCGGGTCGACCCATCAGGACGTGCGACAACGTCGACTTGCCGGAGCCGTTGGGGCCCATGATGGCGTGGACCTCTCCGCTCTCGATCACGAGATCGATCCCGCGAAGGATCGGCGTGTCGTCGACGGTGGCCGTGAGGCCGGTGATCTCCAGGCGGGTCATCGTTCTGCCTTCTCGTCGCTCGGGTGACAGCCGGGCCGTCCGTGTTCGCTGCGGTCGCTCACCAGGCCTCCCCGGGCAGGTTCACGAACACCTCGCCGGCCGCGACCTCGATCTCCCACACGTCCACGGGCTGCGTGGCCGGGAGCGTCTGGGGGACGCCATCGATCAACGAGAACTCGGCACCGTGCTTCCAACACGTCAGCGTCTTCTCGTCGCAGTCGACCTCGCCCTCGGACAGCTTGTAGTTGGCGTGTGAGCATCGGTCGGTCAGCGCATGGAAGTCATCGCCGATCCGGACGACGGCGAGGCTGGTCTCGCCCGCATCGATCGCCTTGACCTCGCCGTCTGCGAAGTCGTCGGCCGATGCGATTCTGACCTTGGCGGCCATCACGGCGTCGTCCTCTCGTCGAGCTTGGCCTGGATCCGGGAGGTCACGTGATCGGCGATGGCCGGAACGGCGATCTCGGACACGACCTCGTCGAGGAAGCCCTCGACGATCAGGCGCTCGGCGGCCTGGGTCGGCACGCCCCGGCTCTCGAGATAGAACCGCTGCTCCTCGTCGACGGGACTCACGGTGGACGCGTGGCTGCAGCGGACGTCGTTGTTCTCGATCTCGAGGTTCGGCACCGACTCGGCCCAGGCGTCCTCGGACAGCTTGATGTTGCGGTTGGTCTGGAACGCGTTGGTCCCGGCGCCTTCGGGTGCGACGCGGATCAGGCCGGTGTAGATCGACGTGGACGTGTCGTCGAGCACCCCCTTGAAGAGCAGGTTCGACGTGGTGTCGCGGGCCAGGTGATCCTGGAAGGTGCGGAAGTCGAGGGTCTGGTCGCCATCGCCGTAGTACACGGCCAGCAGGTCGCCGCTCGCGCCCCGGCCGGAGAGCCGGCAGTCGGTGCGCAGACGCCCGTAGCCGGCGCCCATGGCGGCCACGCCGCCCACGAAGTGCGCCTGGCTGCCGACCTCGGCGACCAGGGTGCCGAGTTGCCAGACCTGCGGGCCGAGTTCTTGCACCTGCTGGTACCGGACGCGTGCCGCGTCACCGACGTTGATGCGGGTGGACGGCACGGTCAGCGCAGCGACGTCGTCGGAGACGAAGACCTCGACGACCTGCACGCCGGAGTCGGGGCCGGCATCGACGTGGACCTGCGGGAAGGCCGCGACCCCGTCGGCACGCAGATGGTGGGTGATGACGACAGGGCCGTCGATCTCCGAGCCGGCCTTGACGGTGACGACGATCGGGTCCGGGCTGAAAGCGGTGTTCGCCTCCCCGAAGACGTCGATCGCCGCGCCGGCCTCGACCGGATCGGCGGCGGTGGACGCGGTGGCCACGGTGAGGCCTGGGGTCGAGCCGGCGTCGACCGACACCACGAACCCGTCGACGGTGACCACGACGGCTGCGGCGCCGGGCACCGCGAACCCCGAGGCGTCGGTGGCGCTGGGGGCCGTGGCGGCCGGGGCGAACCGGCCGGGATTCAGCTCGTCGATCGGGCTGTAGCGCCACTCCTCGAGCTCGAAGGTGGGCAGATCCAGCGATGCCATCCGGCCGGCGGCGTCAGCACGCTGCTGCTGGAGCCAATCCGGCCCGTGGAGAGCCTCGGTGGTCTGGGTGACGACGTCGGCGGAAAACACCAGAGGGGCCTCGTCTGTCGGCGGTCAGGACGGGATTAATCCTACCGCTGTAGTGGAAATTCCCGACCGTCGAGCCGAGCGCCTCGACTGCTTCACCCACGCCGGAATCGGCGCCTCATCCGCTTGAGGAAGCCGGCGTTCTCGGCCTCCCAGCGCTCGGCTTCGACCTCGGCGATGATGTCCGGACCGGCCGCGTTGACGATGTCCTCGGCCGCGTCGAGCAGCGCGGCGATCGAGTCGTCGTCACCGAGGCTCTGGGGTTCGGCGGGCGTCGGCGGGGTGACCATCGTGCCGTGTTTCCAGTTGATGTCGGCGAGCCGCGGGGCGAAGCTCTGGCAGTTCTCGGGACACCGCCACGGGGCCTCGGGTGCCAGGTCGAGGTCGCACTTCCGGACCGTGTCCCCGTTCGGGTAGCTCCGGCTCTCGAAGAACTTGCAGTCCTGACGCATCGGCATCCCGCCATTCTGCCAGGACCGGCGGGCCCACCGGCATCGGCAGATCCACCCGTCAGAGCCGACGGACGGTGTCGAGCACCAGCACGGCTTCACCGGCGTCGCGGGAGGCATCGATGTCGACGGTGCCCTCGACCCGCCATTCCCGGTGGCCGTCGGGGTCGGCGATGATCTGGGTGACCGACCCGCTGGACCGGTCCCAGTCGAAATAGGCGGCCGACCGGGCGTCGGCGTCGATCCCGACGCTGTCGTAGAAGTCCCAGTAGTCGGCCATCAGCGCCTCGATCTCGGACGGCCGCCATCGCTCCCCGCCGGCCCTGGGCATCTCGGCGACGGCCTCGTGGTCCTGGCGCGCCAGGAGCGCCACGACCCGGAACGCCTCGTTGCGCACCATCACCGCGAAGGCGCGGGTGTTGCGGGTGACGTCGGAACGCTCCGGCTCGTCGACCTCGTCGGGGTCCTCGCCGCGCTCGATCATGTCGGTGCCCGCCTGGATGCGCTCCCACTCGTCGATCAGGGACGAGTCGACCTGGCGCACCAATTCCCCCAACCACTCCTGCAGGTCCCACGCCTCGTCGGTCTTGGCGGCCTCGGGGACGTTCTGGACCAGGCCCTTGTAGACATCGCCGAGGTAGCGCAGGAGGACGCCCTCGGATCGCTTGAGTCCGTGGAACTGCACGTAGTCGCGGAAGCCGAATCCCATCTCGTACATCTCACGCACGATGCTCTTGGGCTTGGGCGTGTCCTCCCCCACCCACGGGTGGTGCTGGCGGAACGTCCGGAAGCAGCCCCACAAGAACTCGTTGAGCGGCTTCGGGAACTCGACCTCGGCCAGGCGGTCCATGCGGTCGTCGTACTCGACGCCCCTGGCCTTCATCTCGTTCATCAGTTCGGTCTTCGCTCGATCGAGCTGGGACTTCAGCACGGGCCGCGGATTCTCCTGGACCGCCTCGACGACCGAGAGCACGTCGAGCGCATAGTCGGGGTCGTCGCGGTCCAGCTCGGGCAGCACCTCGAGCGCGAACAACGACAGCGGCTGGTGCAGCGCGAACTCGTCCTGCAGGTCGATCGTCACCCGCACCGATCTGCCGTCCTCGTCGGGTTCGCCCAGCTGCTCGACCACGCCGGCCTCGGTGAGTGCGCGATACATCGAGACCGCACGCCGGATTTGCGTGCGCTGGCGCTTGCGCGGCTCGTGGTTGTCGACGAGCAGCCGACGGACCGCTGCGCATCCGTCACCGGGACGGTCGAGCACGTTGAGGAGGAACTGATGGCTCACCTGGAAGCTCGACCCGAGCGGCTCGGGGCGTCCTTCGACCATCTTGGTGAACGTGTCCTCGCTCCAGTGGGCGTACCCCCACTCGGGCGGCTTGCGCTTGACCAGCTTCTTCCGCTTCTTCGGGTCGGCTGCGGCCTTCTCCTCGGCCCGGCGGTTCTCGATCCAGTGCTCCGGCGCCTGCGCCCAGACATGACCCTCGTCGTCGAAACCCTTCCGACCGGCGCGACCGGCGATCTGCGCGAACTCCCGGTTGCGCAGGACACGGGTGTCGGTCCCGTCGAACTTGCAGAGCTGGGTGAACAGCACCGCCCGGATGGGCACGTTGACGCCGACGCCCAGGGTGTCGGTACCGCAGATCAGCTTGAGCAGACCCTGCTGCGCCAGCTTCTCCATCAGCAGCCGGTAGCGGGGCAGGAGCCCGGCATGATGGACGCCGATACCGGCCATCACGAACCGACGGAGGTCCTTGCCGACCGGGCTGTCGAACCGAAAGCCGCCGACGGCCTCCTTCACCCGCTCCTTCTCCTCCTTGTCGAGGATCTGGAGGCTGGTGAACGACTGGGCTGCGGACATGGCGTCGGCCTGCGTGAAGTGGACGATGTAGGCCGGCACCTTGTTCTCGTCGAGCAGCGCCTGCAGCGACTCGTGCAGCGGCGTCTCGCGGTAGACGAAGTCCAGAGGGACCGGACGCTCGTCGCTGGTCACCTCGACGCTGGACCGGCCCGTCCGGGTCTCGAGCTCGTGGAGGAACTTGCCGGTCGGCCCCATCGTGGCGCTCATCAACAGGAACTGCGCATGCGGCAGCGTCAGCAGCGGCACCTGCCAGGCCCACCCCCGTTGAGGGTCCCCGTAGAAGTGGAACTCGTCCATGATGACGACGTCGGCATCCGCGTCGTCGCCCCAGCGCAGCGCCTGGTTGGCGAGGATCTCCGCCGTGCAGCAGATGATGGGTGCGTCGGCGTTGACCGCGGCGTCACCGGTGACCATGCCGACGTTGTCGGTTCCGAACGTGCGACACAGCGCGAAGAACTTCTCCGACACGAGGGCTTTGATCGGCGCCGTGTAGATCGACGTCTTGCCCTGACGCAGCGCCACGAAGTGCGCGGCCTCCGCCACGAGCGACTTCCCCGACCCCGTCGGCGTCGTCAGGATGACGTTGTTGCCGGCGAACAGCTCGAGGATCGCCTCCTCCTGGGCCGGATACGGCTCGATGCCCCGCGAGATGACCAGGTCCAGGAACTCGTCGAGCCAGGCGTCGGTGTCGGTCATCGCCGTGCCCTCGTGTCGCCGACGCAACGGGCCCGGTGGCCCTGCTAGCACTGCTCGCTCATCCCTGCAGGCTAGGTGGCCGCACCGGTGTTACTCGCCCAGCAGCCGACGCTGGCGGTCGTCCAGCTCGTGCTGGCCGGTGGCGACGTCGACCTCGCCGACGATGTGGAACGACGAGCTCGACTCGATCATGGCGCCCCCACCCTCGTCACGAATCGTGCCGACCGTCTCCACGGCAACGTCGGACACGGCCGTCACCCGCGCCTCGACCCGGTACGGCGTGTCGCAGAAGACGGGCGAGAGGAACGTCGAGGCGGTCGACGCCGTCAGCCCCCACTTGCCCGCGACGGCGATGCACGCCCAGGCCTGCGCCTCGTCGAGCAGCGCGAGCGAGACGCCCCCGTGCACCAGCGCCGGCGCGCCCGAGTACGTGCGGTCGAGGGTGAACGCCGCCGTCACGGTCTCCGCGTCGTCCTCGAGCTGGAACGGCACGCGCATGCCACCCGCGTTGCTCTGCTCGCAGACATAGCAGTTGGATTCGTAGCCCCAGCGATCGTTGGTGAGCGGCGTCGGCATCGGTCGGATCGTAGGGCGCCGGAGATCGCTACCAGGCGCCGAGCAGGCCGTCGCCCGACGGATCAGCCCTGATAGGCAGCCCGAGCGGCGGTGATCGCGTCCCACGCTGCGGAGCGGTCGTGCCACTCCTCGACGATCGCGGTCTTGGAGGGCTCGAGGTCCTTGTAGATCGAGAAGAAGTGCAGGACCTCGGCCTTGAAGTGAGCGGAGACATCGTCGATGTCCTGCACGTGATCCCACCTCGGGTCGCCGTCGGGCACCACGAGGATCTTGGCGTCCGGCCCGGCCTCGTCGGTCATCCAGAACACGCCGACCGGGCGGCCGCTGACGTGACACCCGGGGAACGTCGGCTCGTCGAGCAGGACGAGGACGTCCAGTGGGTCACCGTCCTCGCCCAGGGTGTGCTCCACATAGCCGTAGTCGGTCGGGTAGGCCGTGGCGGTGAACAGGTGTCGGTCGAGCCAGACCTCACCGGTCTCGTGGTCGATCTCGTACTTGTTGCGGGACCCCTTCGGGATCTCCACGACGACCTCGACGGCGCCTTCGCTCACTGCCATGCCCACGCTCCTCGTTGAGTCGGTCCGGCCTCGGACCATGATCCCACTGCGGCAGGGCGCTCGCCGGAAGTATCGAGACGAGCTCGTCGTGCGAGCCGACCAGAGGATGCAGCCGCCTCGTTACCCTGACGCCGTGCTCCCCCTGATCTGCATCGACGTCGACGGCACGCTGGTCGGCGCCTCCGGCGAACCGACCGACGCCGTCTGGGCGGCCGCCGACGCCGCCGTGGCGCGCGGCCAGCATCTGGCCCTGACCACGGCCCGCGGCGCGTTCGGCCCCACATTCGACTGGGCCCGACGACTCGACCCGGACGGGTGGCACGTCTTCCACGCCGGCGCAGCGCTGGTCCACGCGGGAACAGGCGAGGTCGTGGAGCAGCCGGTGCCGACCGAGGTCGTCGAGCTGGCCGGCCGAGCAGCAGCCGACCAGGGCTGGACCGTCGAGTACTACACCACCCGCGACTACCGGGTCAGCGACGACGGGGTGCTCGCGACGGACCACGCTGCCCTGATGGGCGTGGGCGTTGCGGTCGGGTCACCGGCGGACATGGCGGGCGCCGTCGTTCGGGTGCAGCTGGTCGTCCCGCACGACATCGTGCCGGAGGCTGTCGCCACGATGGAGCCCCATGCCGAGGTCAGCACCGCCACCTCCCCTGTGCAGGAGGGTGTGACGTTCGTGTCGATCACCCCGCACGGCGCCACGAAGGCTGCGGCGATCGAGGCCATCGCCGGGCGCCTCGGCACGACGCTCGAGCGAGTGATGATGGTCGGCGACGGCCACAACGACCTGGGCGCCATGCAGGCCGTCCGCCACGGCGTCGCCATGGGCAACGCCGAGCCCGAGGTCAAGGCCGCAGCGCGCTACGAGGTCCCGCCTGTCAGCGCCGACGGCCTCGCCGTCGCCCTCCAGCTGGCCGCCAACCTCGACTGACGAGAAAGTGCCCACTTCGGGTCAGACCCAGGTTGGGCACTTTCTTTCGGTCAGCCGACCGAGCCTTCCATCTGGAGCTCGATCAGGCGGCTCCACTCGACCGCGTACTCCATGGGGAGGGTGCGGGTCACCGGCTCGATGAAGCCGTTGACGATCATGCCCATCGCCTGCTCCTCGGAGAGGCCTCGGCTCATCAGGTAGAAGAGCTGCTCGTCGGCGACCTTGGAGACCGTGGCCTCGTGGCCGATGACGGCGTCCTGGGACCCGACCTCCATGTAGGGGTAGGTGTCGCTGATCGAGTCCTCGTCGAGGATCAGCGCGTCGCACTGGACGTGGCTCTTGCAGCCGTGGGCGCCATCCTCGACCCGGACCAGCCCTCGGTACGAGGAGCGGCCGCCGTCCTTGGAGATCGACTTGGACACGATCTTGGACGTGGTCTCGGGGGCGGCGTGGGTCATCTTGGCGCCGGCGTCCTGGTGCTGACCGTTGCCTGCGTAGGCGACGGAGAGGACCTCGCCGGAGGCCTTGGGCCCGACCATGACCACGGCCGGGTACTTCATCGTCAGGCGGCTGCCGATGTTGCCGTCGATCCACTCCATGTGGCCCTCGGCATAGACCTTGGCCCGCTTGGTGACCAGGTTGAACACGTTGTTCGACCAGTTCTGGATGGTGGTGTAGGTGACGCGTGCGCTCTCCTTCACCACGATCTCGACGACGGCCGAATGGAGGGAGTCGGTGCTGTAGACCGGGGCCGAGCAGCCCTCGATGTAGTGCACCTTCGAGCCCTTGTCGGCGATGATCAGCGTCCGCTCGAACTGGCCCATGTTCTCCGCGTTGATGCGGAAGTAGGCCTGCAGCGGCATCTCCACCTCGACGCCTGGCGGGACGTAGATGAACGAGCCGCCCGACCACACGGCCGAGTTGAGCGCGGAGAACTTGTTGTCGTTCGGCGGGATGACCTTGCCGAAGTACGCACGGACGATCTCGGGATGCTCGCGCAGCGCCGTGTCCATGTCGCAGAAGATGACGCCCTGAGCCTCGAGGTCCTCGCGGTTCTTGTGGTACACGACCTCGGACTCGTACTGCGCGGT
>JBCCFK010000187.1:0-8850 GCA_039029775.1 Actinomycetota bacterium | reverse complement strand
GATCAGTCGACGAGCAGCTTCCAGAAGGTCACCTTGTGATCACCTGGGCCGTAGAAGTCCCGGACGCGGGCCTCCTCGACGAAGCCACGGGCCTCGTAGAAGGACCGGGCCTGCTCGTAGTCGTCGACGCTGGACGTGTCCACGATCAGTGTCCGGGCGACGGTTTCGCCCATCGCCCGGAGCGAGCCTTCCACGTGGGTCAGCAACGCCGACCCGGTCCCGGACCCGTGGTGGTCGGGAGCGGTGGCGATGAAGTACAGGTTCCACATACGGTCGGCGAACGGTTCCGGCGCGTAGTAAGCCGCGCCAGCGATGGGCCGGCCGTCGTCGGCCCCCGCGACGATCCACTGGTGGCCGTCGAGGCTGCCGTCGAAGAAGCCGGCGAGCATCTCGTCGAAGTCGCCCAACTCGTCCGGCTCGAACATGTGATTGTCGAGGGCGAGCTGCTTGATCGGGTCGGTGTCCGCCGGTCTGGCGGCGCGAACGTTGATGTCGGTCAACGGTCTGGTCCTTTCGTGAAGTCGATGATCTGAACGGATGACGGGGAGTCGTCGTGGCGCGACTCGACCCGCTGCGGGCCGTGGACAACCACAGCGGCTGCCCACGGCGGTTCAGATTGTGTGGCTCGACGTCACAAAGCTCCTTCGGTCAGTGGCCAGACGGTAGCGGCCTGGCACCGGCACCGGCATCGATTTCGACGCCGGCCGGATCGCAATCGTCTCCTGACCCCCGGAATGCCCCTGGCGGATCGCCACTCCCCCGCTACCGTCGGCGACGTGACCAGCGCCCGGATGTTCGCATCGGACCTCGACGGCACCCTGCTCGGCCCCGACCACACCGTCAGCGCCCGCACGCGGACTGCGATCGCAGCCGCCGATCGAGCCGGGGTCGAGGTCGTCGCCGCAACCGGCCGGAGCAGGCTGACCGCGCTGCCACTCCTCGAGGACACGCCGATCCGGTGGGCGGTGTGCTCGAACGGCGCGATGGTCTGGGACCGCGACGTCGATGCCGTGGACCTGCATCGCCCGATCGACGGGGCGCTCGCGGTCGACGTCATCGGCCACCTCCGGGCCACCGTCCCGGGCGTCACGCTCGGCTGGGAAGTGATGGGCGGTTACGGGTTCGAGCACCGCTACGCGCAGAAACCGCCGTCGCTGGGCAGGCACGGCATCGCGGGCGACCAGCCGGAGCCCACGCGGGAGGACACGGTGCTGAAGCTCTTCGTCGACCACCCCGACGTGGCCACGGCGTCCGAGGCGATGGAGGTGCTCGGCTCGGTCCTCCCCGACGGCGTCACCGGCGCCAGTTCGGGAGGCGCGTATCTCGAGCTGACGGCGACCGGCGTCAACAAGGCGTCCACTCTGGCGATGCTGGCCGACCGCCTCGGCGTCGCGCACGCCGACGTCACCACGTTCGGCGACAGCCACAACGACATCGAGATGCTCCGATGGGCGGGCACGGGCGTCGCGATGGGCAATGCCCACCCGGACGTGGCCGCCGTGAGCGATCAGCGGGCCCGGACCAACGCCGACGACGGCGTCGCGGTCTGGATCGAGACTGCGCTCAGCAACGGCTGAACGGGTGCCTCACTCCTCGGCGAAGACCTCGGAGGGGATGGTGCCGGCGGACGTCTGCGTCATGATCTCGTAGCCGTCCTCGGTGCAGACGAGCGTGTGCTCGAACTGGGCGGTGCGGCGACCATCGGCGGTGACGGCGGTCCAGTCGTCGTCCCACATGTACATCCCGGTGCCGCCGAGGTTCAGCATCGGCTCGATGGTGAAGCTCATCCCGGTCACGATCTCGGTGGTGGCACGGCGGTCGTAGTAATGCGGGATCGCGAGCGCGCTGTGGAACTCGGGCCCGACGCCGTGGCCGATGAACTCGCGGACAACCGAGAGATCGTTGGCATGTGCGTGCTGCTCGATGGCACGACCGATGTCGTTGACCTTCGAGCCGTTCCGCACCGTCTCGATGCCCTTGTACATGGCGGTCCGCGTCTCCCGGACCAGGTGTCGGGACCAGTCGTCGACCTCGCCGACGAGGAACGTCACCGAGGTGTCGCCATGGACCCCCTCGTAGAAGACGGTCACGTCGATGTTGACGATGTCGCCGTCTCGGAGCTGCCTGGAGTCGGGGATGCCGTGGCAGATGACCTCGTTGACAGAGGTGCACACCGACTTGGGGTAGCCGCGGTAGTTCAGCGGGCTGGGGTAGGCGCCGAGCCGGACGGCCTCGTCGTGGGCGATCTGGTCGAGCTTGTCGGTGGTGATGCCGACCTCGACGTGCTTGCCGACGTGCAACAGGACCTCGGCGGCGACGGCGCCGGCCTTGCGCATCGATGCGATCTCCGCGGGCGTGCGCACGAGCGGCAGCACCGAGGGTCCGGGGTCGCCGGTGAGGGCGTACGGGGGGCGGGCGATCTCGGCGGGAACGCGACGACGAGGGCTCTGCATCCCCGGTCGAACCGGCGGGTCCGACACGGGTGCCGCGGGGACCTTCGCCTTGCGCTTCCTCTTCGCCATGTCCTTCAGGGTACCGGGGTCACCCCGGTGTGTCGCCCGCGGCCCCGGTGGCGGGCGGTCACACGAGCACCGGTTCTCGCTCGACCTCGTCGCCCGACTCGGGCCCGTCCCAGTCGATGGGTGTACCCGGTACCGCCGGCGGGGCGGGCCGACTGCCCTCGACGTTGAGATCGGGCAGGATTCGATCGAGCCATGCCGGCAACCACCAGTTGCGGTCGCCGAGCAGTTCCATCGTGGCCGGCACCAGGAGCATGCGGACGAAGCTCGCGTCGAGTGCGACAGCGGCGGCGAGGCCCATGCCGAACAGCTTGATGACCCGGTTGTCCTCGAGCACGAACGAGCCGAAGACGACGACCATGATCGCCGCCGCCGCGGTGATGACCCGAGCCGTCGCTGCGAGTCCGTCCGCGACCGACTCGACCGCATCGCCGGTGTGTTCGTACTCCTCCTTGATCCGGGAGAGCAGGAAGACCTCGTAGTCCATCGAGAGACCGAAGACGATGGCGAAGAGCATCATGGGGATGAACGGCTCGATCGGCCCGCCGCTGGTGTCGAACAGGCCCGCGCCCCAGCCCCACGAGAAGACGGCGACGATCAACCCGTAGGCCGCGCCGATCGACATCATGTTCATGATCACGGCCTTCAACGGCACCAGCAGGGACCGGAAGACCATCATCAACAACAGGAACGAGAGCGCGAGCACGACGCTGAAGAAGAGCAGTGTGCGACCGGCGAGCAGATCGCTGATGTCGATGTTGGCCGCGACCTGGCCGGTGACGAACACCACCAACTCGGTGCCGTCGGTCGCAGCGGGGATCACGTCGTCGCGCAACTCGACCACCAGCGCTTCGGTGTCCTCGTCCTGTGGAGAGGTCGACGGGATCACCTGCACGATGGCGGCGGTCGGATCGGTCTGGTCGTTCGGAATGGGGCCGGTCACGGAGGCGACGCCGTCCACGGTCTCGAGGGAAGCGGCGAGCGCCGCTGCGTCGGCGAGGTCCTGGGAACCCGACACCTCGGTCACGAGCAGCAGCGGCCCGTTGAAGCCGGGGCCGAATCCGTCGCTGATCAACTCGTAGGCCTCACGCGTCGTGGACCCCTCCGGGAAGTTGCTCTCGTCGGAGAACCCGAGGCGGAGATCGAGCACCGGCAGCGTCATGACGCCGAGGATCAGGAAGCCGGCGAGGGCGGCGCTCCACGGGCGGGCCTGGATCATGCGACTCCACCGGTACCAGAAGGTGGTTCGCAGGGGCTTCTCGACGCGCGGCGGCACCGCCTTGCGCAGCGGCGCGTAGGCGAAGCTGACCAGCAGCACCATCAGCAGGCCGGCCGCCCCGACCAGCGCGAGGGGCGGGATCGAGAGCCCGAGCGCCAACAACGCGAGCGATGCGAACCCGGCCATGGCGATGCCGCGACGACGGGTCACCTCGACCCGGTCGCCGGCGAGACCGAGCGAGGCCGGCAGGAGTGTGACCGACGCGATCATCGTCATGAGGACCGTGGCCGCCGCGCCGATGCCCAGTCCGGCGATGAACTCCAGTCCGATCAGGAGGAGCCCGAGCAGCGACACGACCACGGTGGCGCCGGCGAAGATGACGGACCGACCCGCGGTGTCCAGCGCGATCGCCGTCGCGTCGATCGGAACGAAGCCTTGGCGGATCGACTCCCGGTACCTCGTCACGATGAAGAGGGCGTAGTCGATCCCGACGCCCAGACCGATCATCGCGCCGATGGTGACGGCGAAGTCGGGTGCGGTGATGACGTTGGAGATGAGGATGATCAGCCCGACGCCGGTCCCGACGCCGAACAGCGCGACACCGATCGTGATCCCCATCGCGAGCACCGAGCCCATCGCGAGGATCAGCACGATCACGGCGAACGCCAGCCCGATCAGCTCGGTCTCGGGCGGCTCGAACTCGGCGAGGGCGGCACCACCGACCTCGAGCTGGACGCCCGGGATCTCGTTGTCTCGGAGCAACTCGAGGATCTCGACACCGGTCTCGCTGGCCTCGGTCTGGTTCAGCTCGGCATCGAGGGCGAGGCTGGCATAGGCGATTCTTCCGGCATCCGCGCCGAGCGCGGAGATCTGTTGCGCGCCACCGGGCGCGTAGGGGCTCCGCACCGTCACCCCGTCGATCTCCTCGACCTCGGCGAGCAGACCCTCGATCGGCCCCTGCACGCTCGGGTCGGTGACCGGCCGATCCGCGGCGATGACCACGAATCCCTCGGCGCCCGAGCCGACGCCGCCGAAGTGCTCGTCGAGGATGTCGAATCCCGCTTCGGTGTCGCTCCCCGGGATCTCGATGCCGTCATCGAACTGGTCACCGATGGTTCCGGCGAGCGCGAGGACGCCGAACAGCGTCACGATCCAGGCGGCGAAGACGGGAGCTGGGTGGCTGAAGGCCCAGCGGGCCAGACGCTTGTACATGGCATCTCCAACGGGTCACGGGGGTGGGGGGCGAGGGCTCGCGACCGCGCTACGACCGCGTAGCGCTCACGATACAGCTACGTAGCGGTAGCGCAAGAGCAGGCGGGTAGAGTTTTGGTGTGACTTCTGTCGGTCCCCGTGACGACATCGAGGCGCGCGTCCTGGAGACCGCCGCCGAAGTGCTGTGGGAAGGCGGGCTCGACGCGCTCACGATCGAAGAGGTGACCAAGCGATCCGGCGTGGCGAAGACCACGATCTACCGCCGCTACGCCTCGGCCGAGGAACTCGGGATACGCGCGATGAAGTCCCTGGTCCTGGCCGAACTGGAGACGCCGAACACCGGCAGCCTCCGCGGGGACATCGAGGCCCACTACCGCACGCACCTCAAGGTGACCGAGGACCCGGGCTTCCGGCGCGTGATGCTCAGCCTGCTGAGCGCGTCCCTGTCGAAGCCCGAGCTGCAGGCGGTCCGGGCCGAGATGGACACCATCCGAGTTCAGGTGGTGCGCGACATCGTCGACGCGGCACGCGAGCGAGGCGAGATCACCCGCGAACTCACCGACGACCAGTTCGGGGCGATCATCGAAGGGCCGCTGTTCATCATGCGCGTCCACCAGCTGATCGACGTGACCGAGGACGACGTCACGGCCCTGGTCGACGCCGTGTGCGCGGCGCTCGCCTGAGCGCAGCCGCCGGTTCGGCTCAGCCGGTCACGCGAGGAATCTGCTGATCGACTCGGCGATGCAGGCGGGCTTGTCGGCGCCCTCGATCTCCACCGTCACCGTGATGACGGCCTGCACCCCACCCGGGACCTCGGTCACCTCGGTGACGACTCCCGAGCCCCGAACCCGCGAGCCCACGACGACCGGCGAGGGGAACCGCACCTTGTTCACGCCGTAGTTCACGCCCATCGAGATGTTCTCCACGACGATGAGGTCCGGCAGGAACAGGTTGGTCAGCGCCAGCGTCAGGTAGCCGTGGGCGATCGTCGCGCCGAACGGACCCTCGGCGGCCTTCTCGGGGTCGACGTGGATCCACTGGTGGTCGCCGGTGGACTCGGCGAACAGGTCGATCCGGTCCTGGGTGATCTCGATCCAGTCGGTGGCACCCAGGTCGGTGCCCGCGGCGTCCAGCAGGTCGGCGGGGCTCCGGAACGACGTCGGCATGCCGGGGAACGTAGCCGCGACAGCTTCCGGTCACCTCACCCGCGGGCTCGGCTCCTATGCTGAGCGGCCGTACCAGGCGGGACGACTCTCAACAGGGGGCAACACCAATGGCAGCTGGGGGCAGTACCAGAGCGATCTACATGGCGTTCTTCGCCAACCTCGGGATTTCGATCGCCAAGTTCATCGGCTTCCTGGTCACCGGGTCCGCGTCGATGCTCGCCGAGTCGGTGCACTCTGTCGCCGACACCGGCAACCAGGGCTTGTTGATCTTCGGCAACCGCCAGGCCAAGAAGACCGCCGACATCGACCACCCCTTCGGGTACGGGCGCGAGCGCTACTTCTGGGCGTTCGTCGTCAGTCTCGTGCTGTTCTCGCTGGGCTCGCTGTACGCGATCTACGAGGGCATCGAGAAGATCCGCCACCCCCACGACATCGACTCGCTGGGTTGGGCCCTGGGCATCCTCGGGTTCGCCATCGTCCTGGAGTTCTTCGCCTTCCGGACCGCGGTGATCGAATCGAGGAAGATCAAGGGCGACCACTCCTGGCCGGCCTTCATCCGCCGCGCTCGCGTTCCCGAGCTGCCGGTGGTGTTGCTCGAGGACGCCGGTGCCATGTTCGGCCTGGTCTTCGCCTTCGTCGCGATCGTGCTGGCCGACGTCACGGGCAACAGTCGTTGGGACGGCGTCGGCACCCTGTCGATCGGCATCCTCCTCGGCATCATCGCCATCATCCTGGCGGTCGAGATGAAGAGCCTCCTGATCGGCGAGGGCGCGCTGCCGGAACAGATCGACAAGATCAAGACCGCGCTCAACGGCCACCAGGACGTCGATCGCCTCATCCACATGCGCACCCAGTACATGGGCCCCGACGAGATGCTCGTCGCCGCGAAGGTGCACTTCCGCCCCGGGATGAGCACAGCCGAGCTGGCCGATGCCATCGACGGTGCCGAGAAGGCGATCCGCGACGCGGTACCCGTGGCTCGGATCATCTACCTCGAACCCGACCTGTACGAGGAAGACCACACCGGCATCAGCGAGCTGACGGACGCGCACGCCGACGACCACTGAGCTCGCGCCACTGCGGCGGATCTCCGACGACGTCGTCGCAACGACCGACGCCGGTACGACGACCGACGTCAGTACAGCTGCGGCACGAAGGTCTGGTCGTGGAGCGGTGGCCGGATGTAGGGCTCGGCCTCGCGCGCAGGGATCTCCACCGGGTCGGGCACGATGTCCTGATACGGCACCATCGACAGGATGTGGCTGATGCAGTTCAGTCGCGCCCGACGCTTGTCGTCGGACGGCACGACGTACCACGGCGCCTGTTTGATGTCGGTGTACTGGAAGGTCGTGTCCTTGGCCATCGAGTAGCGCACGTAGCGTCGGTGCTCCTCGAGATCCATGTCGGACAGCTTCCAGCGCTTGAGCGGCTCGTCGTTGCGGGCCTTGAATCGACGCTCCTGTTCCTCGTAGGACACCGAGAACCAGTACTTCAGGATGATCATCCCGGACCGGACGAGCATGCGCTCGAACTCGGGACACGTCCGGAGGAACT
Source organism: Actinomycetota bacterium (assembly GCA_039029775.1). Lineage (GTDB taxonomy): Bacteria > Actinomycetota > Acidimicrobiia > Acidimicrobiales > UBA8592 > JBCCFK01. The sequence continues at coordinate 1,180 of JBCCFK010000187.1, read as the reverse complement.
CCTGGTGCTGAGCCTCGGTACAGAAGCCCATGACCCACTCGACGTTCGAACGGTTGTACCAACTGCGGTCGAACAGGACGACCTCCCCGCCCGACGGGAGCAACGGGACGTAGCGCTGGAAGTACCACTGGGTCTGCTCGCGCTCTGTCGGCTTGGGGAGTGCTTCGGTCCTGACGATGCGCGGACTCGTGCGCTCGCCGATCCGTTTGATCACCCCGCCCTTGCCGGCCGAGCCTCGGCCCTCGAAGATGATCAGGACGCGCAGCTGGCGCTCGCTGACCCAGTGTTGGAGCTTGACCAGCTCCTCCTGCAGCTCGGCGAGACGATGCTCGTAGTACCGCTTCTTCAGCCGGCCGTCGCGTGTGTAGTGCTCGTCACCCGCGGGCCGCGGCCACTCGACGAGCTGCCCGACCGGGACGTCTGGGTCATCGACCGCCATGGTTGGAGTCTCGCGCCTCCGGGCCGACGGCGCCTCAGGTGGCCTGCGAGCTGCCCCGGGCCTGGATCGCCTCGCGATTCGCGGCCAAGGCGCCCCGGTCGAAGCTCCAGCTCCGGTTGTACGCGGCCTCGGCGGCGATCGCCGGTCCGTCGACGGGATGGTGGGCGGCCACGTACGCCTGCTTGATCGCAGCGAGGTTGGCGGCCGGGATCGTCGCCATGTCCGCGGCAAGCGATCGAGCGGTCTCGACGAGGTCGTCGTGGGGAACCACCAGGTTCACGAGGCCCCAGTCGAGCGCGGTCGCCGCGTCGACGTAGTTGCCGGTGAAGCTCATCTGCTTCGCCCGACGGATGCCGATCGCCTGCGGCAGAAAGACCGTCAGGCCCCAGCCGGGCATCACGCCGACGCGGGCGTGGGTGTCGGCGAAACTCGCTCGCTCGGAGGCGACGAGGAAGTCGCAGCCCAGCGCCAACTCGAATCCGCCCGTCACCGCCGGACCGTTGACCGCTCCGATCAACGGCTTCGTGAGGCGCCCGAACGGGAGGCCACTGGGCTCGTCCGACCCGCCGGCACCCAGGCCCTCGGTGCTGATCTCCTTCAGGTCGAGGCCGGCGCAGAACGCAGGGTCGGTCCCCGTCAGGATCATCGCCGCGACCGCCGGATCGGCGTCGAGCTCCCGCAACCGTCGAGGCAGCGTGGTCCGCAGCTCGGTGTTCAGCGCATTGCGCGCGTCGGGCCGGT
>JBCCFK010000186.1:0-8853 GCA_039029775.1 Actinomycetota bacterium | reverse complement strand
GGGCGAAGAAGGAGTACTCGGACTCCAGCGCCGTGACGACGTTGTCGCCGTCTCGGAAGCCGTGACCCTCGGACTCGAACAGCACGTATGCGTGGGGCAGACCCTTGGTCGCCAGCGCGTCGACGATCATCTCGGCCTGGTTGGGCGGAACGATCTTGTCCTCGCCTCCCTGGAGCACGATCATCGGCGCGGCGAGCTGGTCGGTGTGGTTGATCGGTGAGCGCGCGACGTAGATGTCCTCGGCCTCGGGGTACGGGCCGATCAGGCCGTCGAGGTAGCGGGACTCGAACTTGTGCGTGTCCCGAGCGAGCGCCTCGAGGTCGCCGACGCCGTAGCGGGTTGCGCCGGCGGCGAACACGTCGTGGAATGCGAGGGCCGCGAGCACCGTGAAGCCGCCCGCCGACCCGCCCTTGATCGCGAGGCGGTCGCCGTCGACGTGGCCACGCTCGACGAGGAACCGTGCCGCGGCGATGCAGTCCTCGACGTCGGCGATCCCCCAGACCGAGTCGAGGGCGCGCATGTAGTCCCGGCCGTAGCCGGTGCTGCCGCGATAGTCGACGTCGACCACACCCCAACCACGGCTCGTCCAGTACCGGAGGGCGAGCTGGAGCTGGCGACGAGCAGCACCGGTCGGGCCGCCGTGGGCGAGCACCAGCAGCGGCGGCCGCTCGTCCACCGGACCCGCCACGTCGGGGTGGGCGGGTCGGTAGTAGAGGCCATGGGCCTCGGCGCCCTCACCGGTCGGGAACGTGATGGCCTCGGGAGCGGGGAGGAAGCCGTCGGCGACGCCGTGGACCTGAGGAACCGAGGCGTACAGCGGCTCGTCGACGTGCACGATGGCGGCCGGCTCGGTCCGATGGGTGGCGCCCACGTAGGCCGCACCGCCGCCCGGCAGCGCGCGCACGCCACCGACGGTGGACCAGCCGGACTCGACCTGGTCCTTCGCGTCGATCAGCACCATGTCCGCGTTCGGGCGGTTCATCGCGACGATCAGCTGGCCGTCGTCGTCGATCGCATAGCGGGAGAGACCGAACACCCACATGGGGCCGGCGATGTCGAAGTCGCCGCCGACCTCGAGTTCGGGGCCGTCCTCGGTCAGCTTGTACAGGTTCGAGCGGCCGGACTCGTCCGACAGGAAGTAGAGATCGCTCGACGGCGACCATTCGGGTTGAGCGATCGAGACGTCGGGACCGCCGGCGACCTGCCTGGCCCGAACGACCGAGCCGTCCTCGAGTTCGCCGACCCACAGCTCGGTGCCGTCCCAAGGCATGTTGGGGTGGTTCCACTGCACCCAGGCCAGCAGCGACCCATCCGGCGAGGGGCGGGGAGACGCGTAGAAGTCCGCCCCGACGACCAACTCGCGCAGCTCCATCGAGCCGTCGGTCGCGACCGCCACGAGCTGGTTGTCCGGCTCGAGGTGCGCGCCGCCGCCGGGGACCTGGTGGTGCAGCTCGCGCACACACACGTACCACTGGCCGTCCGGGGTGACCCGGCCGTCGGCGAAGCGCCAGGCAGCGGGCTCGGGCGGCTCGGCGCTCAGCAGGACCGGCTCGCCACCGGGCGTCAGGCGTCGGAGGCGCTGATCGCCGAACTCGACGTAGTAGAGGTCGCCGCCGTCCACCCACCAGGCGCCGCCGCCGTACTCGTGGACCCGCGTGCGAACGTTGGCACCGGGCGGCGTGACCTCGGCGATGTCGTCGCCGCGACGCCGGACGATGGCGACGCGACCGCCCTCGTCAGGTCGGGACTCGGACCACCAGATGTCGTCGCCGTCGGTGACGAGCTCGGCGATGCCGACGGCGCCCTGGACGAGCGACCGCGCGGTGATGGGTGACGGCCAGGCGCCGTAGGGGAGCGTCTCGCTCACGACTGGATCAGGTCGGCGATGCGCTGCACACCTTCGCCCAGGTCGTCGTCGCCGAGGGCGAACGACAGCCGGGCGTAGCCGGGTGCGCCGAAGGCCTCGCCGGGGACGATCGCGACCTTGGCCTGCTCGAGCATGATGTCGGCCAGCTCCAGCGTGGTCTGGGGTGTCGTCCCACCGATCTCACGACCGAGCACGTCCTTGAAGCTCGGGAACGCGTAGAACGCACCCTGGGGCTCGGGACAGGTCACCCCGTCGATCCCGTCGAGCATCGAGTGCATCACCTTGCGGCGGCGGTCGAAGGCCTCCCGCATCTCGTGCACGGCGTCGAGCGAGCCCGACACGGCGGCTTGCGCCGCGACCTGCGCCACGTTCGCGACGTTGGACGTCTGGTGGCTCTGGAGGGTGCTGGCTGCCTTGGCGATGTCGGGTGGCGCGATGATCCAGCCGACGCGCCAGCCGGTCATCGCGTAGGTCTTGGCCACGCCGTTGAGGACGATGCAGCGGTCGGCGATCTCGGGAACCAGCGTCGCGATCGAGTGATGCTCGTTGTCGCCGTAGACGAGGTGTTCGTAGATCTCGTCGGTAATGATCCAGACGTCGTTGTCCACGGCCCACCGGCCGATGGCCTCGATCTCCTCCTTCGCGTACACCGCGCCCGTCGGGTTGGACGGCGACACGAAGATCAGGGCCTTGGTTCGGGCCGACTTGGCCGCGTCGAGTTGATCGAGGGTGACCTGGAAGCCGGTGCGCTCGTCGGTGGGCAACACCGTGGTGACGGCACCGGCGAGGCCGACGGGTTCGGGGTAGGTGGTCCAGTACGGAGCCGGCAGCAGCACCTCGTCGCCGGCGTCGAGCAGGACCTGCATCGTGTTGTACACCGCGTGCTTGCCGCCGTTGGTGACGACCACCTGGTCGGCGCCGACCTCATAGCCCGAGTCGCGCCTGGTCTTCGCCGCGATCGCCTCCTTCAGCGACGGCATGCCGCCGGCCGGGCCGTAGCGATGGTTGACCGGGTCCTTGCAGGCCTCGACCGCCGCCTCGACGATGTGCTCGGGCGTGGCGAAGTCCGGTTCGCCGGCGCCGAAGCCGATGACGGGCTCGCCCGCTGCTCGGAGGGCCTTGGCCTTGTTGGTGACCGCCAGGGTGGCTGATGGTGCGATGGCACCGACGCGGCGGGACACACGGGATTCGCTGGACAAGGGACTGCCTCCGTGGCGGGAAGAACGGTGTTTCGGTCGCCCATGATGGTCTCACAACCGACGGATTCCACCACCCCGGATTTGCCGCTCGATCGGTGGTGGTGACAGGTAGCGTTCGGGGCATGACTTCACTTGCGGACATCCGCATTCCAGCGGACCTCCTTCCCGCCGACGGCCGGTTCTGTGTGGGCCCGTCGATCGTCCGGCAGGAGGCCGTGGACGCCCTGGCCGCCGAGGCCGGCACCTATCTCGGGACCAGCCATCGCAAGCCACGGGTCAAGGACATGGTCGGCCGACTCCGCTCGGGACTCACCGACCTCTTCGCCCTCCCCGACGGGTGGGAGATCGTGCTCGGCAACGGTGGCACCACCGTCTTCTGGGACGCGGCCACGTTCGGGCTGATCGGCCAGCGCAGCCAGCACCTCGTCTTCGGCGAGTTCTCGTCGAAGTTCGCCAAGGCCGTCCAGGCCGCCCCGCACCTCGACGGCGCCGAGATCATCGAGTCCGAGACCGGATCCGCGCCCGAGGCCAAGGCGTCCGACGTCGACGTCTATGCGCTGACCCACAACGAGACGTCGACGGGTGTGGCCACGACGCCGCGCCGTCCGGAGGGCACGACGGCGGCGGACGGCCTGGTCGCCGTCGACGCCACCTCGGCGGCGGGCGGTCTGCGTTGGGATCCCACAGAGGTCGACTGCTACTACTTCGCCCCGCAGAAGTGCTTCGGCTCCGACGGTGGTCTGTGGATAGCGGCTTGCTCCCCCGCCGCCGTCGAGCGCATCGAATCCATCGCCGCCTCCGACCGATGGCGTCCGGCCAGCATCGACCTGGGGATCGCGCTCGACAACAGCCGCAAGAACCAGACGTACAACACCCCGGCGTTGGCCACCGTGTTCCTCGCCGTGCACCAGATCGACTGGTTCAACGCCAACGGCGGCCTCGAGTGGGCGGCCGGCCGCAGCGACGCGATGGCCGAGACGCTCTATGGCTGGGCCGAGGCGTCGGACTTCGCGAGTCCCTACGTCACCGATCCGGCGTTGCGTTCGAGCATCGTCGGCACGATCGACCTCGACGACCGGGTCGACGCCGACGACGTCGTCGAGGTGTGCGCGGCCAATGGAATCCTCGACATCGGCGGATACCGCAAACTCGGCCGCAACCAGCTCCGGATCTCCATGTTCCCCGGTGTCGACCCGGCCGACATCCAGGCGCTGACGGGCTGTCTCGACCACGTGGTGGGTGAATTGGCCGGGTGAGCTGACGTGGCCTCGACCGCCGGACGTCTCCTCGTCGCCAGTCCCCTGATCGGCGACCCCAACTTCGAGCGCTCCGTGATCCTGATGCTGGAACACGACTCGACCTCGGCGCTCGGCCTCGTGCTCAACAACCCCACCCACACCGACGTGGCCGACATGATTCCCGCGTGGGCTCCGTTCACGACCAGACCGGAGCAGTTCTTCCTCGGCGGCCCGGTCTCGCCGGAGTCCGTGATCTGCCTCGGGTCGGTCCTCGGCGGCGAGGCCGACAGCTTCCACACCGTCGTGGGCAATGTGGGCACGGTGGATCTCAACCAGTCGCCCGAGGAGATCGGCCTCGAGATCGACCAGATCCGCGTGTTCGCGGGGTACTCCGGCTGGGGGCCGCGCCAACTCGAGTCCGAACTGGCGATGGACGCCTGGTTCGTGGTGGACGCCGATGTGAACGACGTCTTCATGTCCGACCCCGACGACCTGTGGTCGATGGTGCTCGCCCGCCAACGCGGTCCGATGGCCTGGTTGGCCAACTACCCGATCGACCCCAAGCTCAACTGACGCGTGGCGAGCCCTGGCGCCGGCGGCACCGACCTGAGAGGATCTCCCTCGCCATTCAGCGCGATGTGTCATCGCGGTGACGGTGGGCGGCAGACGGCACGTGTAGCGTTCCAGCGTTGCCCAAGGCAGCGGCAGGTGGACACCGGTACACGATGAGCGATCCGATTGCGGGACAGGACTCTGCGCCCCGGCCATTCGGCCCACCCGTGACCGTTCGCGCCCACGCGGCGTCAAGTCGGGACCCGAACCTGGACGATGCCCCTTCCGTGACGCTTCGGTCGGACCGCCCCCGGCTCGCGCTGGCGATCGTGGTGACCATCCTGGTCTCGTTCCTCGTCGCGCCCATTGCGCTGGCCCAGGACGAGACCGAGTCCTCCGACGACGCGAGCGGCGAGGCATCGACCGACGAGCCGGTCTGCGATGCCGAGTCCGACGACGAGGACGCGGCTGAACCCGGGGACGCCGACGAGTCCGAGGAGGCCGAGAGCGCCGAGACGCAGCCCGAGGACACATCCGAACCGGAAGGCACAGCCGAACCCGAAGACACAGCCGAACCCGAGGACACCGCCGACGCCGAGGACCCGGACTCGGAGGACCCGGAGGAAGGAGCCGCGGAGGCGGAAGAACCTGACGCCGGACAGGACGGCGAGGCGCCCGACCCCGAGGCGTGCGCACCGCCTCAGGTGAGCCTCGCCGACCTCGTCTCACCGGCACCGGCTGCGGTCGACCTCGAACTCCAGGCTGCCCTCGGCACCATCGGTTTCCTCGACACGTGGTACTCGGTGACCTCGACCCATCCGAGGCTCTCGCTCGTCGAGGTGACCAGCCCCAGCGCCGACGAGGCCCGCACGGCCCTGTTCGAGTTGCTCGACGAATTGATCGAGACCCGCGAGACCACCACCGTCCTGGTCAATGCCAGTCAGGACTCGGTCGCGCAGCGCCGCCTGCTCGAACGCGAGGTCGAGGTCGTCGATGCCAACGTCGACATCCTCCAGTCCGAGGCGTCGGCGGTCGAGGCGACGATCGACAGCATCGAGGCCGGCATCGCCGTCGTCCTGACGACGATCCAGGACGCCGCGGTGGGCATGTACCTGGCCGAGGACCAGGTGGGGGTGGGCGCCTTGGACGACGTCGACAACTACAACGACCTCGCGGAGCTCGAGATCCAGGTCGGTGCCACCATCGACGAACTCTTCGACCAACGCGATCTGCTCGAGAGCAGACTGGCCGCCCAACAGACCCGGCTGGCCGACATCGACGCCACGATCGCCGAGGCGCTCGCGGCCCGCGATGCCCTGCAGGCCCGCATCGACTCGCTGAGCGAAACCATCGAACTCCTCAACGAGCGCATCCTCGAACTCACCGAGCGGCGCATCGAGATCGAGGACGGCATGCCGCAGTCGATCGGCGACGTGCAACGGGAACGCCTCCTCGCGACGGCGCCGTCGATCGGCGTCTCCCTGGTGACCCTCGACGCATACGTGCAGGCCGCCGAGAGCATCCGTGAGCTGTACCCGACCTGCGTGGTTCGCTGGGAGCTGTTGGCGGGGATCGCTCGGGTCGAGTCGGCCCACGCCACCTTCGGTGGGGCTCGGGTGGCCGCTGACGGCCAGGTGCTCGACAACGTGATCCTCGGGCCACTGCTCGACGGCTCGCTCGAGGGCACCGCTGTCATCGAGGACACCGACGGGGGCCGCCTCGACGCGAACGACGAGTACGACGCCGCGGTCGGTCCCTTCCAGTTCATCCCCTCCACCTGGGCGGGCTACGCGCTCGACGCCACAGGAGACGGCTTCGCCGATCCCCACAACCTCTACGACGCGGCGTTGAGCGCAGCCGGCTACCTGTGCGCCTCGAGCGACCTCGCCGATGACGAGCAGATCGCTCGCAGCCTCTGGAGCTACAACCGATCCCTCGTCTATCTCGCCAACGTCACCGGCTTCGCCCGCGACTACATCATCACCCTGGCCCTGCCCGAAGCCGCCTACGACCCCGAGACCATCGACCCCCGCGATGGCTGGGGCGTGCACTTCGGCGAGGAACGGCCGTTCGAGGGCCTCGGCCTGCTGGGACTACCCGAGGGCACCATCAACGCCGATCGACTGGGGCAGCTCGTGATCCCGGTCGAGGAAGAGCCTGCCGCAGAGGCAGTGGTGACCACCGAGGGGGACTGATCCCCCCGGTCAGTCGAGCGGATCGCGGAGCGACAGCGCCACGAGCCGTCCCATCGACGCGACCAGATCCTCCCGGGCGACGCCCCATTCCCTCAGGCCCCTTCGGTGGGCGGCCACGTGGGCCAGCATCGAGGTGAGGGTCGCGGCGACGGCGGCGGGGTCGATGGTGTGCGAGAGGGCGCCCGAGGACTGCTGTGATGCGATCACGTCCTGCAGCGCTGCGGTCGGACCGGACAGCAGCTGGGTGCGTCGCGACTGGAAGCGGGCGTCTCGCTCGGCTGCGCCAAGGTCGAGGACCCTGAAGATGGCGTCGTACTCCCGCCACAGGTCCAGGAAGCCCTCGGCGAGCGCTTCGGCCCCGTCGGTCGTCTCGAGATCGATGTCCTCGACCAACCTCGTCAACCGATCACGGCCCTCGTCGGCGATGTGGTCCGCGATGAAGAAGATCGCCGTCTCCACGTCCGGGAAGTACTGGTAGAAGGTCGCCGGACTCACGCCCACCTCGCGGGCGATGTCGACGACGGCGAGGTCGCGATAGGACCCGCTGCGCAGCATCTCGGCCGTGACCTCGAGCAGCCGACGTCTGGTCTCCTGCCCGCGACGACCCGGCATGCGCCCGTCGACGGTCCGAAGTTCGTCGCCCGTGTCGGTCTCCCGCTCCATCGGCGACACGATAACCGCCGCACCGGAGCTGACGTGAGTTCGGCTCAGCCGACCTCGGCCCCCCCCGCCGAGCCGATGCCGTAGGTGATCGCCGCCGCCGCGGCGGCGATGGCGACCTGTCGCACAGCGGCCCTCGTCCGCGAGCGGCCCGTCGCGACCCCGACCGCCAGGCCGACCCCGAGCGCGCCGAGCAGCCCGAGCACCACCGAGGCGATCACGGCCGCCGTGCCGCCACCGAAGAACCACGGCAGCAGCGGCAACAACGCCCCGACGGCGAATGCCAGGAACGATGTCACCGCCGCACCGACCGGGTTGCCCAGCTCGGAGGGGTCGACGCCCATCTCCTCGCGAGCGTGCGCTTCCAAGGCCTGCTCGGGGTCCGCCATCACACCGCGCGCCATCTGTGCGGCAACGTGCTCGTCGACACCCCGCGACGTGTAGATCTCGGTGAGCTCGGCGATCTCACGTTGGGGGTGAACTCGCAGCTCCCGCCTCTCGATCGCCAGCTCGCGTTCCAGGAGCTCCCGCTGCGCCTGCATCGAGACGTACTCGCCGGCGGCCATCGACACCGCTCCCGCCACCAGACCGGCGAGACCCGCCACGCGAACGAGGCCCTGGGAGCTGTCCGCGCCCGCCATCCCCAGGATGAGCGACACGTTGGACACGAGGCCGTCGCTGACGCCGAAGACCGCAGCGCGGGCGGCCCCTCCCTGGAGGTTCCGATGATCCTCCCGGTGGTGCTCGTGTTGGACCGACATGAAACCAGTCTACCCGCACGAAAACCACCTCTGACCAGGTCATTTGGTTGCCCAGAGGCCCGCCGCCAAGGGTGCCTGACGCAGCGGGAGACGGCGGGTTCAGGGGGCGGTTGAGGCGACCGGGACACCGCCGGTCAGGTGAGCCACCGCATCACGCATCGACACGTCGACGAGCCCAGAGGTCGCCGTCACCCACCGCGCCACGATGCCGCTCGCCGCGGCCACACCGCTGCGATCAGCTGATACCGCCGTCAGCTGATACCCGCGTCAGCTGATCGTTTGTCACGCACCCCGACAGCAGCCCAGATCCGGTCAGATATCCGGCTTTTAGGCAAATTTCTGCCGCACTGTCTGGGGGCTCCTCTACCGGGCGACACTGCC
>JBCCFK010000185.1:0-8854 GCA_039029775.1 Actinomycetota bacterium | reverse complement strand
TTAGCAGCCTGCTTCATTGCCTCTGTTGATTCATCTTCAGTTTTTGATAGATATGCACGCGGCGGGCAACGTCATGGCATCCGCGATGGGCATGACATACGGGGGCGCAGGCGGCACGCTCGGGCCCGGCATGGTGTTCGGCTTCGCTGCAGGGCGGCACGCAGCGTCACGACAGGACAGGTGAACGAAGAATGAGCGATGAACTGCAGGGACGGGCGGCGATCGTCACGGGAGCGACCGGCGGCATGGGGCGCGCGATCACGCGGCGGCTGGCGGAGGCGGGAGCCGACGTCATGGCGACGGACCTGACCGACCGGGGGGCCGACGCCCTCCTCGCAGCCTGCGACGATGCTGCGGGCACCGTCCGGTTCGTCGCCGGCGACGTGGCGGACGCCGACGACGTCGGGGGCGCGGTGGCCCAGACGCTGTCGGCCTTCGGCGGGCTGCATTGCGCCGTGAACGCAGCCGCGATCGAGTTCGAGACCGTGCCGCTCGCCGAGTGCGCCGACGACGACTACGACCGGATGATGGCGGTCAACACCCGTGGTGTGTTCCTGTCGATGAAGCACGAGATCAGGGCGATGCTCGACGCCGGGACCGGCGGGTCGATCGTCAACATCGCCTCGACCAACTCCTACAAGCCCCAGCACAATCAGCCCGCCTACACCGCGTCGAAGCACGCGGTCCTCGGGCTGACCCGCAGCGCGTCCATGGACTACGCGCGGCACGGGATCCGCATCAACTGCATCTGCCCGGGTGCCATCGACACGCCGATGCTGCGGAACGCGATGGAGCGGCGAAACCGCGACGTGGAGGACACCGCCAAGCGGCTGAGCCTGTTCCGCCGGTTCGGTGACCCGACGGAGATCGCGGACGCCGCGCTGTGGCTGTGCTCGGATGCCTCGTCGTTCACGACGGGCCACGCGTTGGCGGTGGACGGCGGCATGCTCGTCACGTGACCGATCCGCTCCTGGATCGCACGCCGGTGATCGTCGGAGCCGGCCTGATCTCCCAACGTGTCGAGGACCCGCGTGAAGCGAGGGAGCCGCTCGCCCTCATGGTCGACGCGGCGCTCGATGCGGCAGCCGACGCTGGTGCGCCACGGCTGTTGCGGGAGGTCGATCGCGTGCTGGTGCCGGTCGGACGGTGGGACTACGGCGACGCGGGTCGCCTGATCGCCCGTGCGGTCGGGGCGGCCGGGGTCGACACGGTGGCGGCGATGCCCGGCGTGTCCCAGCAGACGATCATGAGCGACGCAGCGACCGCGATCGCCGAAGGCGACATCGAGACCGCGCTGGTGGTGGGCGGCGAGGCGGGCCACCGGCTGCTCCGTGCACGGATCGAGGGCGTCGAGCTGGCCGACACGCCGCCCGAAGGCGAGGCCGATGTCGTTCTCACACCCGACGACAAGATGCTGCCGCCGCACGAGCGCGAACGAGGCCTGGGGGTCATGCCCGTCGGCTACTACGCGCTGATGGAGACCGCTTGGCGGCACGCTCGCGGGCTGAGCGTCGGTGCCCACCAGGCCCGGATGGCCGCAAGGTACGCACGCTTCAGCGAGGTGGCCGCGGCGAACCCGTACGGCTGGGACCGCGAGGCGACCGACGTGGAGACGATCCGGTCGGCACGCCGGATCGCGGCACCCTACGGCAAGCACCACGTGAGCAACTGGAGCGTGGACCAGGCGTCGGCACTGCTGCTCACGTCGGTGAGCGCAGCGGCGCGCGTCGGCGTCCCCCGCGAGCGGTGGGTCTTCCCGCAGGCGTTCACCGAGGCCAACCACATGGTCGACGTGGCCGCGCGACGCCACCTGCACCGCTGCATCGGCGCCGAGGTGGCGGGCCCTGCTGCGCTGGACGCCGCAGGGTGCACGACCGATGACCTCGATCTGGTCGAGCTCTACACCTGCTTCCCGAACGCGATCGAGACCTACGCCGACGCGCTCGGCCTCGGCGACGATCGCGAGTGGAGCTTCACCGGCGCCATGCCCTTCGCCGGAGGGCCGTTCAACAATTTCGTCCTCCACGCCGTCGGCCAGGCGGTTCGTCACCTCCGGGGCGGACGGCATGCCCGAGCCCTGGTCACGACGGTCTCGGGAGTCCTGACCAAGCAGGGCTTCGCCGTTCTCGGCACCGAGGAGAACCCGCACGGCTACCGGTTCGTCGACTGCACCGGCGAGACGGCACGCCGGGCCGAGGTGTGCGAGATCGACGCGAGCCATCGGGGCCGGGCGAGCGTCGCCGGCCTCACGGTGATGCATGACCGAGGCGGACCTCGGACCGGCGTGATCGTGGCCGACCTGCCCGACGGCAGGCGCAGCGTGGCCATGACGAGCGACCCCGCGTTGATGGACGACCTCGAGCGCGAGGACTTCGTCGGCCGACCCGTGATGCTCGACGGCGCCGCCTTCACCGTTCGAACCTGAGGCCCAAACCGGAATCGGCGAGCGCGGGCGCCACGTAGGATGAGCGTCCAATGCTGTTGCGGGAGAACGCTCGACGGGGGCGTCGGGTGTTCACGGGCTGGAAGGTGGTCGCCTCCAGCTCGGTCGTCTGGGGTCTGCAATCGATGCTGTGGATGCAGGGCTACGGCAACCTGGCGGTGGAGCTCCGCGACCGGTTCGGCTGGTCCAAGACGCTGTTCTCCCTGGCCTTCGCAGGCACGCGGACGCAGGCCGCCGTCATGGGCCCGTTCCAGGGGCGAGCGATCGAGCGGTACGGCATCCGGATCGTCATGCGACTGGGCGCGGTGATCAGTGCGATCGGGTTCCTCTGGCTGTCCCAGGTCGACACGCGGACCCAGTTCGTCCTCGCGATGGCGGTCACCACCATCGGCATGACGATGATCGGGTTCCTCACCATCACCGCCGGCACGGTGACGTGGTTCGAACGACGGCGGGCTCGGGCCCTGTCGATCCAGAGCATGGGCTTCGCGATCGGAGGATTCGCCGGGCCGATCGTGGTCGTCGGCTATCGCTGGGTGGGCTGGCGCTCGACGACCGCGGTCGCCGGCGTCGCCCTCGCGGCCATCGCCTGGTGGGCGGCCTCGATCGTCGGACGCTCGCGATCCGAGACCGGTGAGCCGGTCGACGGCATCGACCCCTCCGACCTCGTGCACGAACCCCGGGCAGAGGGCGTCCAGGACCGACACTTCACCGCCGAGCAGGCGATCCGGACCCGGGCGTTCTGGATGATCTCGCTGGGGCACGGATCCGCACTGTTGGTCGTGTCGTCGAGCATGGCGCACCTCGCGCTCTACCTCACCGAGGATCGCGACTACTCGGCGGGCCGGGCCGCCCTGGTGGCGGGCCTGGTTCCGGTGTTCCAACTCATCGGCACGGGTGCCGGGGGCTACCTCGGCGACCGAATCAACAAGCGGCTGATCGCCGGCATCGCCATGCTGAGCCATGGCATCGGCCTGCTCTTGTTGACCTGGGTGCAGCACTGGGGCGCGATCGCGGCGTTCGTGGTCATGCACGGCTTCGCGTGGGGTGTCCGCGGTCCGCAGATGCAAGCCATCCGGGCCGACTACTTCGGCGCGACGTCGTTCGCCCGGATCATGGGGTACTCGTCGATGATCGTGACGATGTTCGCCGTCACCGGCCCCATCCTCGCGGGCACCCTCGCCGACGCGACCGGCGATTACCAGCTCGGCTTCACCATCCTCGCCATCGCCGCCATGGCCGGCTCGGTCTTCTGGGCCCTGGCCTCACCGCCCGACGGTCGACCCGCCGCTGCGGCGATCGCGACCACACCCAACTAGTCTCGGCGCCGACGACGTCGGGGGGCGTCGCAAACACATGGGGGGAGAGCCACATGTCATTGGTCGGCGCCAAGGTGCTCCGCAAGGAGGACCCCAACCTGATCACGGGTCGTGGACAGTTCGTCGACGACATCACGCCAACGGGCACGGCCTACCTGGCGTTCGCCACGAGCGATGTCGCCCACGGCCGTATCAACTCGATCGACACGTCCGAGGCCGACGCGGTCGAGGGTGTGCTGGCGGTGTGGACCGCAGCCGACCTGGAGGGCATGCCGCCGCTCGACGGACCGCCTGGGCTCGAGCGGCCGGTGCTCGCCACGGGCAAGGTGCGGTTCGCCGGTGAGCCCTACGCCGTCGTCGTCGCCACCGGTCGAGCGGCCGCCGCAGACGCGGCCGCCGCGATCTACGCCGACATCGAGGCCCTCCCGGCCAACACCTCGATCGACGTGGCACTGGCCGAGGGCGCCGCACCGGTCGACGACAACATCCCCGTCAACGGCATCTTCTCGATGCCGGTCGAGGACCCCGAACTCGACGCGGCACTGGAATCCGCGCCACACACGTTGTCGTTCCAACTCTCGAACAACCGCTGTTCGGCCGTTCCCATCGAGCCCAACACCGTCCTGGCCGACTGGAGCCCCGCAGGCCTCACCATGTGGGCCACCCACCAGGCACCCCACAAGCTGCGCACCGACACGGCTCGCTGGTTCGGGGTCTCCCAGGACACGGTGCGTTGCATCGCCCCCGACGTCGGCGGTGGTTTCGGCGCCAAGATCAACCCCGCACCCGAGCTGGTGCTGGCGCCGGCCCTCTCCCGCCACCTCGGACGCCCGGTCAAGTACACCCAGACCCGCTCCGAGTGCATGCTGAACATGTACCACGGGCGGGCCCAGCAGACCGACGTCCAGGTGGGCTTCGACGACGAAGGCAACGTGCTCGCGCTCAAGGTGCACGTGTTCCAGGACAACGGCGCGTACGCCGACGCGGGCGGCATGGGCATGCCGGCCCTGACCACGGCCATGGCTGCCGGCTGCTACCAGATCCCCAAGGTGGGCGGCGGCTGGACCAACGTGCTGACCAACGCCACGCCCATCGCTGCGTACCGAGGTGCCGGGCGGCCGGAAGCGAGCTTCAACATCGAACGCACGATGGACATCGTCGCCGACGAGTTGGGCATGGACCCGCTGGAGGTGCGCCGGAAGAACTTCATCCCCGCCGACGCCTTCCCGTATCCCACCCACTCCGAGGTCGCGGTGTACGACTCCGGCAACTACGCGGCGAGCCTCGACGAGCTGTTGAACATCATGGACTACGAGGCGCTCAAGACCGAGCAGGCCGCGAACCGCGACGACCCCTCCAAACCGCTGCTGGGGATCGGCTTCTCGTGCTGGCTGGAGATCGCGGCCTTCGGTCCGGCCGGCGCCCTGGAGGCGTTCGGGCACCTGGGCTCGTGGGAATCGGGCCAGGTCCGGATCCAGCCGGACGGCAGCGCCATCATCTACACCGGGGCCTCGCCGCACGGCCAGGGCACGGTCACCACGTTCGCCCAGATCGCGTCGGACGAGCTCGGCATCGACTTCGACAAGATCTCGGTTCGCCACGGCGACACCGCGACCGTCGTCCAGGGCATCGGCACGATGGGCTCGCGGGCCACCGCGGTCGGCGGTGAGTCGGTGAAGATGGCGTCGGCACAGGTGGTCGACAAGGCCAAGGCCATCGCGGCCCACATCCTCGAGGCCAACCCCGACGACATCGAGGTCACCGGCGACCAGTTCAACGTGGCCGGCTCACCCTCGGCGTCGGTGACGTGGGCGGAGGTCGCCACCAAGAGCTTCCAGAACCTGGAACTGCCCGAGGGCATGCAACCGGGCGAGCTGGAGGCCACGGTCCATAACGCCCCGCCCAACTTCAGCTTCCCCGCCGGCGCCTACGGCTGCGTGGTGGAGGTCGACAAGCTCACGGCCGAGATCTCCATCCGCGAGATGTACCTCGTCGACGACTGCGGCAACGTCATCAACCCGCTCCTCGCCGAGGGACAGGTTCACGGCGGGGTCGCCCAGGGCATCGCCCAGGCGCTCTACGAGGGCATGCAGTACAACGAGGACGGTCAGCCGCTCACCGGCACCCTCGTCGACTACCTCGTACCCGGGGCACCCGACGTGCCCGAGTACACGTCGAGCCGCACCACCACGCCGACGCCGAACAACTCGATGGGAGCGAAGGGCATCGGGGAGTCCGGCTCGGTCGGTGCCCCGCCCGCGGTGGTCAACGCCGCCGTCGACGCGGTGAGCCACCTGGGCGTGCGGGACATCCCGATGCCGGTGACGCCACAGAAACTCTTCGCCATCCTGCAGGGAGGTGGATCGTGAGCAACCCCACCACCGAAGTGTCGGTGTCGGTCAACGGTTCCGACACGAGCGCCAGCGTCGAGCCCCGAACACTCCTGGCGCACTACCTCCGCGACGACCAGGGCCTCACCGGCACCCACATCGGGTGCGACACGTCCAACTGTGGCGCCTGCACGGTGCTGCTGAACGGGGACGCGGTGAAGAGCTGCACCGTGCTGGCCGTCCAGGCCGACGGGAAGGACGTCACCACCGTCGAGGGGCTCAGCGGCCCGTTCGAAGGGTTCTCGGCCGTCCAGGAGGGATTCCGTCAGGAGCACGGGCTGCAGTGCGGCTATTGCACGCCAGGGATGATCATGGCGGCGACCGCGCTGCTCGCCGACAATCCCTCGCCCTCCCGGGACGAGATCCGGGAGAACCTCGAGGGCAACCTCTGTCGCTGCACCGGCTACCAGATGATCGTCAACGCCGTGGAATGGGCGGCCCAGAACGCGGGAGGTGCCGAATGATCCCCGCAGCCTTCGACCACAAGCGAGCCGGCAGCGCCGACGAGGCGCTGGCCCTGCTCACCGAGTACGGCGACGAGGCCAAGCTGCTCGCCGGCGGCCACAGCCTGTTGCCGCTGATGAAGCTCCGCCTGGCTCAGCCCGAGGTCCTGATCGACATCGGCGACGTGTCCGACCTCTCCTATGTCGAGGCCCGCGACGATCACGTGGCGGTCGGTGCGCTGACCCGTCACCGGGATGTGGAGCGATCCGCCGTCCTGGTGTCATCGGTCCCGCTGCTCGCTCACGCGGCGGGCCACGTCGGCGATCCCCAAGTCCGCAACCGCGGCACCCTCGGCGGCTCGTTGGTGCACGGCGATCCGGCCTCGGACCTCCCGGCCGTCGCGCTGGCGTGCGGCGCCACGATGGTGATCCGGGGACCGGGTGGCGAGCGACAGGTGGCCGCCGCCGACTTCTTCACCGGGTTTCTCGAAACGGCCGTCGGCGCCGACGAGCTCCTGACCGAGATCCGATTCCCGGTGTCGTCCGGCGGGTGGTCGTTCCAGAAGTTCAACCGCCGAGCCCAGGACTGGGCGATCGTCGGGTGCGCCGTCCAGCAGGGCGGCGGCGTCGCCCTGGTCAACATGGGCTCCCAGCCGACGTTGTCGACCGCGGCGTCCGAAGCGCTGGCGGCGGGTGCCGACGCCGCCGCCGTCGGAACGGCAGCGGCCGACGAGTCCGACCCACCGGCCGACATCCACGCGGACGCCGACTACCGCCGGCACCTCGCCCGAGTGCTGGTGGAGCGAGCCGTGAGCGAAGCCACCACCTAGCGTGAGAACCTGCCGCGGTCTCTGGGACCGCGGCAGGTCGGAACGCGATGGATCCGGGCTAGAGGCCGTCGTCGCCACCGACGGGTGGCTTGGCGACGCCGCAGGGCAGCTCGGGCGTGTTCGCACGGGAGCGGCACGTGCCGTCGACGCCGGTGAGGACCTCGACGCTGCCGCCGATGGCGGCATCGTTCCAGACGACGCGGGTCTTGCCCGCGGTGCCGGTGCTGATGCGGAGGTCGTCGGCCGCGTTCAGACGAGAGCGCTTGACCCGGACCCGGCCGTCGGTCCCGCCGAGGTCGGATGCCCGGATCTGGATGTCGCCGTCGGTCGCGGTGACGCTCGAACGGCGGACCGAGACCTTGCCACCCGCGTCGTCGAACGACGCCACCAGCTGGACGGACGAGGCGGACAGCCTGCTGTCTCGCACCGCGACCTTCCCACCGGCTTCGGAACCGTCACCCTCGCCGGAGCAGCAGCCTGCGGTCATCTCCAGCTGGCCCGCCACCGCGATCGAGGACCGCACGACACGGATCGTGGTGTCGGCCGGACTGCTGATGGCAACGAGCGAGCCCGTGCCGGTGATGGTCGCGTCCCTGAAGACGAGCTTCGAACCCGGTTCCATCGTCACGATGCAGTCGCGAGTCAGGTCGCCGGTCCCGCCGACGTACCGCTGCTTCGCCGAGACCGAGACGACGCCGTCGTCGTTGCAGTCGGCGGCGAAGTCCGCCGCACTGAGACGCGCGGCCGATGCGCTCGGAACGAAGACCGCGACCAGCGCAACGACCGCGAGGAAGATGATGAGACGACGCACGTGTGTACCCCCTGGAGCCCTGTTGTGGTGTGCGATCACCGAGGGTACGAACGCGACCACGCCGCGTCACGAGATCTGATGCCGATTGCCCGGGCCTGCGGGCGGGGGCAATCGGGTGCACTCAGGTCGCCGTGTGGCGCCGCATCAGCGCCAGCAGACGCTCGAGGTGGTGCCGCTCCGTGGACTCGACGCCGACCGACACGCGTGCCATCCAGACGTCGTCGAGCAGCGAGGGGGACAGGAACGCCTCGCCCGACGTGTTGATGGCGCGCACCCACTCCAGGTTGTGCTCCGACACCGCGGCCGCGTCCCCGGCGATGGCCCGGGGCGTGTGTCGCACGCAGACCGTCTGCAGCCGGACGGGCGCCACGACCTCCCAGTCGTCCATCTCCTCGACCTCTGCCGCGAACCATCGTGCGTTGTCGAGGTCACGACGAAGACGCCGGCGGATGGCGTCGGGCCCGTCGATGCGCAGGTGGTACCAGAGCTTGAGCGCCCGGAACCGTCGACCCAGCGGGATTCCCCAGTCGCGGTACTGCGTGGCCTCACCCCCCGAGGTCGAACGGAGGTAGCTCGGGTTCGTCGACATGACCCGGATGAGGTGGTCCGGGTCGCGCA
>JBCCFK010000184.1:0-8863 GCA_039029775.1 Actinomycetota bacterium | reverse complement strand
TCGACCGTGGGCACCGTCTCGGAGACGGTGGCTCGGTCGGGGGTCGGTTTGTCGTCGAAGAGCGATGCGCCGACCGCACCTGCGCCGTGGAGGGTGAGCTCGCCGGCTCGGTCCCAGAGTGCAACCGGATGGATCGTCACGCGGCTGTCGTCGGTCACGAGCCGGCGGAGGGCGGCGACACACGAGCTCGCCGGTTCGAAGCAGTGCACGTGGTCGAACCCCCAACGGCGATGCTGCGCCACCACGAGCGTCTCGCCCGAGTGCGCGCCGATGTCGAGGAACACGCTCGGCGTCGAGGTGGTCATGCGGGGATCCCGGCGTGAGAGCGGTACCAGGTGACGGTGGCGGCGGCCGTGGCCGCGACGGTGAATCGCTGCTCGAAGCGAGCGCGGAGACCGGCCATGTCCGGGTGGTGGCCCGCCAGTACCTCCTCGAGGGCACCGGCGATCGTCGCCGGCTCGTGGTCGGTCACCGGGTGGTCCGCCCCCAACACCTCCGTCGCCACCGGGAGGTGGGCCGCGACGATCGGGAGCTCCATCGCCATCGCCTCGAGGAGCGCGCCCGGCATGCCCTCGCGCCTCGATGGGAAGCAGAGCGCGTCGGCGGCGCACATCAGGTCGGCGACGTCGTCGCGTCGGCCGAGGAACTCGACGGGTGCGTCGAGCCGCTCGACAAGGTCGTGCAACTCGGCGGTAGCGGGCCCGTCCGGTCCCGCGACCAGGAGCCTGACGCCCGGGACTGCGGAGCTCAGGAGGGACACCGCCTCGACGGCCAGGTCGAGACCCTTGGCATGATCGTGTCGAGCGACCGCCAGGACCAACGGGCGATCGTCGTGACCGAGCCGCGCCCGGGTGGCGTGCCGGCGGTCGTCGGACCGTCGGCCGAGTGTGAGGGGGTCCCGCCCTCGGGGGATCACCGTGATCTTCCGCCCGGGGATGAGAAGGCGTCGAGCCATCGTGTCCCGGACGTGATGGGACACGGCGTGAAATCCCGTCACCCTGCGGGCCGCGGCGACGGCGGCGGCATGGGCGCCGGCGACGCGGTGGCGCCGGAGCCCAGGTGCTCGGTAGTGGGTTCGACCGAACTCGGTGCTCACGAGGCTCGTGAGCACGGGGACGCCCGCCCGTCGGCCGGCGACGACTCCCGCGAGGGTGGCCTCGAACAGCGAGGTGTGGATCAGGTCAGGGCGCACCGTCCGGACGTGGGCCGTCGCCGCGTGGGCCGCCGCGCGCCGCTCCGATCCCAGTCCCACCGTGACCGGAACGCCGATGTCACGAAGCGCGAGAGCGAGTTCGGACCGGTCGGCGAAGGTCGCGACGTGGAGGTCGACGCCGTGTTCCAAGAGTGCCGGGGCGAGCGTGACCAGGCTCTGCTCGGTGCCGCCGAGCGCGAGGCTGTCGATGAGATGGAGCACGCGCACGTCGTCTGTCCCAGGCGTCGGATCCGGCCGCACGAATCGTGCGGTGCGGACGGTGCGATTGAACATCGACGGTACCGGTTGGTGGCCGTCGACCCGGGTATTCCGATCGGTACCCGGCGGCCCCTGTTGAGGCTTTCCGGGCCACGTCTGCGATCATGACCGCCGACCATGAGCCAACAGCCATCACCGCCCGACGGGAGCGGGAGCCGACCGCGTCACGCAGCGGACCCCGTCTGGCCGCGGCGCGTCCTCCTGATCGGCCTGTTCGGCCTCGTGGTCGTCGCCGTGCTGCTCTCTCGCCGCCAGGGCACACCGAGCGTCTTCGGCATCGCCGAGGAGCGTCTGGAACCGGTCGGTCACGTCGCCGTGGCGGCGGTGATCGCCGCAGCGCAGGCGTCACTCTCGCGATCTCGAGCCGGACGCGCCCGTCGCGTGGCGGTTGCGTTCCTCTTCAGCGCGACCATCACCACGTTGATCGAGATCGGTCAGAGCACCGTCGCCGATCGCGCGGTGTCGGGCGAGGACGTGGTGATGAACCTCCTCGGCGCGGCGGTCGGCAGCCTCGTGGCGGCCATCCCGGGCACGCACAGCCGGTTGGGGGAGCGGGTCGCGGCGGTCGCGACGATCGCGGCCCTGGGCGCCGGGCTGGTCGCACTGCAGGTCGACCCTCGACTGGGCAGGGGATGCTCGGAGGTCACCGTCGTCGAGACCGCCGCGGTTCCGGCGCCGGACACGGCCGCGATGTCCGATCTCTACGTGTACGACTTCGAGGAACCCGACCCGAGCCTGGGGTCGCCGGGGCCGTGGTTGTCGTCGACGGAGGAGGTGCGCCTCAGTGGCGGCATGGCCGTCATGAGCAGCGACCGCGAGAAGGCGCTGATGGTGTCCCAGGAGGTGGGCGAGGACGTGTCCTGGCTCGTCCGCACCGGTCGCCGCTTCGTCGTCGAGGTCGTCGCCACTCCGAGCGAGCTCCGCTCGAAGCACGTGCCGATCGTGGGGATCTCCCGCGACCAGTCGCCCTCGGACATGAACTTCGCCGTGGGGATCCGGGGGGATCGGTTGAGTGTGCGCCTCCGGATGGGCTGCGGCCAGTTCAACTGGACCCAGATCGACGACGTGTTCACCGAGGGCGAGCCGCGCCGGATAGCGATGACCGTCGTCGACGACACCCAGCGCATCTGGGTCGACGGCACGCTCGTCGACGAGCGGCGATTCGGCGGGGGGATGTACGACGACACGCGCAACTGGGACCTCGAGATGGCGTTCGTCGTCGGGAACCAGCGCTATGGCGACGGTCAGTTCGAGGGGTCGATCGACTCGGTTCGGCTCGGCGCGCTGCCATCGGAACCCCAAGGCTGACCGGATCGGGCACATCGGGCAGATCTTCCCGTGGTACTGGTCACCTTCGCCGGGTGCCCCGTACCCTGAGACCCACGCGAGCGACCAGGGCGGAACCCAATGGACCACGGCACACGCACAGGGGAAGCGGCCGCTGACCAGCGCAGCACCGAGCCGGCTGAAGTGATCGACCTCCGGGACGGCGCGCCGTCGGACATCGTCGTCGAGACCCTGCCGTTCCACCGTCCCAGCGTGGGCGCGAGCGAGATCGCCGAGGTCGTCGACACCCTGCAGTCCGGGTGGTTGACCACCGGACCGAAGACGCAGAGGTTCACCGAGGAGTTCCGAGCCGCGGTCGAGGCCCCGGCAGCGCTCGCCATCAGCTCGTGCACGGCCGGACTCCATCTGGGCCTGATCGCATCCGGGATCGGCAGCGGTGACGTCGTGTACACGACGCCCATCACGTTCGCCGCCACCGTGCAGGTCATCCTGCACACCGGTGCACGCCCCGTGCTGGTCGATGTCGAACCCGACACGCTCAACATGGACCCGGCCAAGCTCGAGGAGGCGGTCGTTTCGACCACCGAGGGGCGCCCCGCCGCGGTCATGCCCGTGCATTTCGCGGGCCACCCATGTGAGCTGGACGCGATCCTCGACGTCGCAGCCCGCCACGGTCTCGCGGTGGTCGAGGACGCCGCGCACTCGCTGCCGGCGTCCTACGAGGGTCGACCCATCGGTGCGGTCGGTGGCATCGACACTCCGCACTCGGTGGCGTTCTCCTTCTACGCCACCAAGAACCTCGGCATCGGCGAGGGCGGGATGCTCACCGGGACCGACGACCTGATCGAGACCGCGCGGCAGTTCAGCCTGCACGGCATGACCCGAGACGCCTGGAAGCGCTATCAGGGTGGGAGCTGGCGCTACGACATCGCCGTCGAGGGCTTCAAGTACAACTTCACCGACATCCAGGCCGCGATCGGTCTCCACCAGCTGCGGCGCCAGGGCGAGCTGCAGGCACGCCGTCGCGAGATCGTCGAGCGCTACCACGAGGCCTTCGGTGCGGGGCGCCACTTCGAGACACCGGTCGAGCGCGACAACGTGACGTCGGCCTGGCATCTCTACGTGCTGCGCCTGGTCTCGGAATCGCTCCGGATCGACCGGGCCCGCTTCATCGAAGAGCTCGATGCCCGCGGCATCGCCACCAGCGTCCACTTCATCCCGATCCACCACCACAGCCACTTCGAGTCCGTGCTCGGGTTCGGTCCGGGAGCGATGCCGGTGGCCGACGAGGCCTTCGATCGGTACTTCTCCCTCCCGCTCTATCCGTCGATGACCGACGCCGACGTGGATCGGGTCGTGGCCGCGGTCCTCGACGTCGCCGACACCTTCTCGGCCTGAGGTCCCCGTCCGACCGTGATGCCATGACGGCGCTTCCCCCCATGCCCACCGTCAGTGTCCTGATGCCCGTCCGCAACGAGGAGGCGTTCATCGAGCGATCGCTCGGGTCGGTCCTCGCCCAGTCGATCGATTCCGCCGCGGTCGAGGTCCTGGTGCTCGACGGCCAGAGCGACGACGCCACCCGGGCGCTCGTGGCGTCCACGGCTCGTGATCACGGGTTCGAGATGGTCGACCGAGGGGACGGCCGCTCGTTCGTACCGCGCAGCGTCGCCATCATCGACAATCCCGAGCGGATCGTCCCGACGGGCTTCAACCGAGGCCTCGCAGCCGCCGGTGGAGACGTGATCGTCCGCGTCGACGGGCACTGCGAACTCGAGCCCGACTACATCGAGCGCGTGATCGCCGCACTCGCCGAGACCGGAGCCGGTTGCGTCGGTGGGGTGATCGAATCGGTCGCGCTGACCGACGAAGCCGCGGCGCTGGCGGTGGCGGTGTCGAGTCGGATCGGGGTGGGCAACGTGGCGTTCCGGGTCGGCCAGGCCGAACCGGGACCGGTCGACAGCGTGCCGTTCGGGGCGTGGCCGCGCGAGGTGTTCGACGACGTCGGGGGGTTCGACGAGGAGCTGGTGCGGAACCAGGACGACGAGCACGCGTTCCGGGTCATGCAGTCGGGGCGCATCGTGTGGTTCGACCCCGGCATCCGGTCCACCTACTTCAGCCGAGCGACGCTCGCCAGGCTCGGACGGCAGTACTACCAGTACGGGCTCTACAAGGTGCGGGTCGGTCAGAAGCGCGGCGGGTTCACCTCGATCCGGCATCTCGTCCCCGCGTCGTTCGTCGCTGCGGCCGTCGGCTCGCTGGTCCTGGGTCTGCTTCGGCGGGATCTCCGGGCTCCGGCGCTCGTGCTCGGACCCTATGTCGCGGTCGTCGGGGCCGAGGCGCTCCGCCTCGGGCGCGAGCGGGGAGCCGACCCGGTCCTCGTGGCGCGTGCGATCGTCACGGTGCACGCGTCCTACGGCGGGGGCTTCCTCGCCGGGCTGTGGCGCTTCCGGCGACATCACCGCGAGTTCTGGTCGGCTCGCAGGCGCTAGCCGGTCGCCCGATCGGGAGGCGGGTTGCGCACGGGATGGACGTGCTCGGCCGATGCGGCCAGCTCGGGCGGGTCCGGCCAAGCGCTACGCCCCGACAGGGTCTGGAGGATCACGCGCAGGGTTCTGAAGACCAGCTCGAGGTCGTATCGCAGAGACGCTCGATCGACGTACACCAGCTCGAGAGCGAGCTTCACCGGTAGCAGGGAGCGCAGGTAGTCGCCCTCTGGGTCGTCGGGACCGATCAGCGCCTCGCCGTGCGTGTAGTTCCACAGGGAGCCGGGGCTGGCGAGGCCCGGCGCGACGTCGAGCGTCCGCATGTGCTCCGTGGCGTAGTGGTCGCGGACGATGTCGACCGCCTCGGGTCGGGGGCCGACCACGGCCATGTCGCCGCGGAGGATGTTGACCAGCTGGGGGAGCTCGTCGACCTTCAGCTTCCGCAGCCACACGCCGACAGCGAAGACACGGGGGTCGCGTCCGCCCACCGTGATCCGACTGTCGCCGACGTCACCCAACCGCATCGTGCGCAGCTTGAGGATCTCGAAGGGTTCGCCGTCCCGTCCGGCTCGAACGGCGCGGTGCAGCACCGGCCCGCGGCTGGAGAGCTTGATCCCGATTGCAGCCAGCGCCAGGAGCGGGGCGGCGAGAACGAGCGCCACCCCTGCCGCGGTGACGTCAAGCGCCCGTTTCACCGTTGCGACTCACTCGACGCACCGTCATGAACACCTCGGCGGCCTCCATGCAGGCCTGCGTTCCCCATGCCTCCGCCTTGGACCGCAGGCCGCGCAGCGACCTGGGATGTGGGAAGTCGCGGAGTTCTCGCTCGTACTGGGCCATCGCGTCGAGCTTGGTCTCCAAGGTCGACGCGATGTCGACCCAGGTGTCGGGCACGAACGTTCGTGGATATCCCCACTCGGTGCTCGATGCGGTGTCGAATGCCAGGACGGTCTCGATGTGGTCGCGGTTCGGTCGCGTTGCCACGAGCAGTGCCTCGAAGAGCAGTTGGTGGTCGCGGTTGATGTCGCCCCCGTGGTGGCAGTAGACGACGTGCGGCCGGAGCTCGTCGATCGCCTCCTCGAGCGGCGTGATGATCTCGACGAGGCTCAGCGTGTCGAGGCGCTGATCGGGCAGCCCGAGCGCGATCACGCGCTCGACGCCCAGCACGTCGCGTGCCCGCTCGGTGTGCTGGTCCTGGTGCGTCGGCTCGTCGCCGTAGCGCATCGACTCGCCTTCACAGGCGATCAGCGACCAGACCCGGTCACCGGCGATGGTGTGCAGGGCCACGGTGCCGCCGCAGCCGAGGATCTCGTCATCGGGGTGTGCAGCCACCACCAGGACGCGTCGAGATTCACTCACCGAATCGTCTCCCTCGCCACGGCTGATCCGCAAGCTCGGGACCAGCCAGGGTCTCATCGTCGGTCTCGATCTCCAACAGCCCGATGGCACCGGTCCCGCAGGCGACCACGATGCCACACGCGTCCCTGTCGGGGGATCGCAGGGCGCCGACCACCGTGCCGGGCGGTTCGGTCGTGGTCCATCCGTCGAGTTCCACGGACCGCCAGATCGTCGCCCGCCGGCCGTCGAGCGCGCTGAAGGCGCCGGGGTACGGCCGGGTGAGCGCCCTCACGAACCGGTGGACGTCGACAGCGGCGGCGCTCCAGTCGACGTCTCCGTCGGCCGGGCGTCGGCGCGGCAGCAGCGGTTCGTCGGTCTCGCCCTGCGGCCGGCGCGGCCGGGTCCCCGCCTCGAGGGCGTCGAGCGTGGCCACGATCATCTCCCGGTTCGTCGCCGCGACCTTGTCGTAGACCGTGGCGCAGGTGTCGTAGTCCGTGATCGGGAACGCTCGCTGGTCGACCAGATCACCGTTGTCGACCTCGGCGTCCAGCCACATCAGGCTGTTGCCCGATGACGTCTCGCCTCGGATGATCGCCCAGTTGACCGGAGCGCTCCCTCGCAAGCGGGGCAGCAGGGAGGCGTGGGCACCGATCGTCCCGATGGATGCGCAGGACAGCGCCTCCTCGGAGAGGATCTGACTCCACCCGATCACGAAGATCACGTCGGCTCGCCAGCCGCGGAGCGTCTCGATCGATTCCTCGTCGTTGACGTGCGCGACCTCGGTCACGTCGATCGCCGCGGCGCGGCAGATCTCCGCCACGCCGGCGACCGCCGATCGTTTGGCCGCGGCGTCGGGTTCGAGCGTCATCGCGCCCACGAGGCAGCCGCGCTCGATCAGGGCTCGCAGGGCGGGAACACCCTCCTCGTGGAAACCCACCCATCCGACCCGCAGTTGGCTCACGCGGCCGACGATAGCCCCGTCGGAGCGGGGCTCCGGCCACGTCGGCGATGACGGCTCCGCGCCCGCGACCGCTACCGTTTCCGGCTGTGAGCGTCCTGCATCCAGGAGAGGCCGAATTCGTTCGGGTGCGGCGCGCCGCTCGGGGGCAGCTCAGGTCTCGACGGCCGTCGCTCGACATGGTCCTGGTCGCGTTCCTGGGGGCACACGTCCCGCTCGGCCTGATCATGGACAGCTCGGCGTCGATCGCCCGCATGCACGGGCTCGCCACGGTCGCGATCACGATCGGCGGGGCCCTGCTGTTCCGGCGGATCGCCCCGATCGTGTACAGCCTCGTGTACCTCGTGATGTGCGGCGTCCTGTGGCGGATGACCGAGGCCGGGCTGCCCTGGGAGATCGCCAAGCACGCCCTCTGGCTCGTGTCCTTCATCGTGCTGGCCCGGTTCCACCGGCGCCTTCCGGCGCCTCTGGCGCTCTTCTACATGGCGCTCCTGCTCCCCGGCGCCGCCATCACCGTGATGGAGGTCGGGGCCGCCGACGGGCGAGCCCAGATCGTGTTCAACCTCGCCGGGCCGCTGGCCCTCGCCGCGGGCACGGCGTTGTTCACGCTCGTCCGCCTCAGCCCCCGCGACTTCCGGCGGATCACGTACATCGCGGTCGCGCCGGTCACCTCGATCTGGATCATCGCGTTGACCGCGCTCCTCAAAGTGGAGGAGTTCACAACCGAGAGCAGCAAGGAGGCGGTGGGTGGCTTCGGACCCAACCAGGTCTCCACCATCCTCGGGCTGGGTGCGCTGCTGGCGATCCTGTGGGCGTTCCGCGACGACTCGACGGTACACCGCATGATCCTCGGCGCCGCCGGCCTCACCCTGTTGGCCCAGTCGGTGCTCACGTTCTCGCGCGGTGGCCTCTACAACACCATCGCCGCATTGCTCGCCGTGGGCGTCCTGTACGTTCGTCGGCCGAGCCGGATCTTCGCTGCGCTGGCGCTGCTCGCGATCGTCATCGCCATCGGGGCGGTGCTGTTCGACCGGGTCGACGGCTTCACCGACGGCAACCTCGGCAGGCGCTTCGCGGACACGAACGTGACCGGGCGTGACGAGTTGGCCCGGGACGACCTGTCGATCTGGGCGCAGGAGCCCGTGACCGGCGTCGGTGCCGGTCAGAGTCGGTTCGCCCGCACGGGCCTCCGCGAGGGCTCTGCGGCCCACACGGAGTTCACGCGACTACGCGCCGAGCCCGGGCTGCGCGGGGCCCGGCGTGGTGTCGCCGCGCGCCATGTTGCAGGGGATCAGGCCGGTGTCGTCGGTGCCGTCGCCGTAGCTC
>JBCCFK010000183.1:0-8864 GCA_039029775.1 Actinomycetota bacterium | reverse complement strand
GAAGCGGGCGCGTGGGTCCACGTCGACGGCGCGTTCGGGCTGTGGTCCGCGGCGGATCCTCCGCGGTCGCAACTGGTGGCCGGGGTGGAGCTCGCCGACTCGTGGACCACCGATGCCCACAACTGGCTGAATGCACCGTATGACTCGGGGGTGTGCATTGTCGCCGACGGCGACGACCTGCGTCGGGCCATGGCGATCGATGCGGCGTATCTCACGACCGATTCGGATCGTGCGCTGATGCACCTCGGCCTCCAGATGTCCCAACGAGCCCGTGGCATCGAGACCTGGGCGGTGATCGCGTCGCTCGGGCGAAGCGGTGTCGCCGATGCCATCGACCGGACCTGCGTCCGCTGCACCGAGCTCGCCGACCGACTGGCCGACGCGGGCGTGTCGATCCTCGCGCCGGTCGTGATCAACCAGGCGCTGGCCCACTTCGGCGACGACGCCACCACCGACGCCGTGATCGCGGAGGTCCAGGCCGACGGCACGTGCTGGGCGGGTGGCACGACATGGCAGGGGCGGCAAGCGATGCGTCTCAGCGTGTCGAGCACGACCACGACGCCCGAGGACATCGAGACCGCCGCGGCGGCCATCATCGACGCCTGGGGCCGGGTCCGCGCCCGCGTGTAGCGTCGGCGTCGTGCCGACCGAACAACACGTCGATCAGTTCTGGGACACGCCATCCCACGAGGACATCGTGCAACTGACCAAGGCCCACGTCGAGGCGATGGAGACCAGCGACGACGACCTGATCTGGCAACAGGTGGGCATGCACCACGTTCTTCTGCAGACCGTCGGGCGCAGGTCAGGCAACGTCCACAAGGTGGCGTTGCCGACGTGGAACGACCCCGAAGGTCGGCGGGTCATCGTCGCCTCGTTCGCCGGAGCTCCCGGGCACCCGTCGTGGTACCTGAACCTGCGCGACCGCGACGCCAACCCGAGGGTGCGGTGTCGGGTCCAGCACGGCGAGTTCTGGTCGGACCACGAGATCCTGACCGAGGGCGACGAGCGCGACCGTCTGTGGGCCCTCCTGTTGGACGACCGCGCCTGGTATGCCGACTACCAGGCGAAGACGGAGCGCACGATCCCGCTGGTGCGCCTGCCCGAGACCGCGCCGATCTGAGCCCGCCCGCCGGAACGGGAGGAGAGACCGTGACCGACGCTTCCACGTCGCCGATGGCGAACCCCGACGACAAGGACTGGACCTGGGTCCTCGACACCGTCTGCCCCGAGTGCCGTTACGACGTGCGGCAGTTCGACCGGACCCGCATCGGCGCGATGATCCGCGAGAACGCCGCGTCGTGGCGGGAACTGCTCTCCGAGACCGGTGAGACCGACCTCCGGCAGCGCCCCGACCCCGAGACGTGGTCGCCGCTCGAGTACGCCTTCCACGTTCGCGACGTCTACGAGCTCTACGACCTCCGCCTGTCGCTGATGCTCGACGAGGACGGCCCCCACTACCCGAACTGGGACCAGGACGTCACCGCAGTCGAGAAGAACTACAACGCCGCCGACCCGACCAGGATCTCGGTCGAGCTACAGGCGCAGGCGGAGGCGCTGGCGTCACGGTTCGACGGTGTCTCGGGCGAGCAATGGGACCGAACCGGCTATCGCTCCGACGGCGCGGCCTTCACGGTCGACTCCTTCGCGCGCTACCTCATCCACGACCCGGTCCATCACCTGTGGGACGTCCTCTCCGGCTGACCGTCAGTCCTCGATGTCGTCGATGGCCCGCCACTGGTGCTCGGGCCGACGCGTGGCGAGGTCGACGGTGAAGTAGTGCCCGGCGCCCGGCTGGTCGTGTGACGCCGCGATGGCGGTCCCGCTGAGACGACACCACAGCAACGTCCCGGCGCCGCCGTGACCCGCGACCATGACGTTCTGATCGCCGCCGAAGACGTCCTCGAGCCCGAGCACCACCCGGTCCTGGACGACTCGGGCAGGCTCCCAGCCGCTGGGCGCTTCGTCGGGCGAAGCGAACCAGGCATCGGAGACCCTGCCGTAGGCCTCCGGAGGCAGGAATCCGGTGGCACTGCGATCGGTCTCGGCCTGCGAGGCCCGCACGTCGATCGGCACGCCACGTGCCGCCGCGACCACGGCGGCCAGCTCGAGGGCCTTGGTCTCGTCACTGCTCACGATCCGGTCGATCTCGGCGATCCACGGCTGACGACACATCGCCTCGGCTCGGGCCCTCCCGTGGTCGGTCAGGCCCCACCGCGGCACCGGCACCTCGCTGTCGATCCGCACCTCGGGGTGCGAGACGTACCAGAGCTTCGCCATGCGACAAGTGAACCACCCGGGTGCGACGATGGCCCGAGGCAAGTCCCGACGACCCAGGTGCGAACGTGAACGACGTCCAGACCCTCATCGACCGGCAGGACATCCACGATGTCCTGATGCGCTATGCCCGCGGCATCGACCGCCGGGACTTCGACCTGGTGGCGTCGTGCTATCACCCCGGGGCCGCCGACGACCACGGCCGCTTCAAGGGCCCGGTCGAGGAGTTCATCCCGTGGGTGACCGAGACGCTGCGGAGGTTCGAGACCACGATGCACTTCCTCGGCAACGTCCTGATCGAGCTCGACGGCGACGAGGCGAGGACCGAGACGTACTGCGTGGCGTATCACCGCCTCCAGGGCGAGGACGTCGACTCGATCGCCGGCCTGCGGTACGTGGACCGGTTCGAGCGACGAGGCGGAGAGTGGCGGATAGCCGACCGCAGGATCGTCGTGGAGTGGAACCGGCTGGACGAGGTCCGGACGTCCCCCTTCGGCCCCGAGTACCTCCGGGGCCGACACGACCGCAGCGATCCCGCCTACGGCTCAGCGTGACGCGCGGCCGGGGTCAGACCTGACCGATGATCCGGGCGGGGTCGACGAACATGCAACAGCGTCGGTCCTCGGCCATCACCCGGTCGTAGTCGTCCCAGTCGTCGTGGGTTCCGCCCGCGGCCTGGAACACCTCGCGGAGGAGCATGCGCAACCGCTCGTCGTCCATGCCCTCGGCCGGGTCGTCCGGACCGATCAGGTCACAGGGGCCGGTGACCGCGACCCACCGCCACCCGCGCTGGGCCGCAACGGTGACCTCGCTCCCCCGGCGGACGTGGGCCAAGCGAGCGGCTCCCCCGCGCGACACCAGGGCGACGGTCTCCGCGCCCGTCTCCGGATGGGTGGCCACGCCGCAGTTCACGACGCTGGACAGCACCCGTCCGTCGGCCTGCGTGGTGCTCACGACCGCGAGCCCGTGCTCGTCGGCGAGGAAGTCCCGGACGTCATCGAGGTCTGCCATGTCGGCCTCCGTGTCGCGTCCCGACCATGCTCGCAGACCTCGTGCGCTCGTGCGCCGTCGGCGGCGGTGGAGCTGCCGGGACCGGCTGGGCCACACTTGTCCCGTGGACAGGCACGACCCGCTGCGACGCATCGTCACCGCCGTCGAGGTCGGGAGAGCGACCGAGGGTGCGGAGGGTGCACTGATCGTGCCCGATGCCGAGGTGGACGTCCTCTGGTGTCCTGGCACCACACCGTTCCTCGCCGGCCCCGACACCGGTCCATCGACGTCGATCATCGGACGCGGCGCGCCCTACGTCCGCGTGCAGATCCGCCGCGGACGGGCCGCGGCGATCACGGGCGCGGGCGTCCACGAGACCACGGACCGGCGGATCGAACTGGTCGACATCTGGAGTGACCCGCGCTGGGCCCGCCTCCGCGACGAGGAGGACACCGCGGCCGGACTGCCGGTTCTGCTCGACGCGCTCCGGGACAGGATCCATGACCGCTGGGAACCGGACCGGTCGGTCGAGCTCGCCTTGAGCGGTCTCGATCCGGGCATCGGCGAGCGCCAGCTCCGTCGACGCTTCCACTGGTCGATCGGCTACGGGCCGGCGACCCTGCGCCGAATCGAGCGCTTCAACGCGGTGCGCCGGCTGTGCGACCGACCCGACCAGGACCTCGCAGCCGCCGCCGCCACGGTCGGCTACAGCGACCAGGCCCATCTCAGTCGCGAGGTGAAGCGGCTCACCGGCCTCACACCATCGGCGTACTTCGCCTGAAGTCCGTTTCGTTCAAGACCCCGTGGCCTGCGCGCGCCATGCTGGGTCCATGAACGTGCTCTTCGTCGCCGGCTTCGGCCCCATCGTCAAGGATCCTGCCGCCACGCGTGCCTTCTACAAGGACGCGCTGGGGCTGCCCCTCACCGACCTGACCCCTGAGTACTCGGCGCTCGACGGGTTCGACGGGGTCAAGCACCTGGGCCTGTGGCCGTTGTCGGCGGCCGCCGAGTCGTGCTTCGGCACGCAGGAGTGGCCGGACGACGTCCCGGTGCCACAGGCCACGATGGAACTCGAGGTCGACGACGTCGCCGGCGCGGCGGCGGAGATGGAAGGTGCCGGCTACACGCTCATCCACGGCGCCAAGACCGAGCCCTGGGGCCAGGAGATCGCCCGCCTGCTCGACCCCGATGGCGTCCTGATCGGGCTGTGCCACACCCCCTGGCTCCACGAGACCGACGCCTGAGCGTTTCGGTTCGTGAAACACTCGCCGGTGTGAGGGGCCTCATCGCCAGTGTCGAGACGATCATCGCGGAGGTTGCCGAGGAGGTGATCGTGCCGAGGTGGCGATCGCTCGACGCCGCCGACATCGCCGAGAAGGACCCGGGCGACGTCGTCACCGTGGCCGACATCGAGGCCGAGCAGGCGCTGGCCACCCGGCTGGTCGACCTTGTCCCCGGGTCCGCGGTGGTGGGCGAGGAGGCCGTTTCGGACGATCCGGGCGTCCTGCAGGCGCTCGGGTCCGCCGACGACGTCTGGATCGTCGACCCCATCGACGGAACCGGGAACTTCGCAGCGGGCACCCCCGACTTCGGTGTGATGGTGGCCCAGGTGACGGGTGGCGAGATCGTGCGTTCGTGGATCCACCTCCCGGTCCGGGCCGAGACCTTTCTCGCCGAGCGGGGCGCAGGCGCGACCCGAAACGACCTGGTCCTGTCGCTCGGCCAGGACGCGCCGGTGCCCGCCGACATCAGCGGCGTGGTGAAGACCCGCTTCCTGCCCGACGACGTCCGCCCGCGGGTCGAGGGCGGAGTGGACCGCATCGGCCCGCTCGACCCGAGCACCATCTGTTCGGCCGTCGAGTACGGGCGGGTCGCCACCGGAGACCTCGACTACGTCTTCTACTGGCGCACGTATCCATGGGACCACGCGCCCGGTGCCCTGCTGGTCCGGGAGGCAGGTGGAGCGGCGCGCCGGGTCGAGGGCGACGACTACCGGGTCGGCGACGACCGGTCGGGGCTGCTGGTGGCGCGCAACGGCGCGACGTGGGAAGCGACGCGATCCACGCTGCTGGCCGACCTCTGATCAGATCAGCGCGGCAACGGCCGCCAGCTGCGAGGCAACCGTCTCGAGCGAGGCGGCGTCGTCGGCGGCCGCGGCCACGATGTGGTCGGGGCGGACGATGAGCGCGGCGTGACCTCCGAGCAGGTCCTCGGGCACGGTGACCACCCGGTCGACGACGCCGGCGAGCGGCGCGGGCACGGCATCGATCGCGCCGTCGGCGACCACGTTGAAGCCCGGATCGAGGAGGTCGTCGGTGAACGCGCCGCCGGGCCGGACCTGCCTGAGCGGCCTTCCGACCAGCGCTGACTCCCCGACCACGGCCCCCGACTCCAGGAACGGGAACGGTCGACCCCCGCCGTACCCCGAGCTCTCGTCGACCTCGTGGTCGACGCGGCCGGCGAGCGAGTCGATCAGACGGCCGACATCGGCCGCGTGCTCGACGACGCCGCGGGCGTGCGGCAGTCGTTCCGCGTCGTAGGTGTCGAGCAGGGCGTCGCCGGCGAGGCCATCGACCACGAGGCGGAGCTTCCATGCGAGGTTCAGGACGTCGCGGAAGCCGCTGTTGAGGCCCTGCCCGAGGAACGGCGGCATCTGATGAGCGGCGTCTCCCGCGAGGAACACGCGACCCTCGCGCATGCGGTCGGCGACCATGGCGTGGAAGCGGTACACCACGGCGCGGATGAGGCTGCCGTCTGCCGGGTCGAGCCACGGCTTCACCAGCTCCCACACCCTCTCGGGGCGCTCGAGCTCCTCGGCCTTCTCACCAGGCTGAAGCTGGAACTCCCACCGGAGATGATGAGCGTGCCCGGGCACGAACGTGGCGGGCCGAGCGGGATCGCAGATCTGCTGCGCGACCCGCGCGAGCTTCTTCTCGGCACCCCGCCAACCGTCGATGTCGACCACGAGCCAGTCCTGATCGAAACCGAGGTCCTCGGTGCCGATGCCGACCAAGGACCGCACCGAGCTCTGCGCACCGTCGCACCCGACCACCCATCCGGCGGTGAGTGTCGAGCCATCGTCGAGGGTCACCGCGACCTCGCCGTCACGCTGGTCGATGCCGGTGACCGTCGCGCCGAGCCGCAGGTCGGCGCCGCGCTCCTTGGCCACCGTCCGCAACATGAAGTCGAGGTCGGGCTGGTGGAACATGCTCGAGTTCGGAAGGCCCAGCGCGCCCAGCGAGCCCTCCGGCAACTCGAACCCCAACAGGTGGGTCCTGTCCTTGTCGACGAACTCGGCGCCGTACATCGGCGTGACCATCGGGTCGATGTGCGGCTCGAGGCCGTGGTGTCGGAACGAACGACGCACGTCCTCGGCCAACATGATCGCTCGGGGCAGGTGGTACATCGTCCGGTGCCGCTCGGCGACCGTGACCCGGAAGCCGTGGTCGCACAACGCGATCGCCAGACCGGCACCGACGGGGCCGCAGCCGACGATGACGACCTGCTCGTCGACCGGAGGGGCGGCGTCGGTGTCCATGGGCGGCCGAGGTTAGTGCCGCCGCACATGGCTCGTCCGCGCCAGCTTGGGCGCGGGCACGAGGACGCGGCTAGAACCTTGGCCATGAAGCTCGCAACGACGTTCCAGTTCACCGGTGACCCGGCCAAGCTCACCAAGCAGATCCAGGACATGGAGTCCGCCGGCATCGACGTGGTGGTGACCCCGGAGATCTACGGCTTCGACATGGTCTCGACCCTCGGCTACGTGGCCGCCAAGACCGAGCGCGTGGAGCTGATGACCGGCATCATGCCGCTGTACTCCCGCTCTCCCGCCCTCATCGCCCAGAGCGCGGCCACGATCGACGCCCTCTCGGGCGGACGGTTCATCCTGGGCCTCGGCACCTCGGGCCCCCAGGTCATCGAGGGCTGGCACGGCGTGCCCTACACCAAGCCGATCGGGACGACCCGCGATGTCATCGACATCTGCCGCAAGGTGTGGGCCCGCGAGCGCGTCGAACACGACGGCCGTGCGGTCAAGCTCCCGCTGCCCGCCGAGCAGGGCACCGGCCTCGGCAAGCCCCTCAAGTTCATGCACCACCCGCTCCGCCAGGACATCCCCGTGGTGGTGGCGTCGATCGGCCCGAAGAACGTCGAGATGACGATCGAGGCCGCGAACGGTTGGCTGCCGATCTTCTTCGTCCCCGACAAGTTCCGCGACGTCTGGGGCGAGTCGATCGACGCCGGCATGGCCAAGCGCAGCGACGACCTGGGCGAGGTCCAGATCTTCGCCGGCGGCGTCGTCGCCATCGGCGACGGCCCCGAGGTACAGGAGGCCCGCGAGGGCGCCCGTGCGAACGCCGGCTTCTACGTGGGCGGCATGGGTGCTCGCGGCAAGAACTTCTACAACGACCTGTTCAAGCGCTACGGCTGGGAGGAGGAGGCCGTCAAGATCCAGGACCTGTTCCTCGACGGCCACCGCAACGAGGCGATGGCGCTCATCCCCGACGACTACGTCGACATGGCCACCCTGACCGGCGACGAGGGCCGCGTGCGGGAGCGCATCCAGGTCTTCAAGGACGTCGGTGTCACCCACCTGCAGATCCAGCCCGTCGGCGAGAACCCCCTCGAGATCATCGAGAAGGTCAAGGCCTGGTCTGAATAATTGGCGGTCCTGACTCTTCTGCCCGGCGATAATCCGCCGGGCGTGTGTCGGAGGACCGTCCCTCGCCGCACGGCGGCTGCGCCGCAGCGGGCGTCCTCCGACCTGTCTCAACGTCTGCTGAATGCGAGAGAGCCGGACCGCAGAGGCCCGGCTCGCTTCGCGCTGTCTTGGGACTGACCGCAACCAGAGACGTCGACGGACGCCCGGACGCGGCGGAGCCGCCCCTCATGCGAGGGACGGCGGGAACCCGGCAGGGTTCCTGCCGACACCGGCCGGCGGATTATCGCCGGCCAAACGAGTCAGCGGATTATCGCTGGCCCAAAGAAGTCAGCCGGGCGTGCCGGCGATGAAGCCGGCGATCGCGGTGCTGTCGTCGGTGAGCAGCGGGGCCACGTCGTCGGTGGCGACCTCGGCCACGATGATCTCGCCCACCTCGTCGGTCACGTTGCCGAAGACACCGTTGTTGGCCATGCCCTCGGCCATCTTGTGGTTGTCGTCGGTCGGTGCCAGGAAGTGGATGGCGTCGATCTTGTACCGGTGGATCAGGAACAGGTGCATGATCGACATGAGTCGCTTGCGCCGCATCTCCTCGCGGTAGTTGTTCTGATCGCGCACCATCAGGATCGGACGACCGCGGCGGTCGTTGATCACCGAGAACACCACGTTGGCGTAGACGTCGCCGTTGCCCGTGACCTGGAGCTCGAGGATCTCCGAGCCAGGGGTGTGCGGGCGCAGCAGCACCGACAGCGGGGTGTCGAGACTGTGGACGCCGGCCCAGTCCTTGAGCCAGTCCTCGAGCAGGCGAGGCGGCGCACAGAACAATAAAGTGAAGGTTACAAAGTGACGATTCATCAACACAAAACTCAGAGACTTGGCAAAACTGCTTCGACACATAGGTCTAGTGTAATGAGCGTACAAAACTGCATCTGCATGGAAT
>JBCCFK010000182.1:0-9021 GCA_039029775.1 Actinomycetota bacterium | reverse complement strand
GTTTTCGCATCGCGCCCCTCGGGAAAGATGCGAACCCCGGCATCCAAGAGGCCGAGCGGATTTCCCTTTTGATCTACCTCCAGCACCGCCCACCCAAGGGAATTGCTCCGAGATCAGCACGACGGGCGCGCCGTCGTCGTCCGCGGCATACGACACGACCGAGCCGTACGGATAGCCCTCGGCGGTGAGGGTCGAGAGGCTCGCGATCCGGTTTGCCGCGACGAGCGTGCGCGAGAGCTCGGCGTCGCTCGGAAAGGTGCTGGGGTCGCCGGCGATGGGCGGGCCGGCTTCACCACCGCCGTGGCTGGTCGGTCGGGTGCTCATGAAAGGAAGGCCTCCTCGAGGTCGTCGAGTATCAGGTTGGCAGCTGGCAGGCCACCTTGCTGCCACCCGAGCGGATCGACGACGAAGACGGCG
Source organism: Actinomycetota bacterium (assembly GCA_039029775.1). Lineage (GTDB taxonomy): Bacteria > Actinomycetota > Acidimicrobiia > Acidimicrobiales > UBA8592 > JBCCFK01. The sequence goes on along the minus strand of JBCCFK010000182.1, from coordinate 8,604 downwards.
TCACTCTGGGCGACGGCGAGTGTCGGGTAGAGCGGGTGATCGAGGATCGCCTGCACGACCTCGCTGACCTCGTCGCCGCCGAGGCTGCCGAGCGACCCGGCGCCGAAGACGAACATCACATCGCCGTCGGCCTGGGGCAGTTCCTCGAGGGAGATCTGCACGAGGCGGACCTCCGGATCGTCGGTTCGTTGTGCCTCGGGCCGAGCGAACCCGACGTCGTCGAGGACCTGCCCGGCGAAGTGGAACCTGGTGTGGAGCCGGATCAGCTGACCCAGGGCACGCACCACCGACACCTCGGTGTCGAGCGTGTCGCCGAGGTCGGTCTGGAGCTGGGCCACGCGGGCGTCGTAGTCGGCCAGCGCTGCGGCCATCTCGTCCTCGATGCCCACGGCGATGCCGATGCGCTCGGCGTTGCCTCGCCAGTCGTTCAGGTCGAGCTCGACGGCGACGGTCGGCGCGATCTGCGACAGCTGGTCGTAGGTGTCGGCCAGCGACAGATCGAAGCCGATGATCAGGTCCGGCTCGCTGGCCGCGATCAACTCGAACGACACATCTGGCAGCCCGACCGATGTGATCGCGGAGAGATCCTCCTCGCTCACGAGTCGGCTCGGGAACGGCTCGGCCGGCAGCGGTGCAGCCACGACGGGCTGGCCCAGGAAGAGCAGCGTCGGCAGGATCGTGCCGGGGTCCATCACCACGATCCGCTCGGCTCGACCCGGCACCTCGGTGGTCCCGAGCCCGTGTTCGACGATGCGGGTCGCAGGCGCCTCCGGCTCGGGCGTCGCGGGGACCTCGGTCGGGGTCTCCTGGGCCGCCGGTTCCTCGGCCGCGTCAGCTGGTTCCTCGGTGTCGGCCGGCTCGGCCGGCTCTTCGGTTCCGGTCGGCTCCGAGGCGCTCGGCGATGCCGCTCCCGGCTCGTCGTCGTCGCCTCCACAGGCGCCGGCGATGAGGGCCATGGCCGCGAGAACGGCGATGAGGCCGTGTCTCCAGGCGATGGGTCGGCGGCGATCGGATGGGTCCACGCGTGCTCCTTCGGACGGTCCGGTGCCAAGTTAGCCCTGGGTGTTAGGAATGCCTATTATTCGGCGCGGTGCGCTGTTCGTGGCTGGAAATCACAATCATTCTCGTTGTGTTGACCGTCGCCCCGATCGTCTTCGGGTCGTGGTCGCGGCGCCGCGACGCCAACACCGGCCCGCTCCTGGTCGCACACGCTGCCGGCGTCCCGTTCGCCATTGCGCTCCTGGCCTTCTTCGTGCTGCTGAGTCTCCGGTGCGGGTCGCTCGAGATCTCGACCGCGCAGGCATGGAACGCCATCTTCGACTACGACGCCACCGACCAGGGTCAGATCGTCGTCCGCGAGCTGCGCGCGCCGCGCACCCTGATCGGCGCTGCCGCAGGCGCCTGTCTGGCCGTGGCCGGCGCGATCACCCAGGGCGTGACCCGCAACCCCCTCGGCGCACCGGGCATCCTCGGGGTCAACGCCGGGGCCTCGTTCGCCATCGTCACCGCGATCTTCCTGGCCGGCGTGGTCACCCCCGAGGGCTACGTCTGGTTCGCCTTCGCCGGGGCCCTCGGCGCTGCGGTCCTGGTCTACTCGGTGGCGTCGGTCGGTCATGGCGGAGCAACACCCGTCAAGCTGGCCCTGGCGGGCGCCGTGGTCACCGCGCTGCTGGGTGCGTGGACCACGTCCCTCCTCCTTCTCGATCAGGAGACGCTGGACCAGGCCCGGTTCTGGCTCGCCGGGTCCATCGCCGGTCGCGGCACCGACGAACTCCGGCTGCTCTTCCCGATCATCGTCGCATCGCTCGTCGTGGGCCTGTTCATGGGCAGGCAGATCAACCTGCTCTCCATGGGCGACGACGTCGCCGCCGGCCTGGGCCAGCGGACGGCGCTGGTCCGAGCGGCCGCCGGTGTCACCGTCGTGCTCCTCGCCGGTTCCGCCGTGGCCATCGCCGGGCCCGTCGCCTTCATCGGCCTGGCGATCCCCCACATGGTCCGCTCGATCGTGGGCCCCGACTATCGCTGGATCATGCTCTACAGCCTGCTGCTCGGTCCCTGTCTCCTGTTGGCCTCCGACGTCGTCGGCCGGGTCGTGGTGCGGCCCGCGGAGCTGCAGGTCGGCATCGTGACCGCTGCGGTCGGCGCCCCCTTCCTCATCTATCTGGTCCGCTTCACCAAGCTGGCGGAGCTGTGATGTTCGCGATCGCCGCCCCCGCTCTCGACACCCTCGTCGCCGTCTTCGGCGGGATGCTGGTGATCGGCATCGCGCTCCGCTACTCGGAGTACATCCCCTCACGCTGGGCCGAGTATCGACGGACCGGCCTGAGCGGCCTGGTCCAGGTCCGCGTGCTCTGGTTAGCGCTGGGCGGCGTCCTCGCCGTCCTGGGGCTGATGGTGGTCGGCCTCATCGTGGGCGACTTCCCCATCTCGCCCGGCGACGCGTTGCGGACCGCGTTGTGGGATCGCGGCGGCGAGTTCGACTTCATCGTCAACACGCTCCGTTTCCCCCGGGTGACCGTCGCCGTCCTCGCCGGCATGTGCCTGGCGATGTCGGGCGCGATCTTCCAGGGCCTCATCGGCAACCCGCTCGTCAGCCCCGACATCATCGGCATCAACAGCGGTGCGGCCGTGTGTGCGGTGTTCATCCTGGTGGTCGGCGGCGACGTCTCGATCCTCCCCTACGCGGCGTTCATCGGCGCCGTCAGTACAGCGATCGTGATCTACCTCCTGGCCTGGAAGCGAGGGGTCAGCGGCTCCCGACTGGTCTTGGTGGGGATCGGCATCAACTCGGTGCTGACCGCTGCGATCACGTTCATGCAGGTCCGCTACCCGATCGAGCGCGTCATCGCCGCGGCTCGCTGGCAGGCCGGGTCGCTCTTCGGCGCGTCGTGGGACGACGCCCGGACGTTGGCCATCGGTCTGGCGATCCTGATGCCGCCGGCGTTCTTCCTCATGCGGCGGCTGCGCATCCTGCAGCTCGGTGACGACGCTGCCGCCTCGATGGGCCTGCACGTCGAGCGCGACCGGCTGCTGCTGATCACCGTGGGGTCGGGCCTGGCGGCCATCGCGGTCGCCGTCGTGGGCCCGCTCGGCTTCGTGGCCCTGCTCGTCCCCCACCTGGCGCGCTTGCTCGCGGGCAACCTGACCGGAGGCGTGCTGTTGTTCACCGCATTGCTGGGCGCGGTGTTCCTCCTCGGGGCGGACCTGATCGCGCAGCGCCTGTTCGCTCCCACGATCCTGCCGGCCGGCGTCGTCACCGCGGCGCTCGGTGGCCCCTACTTCCTCTTCCTGCTTGCGCGGTACAACCGTGCCGTCTGACCACGAATCGAGACTCTCGGCGACCGAACTCTCGCTGACCTACGGCGGACCGATGATCGTCGAGGACCTGACCACCGATGTCCCCACCGGCGAGATCACCGTCGTCGTCGGCGCGAACGGGTGCGGCAAGTCGACCCTGCTCCGGGCCCTGGCCCGACTCCTGAAGCCCGCCGTGGGCACGGTGGTGCTCGACGGCGAGGACATCCACCGGCAGTCGACGAAGTCGGTCGCCACCCGCCTCGGGTTGCTGCCCCAGGCTCCTCGGGCTCCCGACGGGGTTCTCGTCGGCGACCTGGTCCGCCGGGGCCGCTACCCGCATCAGCGCATGTTCGACCAGTGGTCGGCCGGTGACGAGGCCGCGGTCACGCGGGCGCTCGAACTCACCAACATGACCGAGATGGCCGACCGCAGCGTCGACGAACTCTCCGGCGGCCAGCGCCAGCGTGCCTGGATCGCGATGTCGCTCGCACAGGACACGCCACTCATGCTCCTGGACGAGCCGACGACCTACCTCGACATCGCGCACCAGATGGAGGTCCTCGACCTGCTCCAGGAGCTCAACGAGACCGAGGGTCGGACCATCGTGATGGTGCTCCACGACCTGAACCAGGCGTGCAGGTACGCCTCCCACCTCATCGCCATGGCCGACGGCAACATCGAGGCGTCCGGCGACCCGTCAACGGTGGTCACGCCGGAGCTGATCGAGAAGGTCTTCGGGCTGCCGGTCAAGGTGATCGACGACCCCGAGACGGGGACGCCGCTGTGCATCCCGTTGGCTCGCAGCGCCAAGCGGGTCAACGCCTGACGCTGGCTTGTGGGCCGGTCCGCGGGGCGACGCGCGCCCGGCTGACCGGCCTCACATGCGGTGCCATGACATCGGACCCCGACCAACGAAATCGGGTGACCCGTGGAGGGCCGTCATGGCGTCCGGGATCCGCTACTGAAGCGTCCCGATGTCGGCTTCGGTGATGCCGAGTGCATCCCAGGCGCCCTGCAGGGCGGCCCTGACCTCGTCGCCGTAGCCGTTCGCCCCCGGCTCGTTCGCGAGGTCGAAGATGGTGTTGATCGCATCGCCGTCGGCGCCGGCCGGGACCACGTAGGGCTCGATGACCCGCCAGAAGGCGAGGCCCTCTGCCTGGTGCTCCTTGGCCTTGGCGTCGTCGCCGTCGGCGAGGTCGCCCTCGATCAGGGACGCGTACCGGATGACGGCCTGGGAGTAGGTGATGGCCACGTTCTTGACGACCTCAGCCGCAGCGGCCTCGGTTCCGGGGATGTCCTCGGCGAGCAGCGCATCGCGGCCGGCGATCATCGCGGCGAGGATCGCCTCGTTGGCCTGAGCGGTCTCGCCGTCGGAGCCCTGGGTGCCGAAGTTGCCGGCCCGACTGTTGGCGGTGCCGAACGGGGCACAACCCGACTCGGCGCCGTGGTAGAACGCCCAGCCCTCGTCCCAGTTGTGCACCGCACCGGACTGGATGTCGTAGTTGCCGTCGGCGGCCTTGGCCAGTGCGGTGTTCAGCTCGTGGACGACCCAGGCGATCATCACCATGTTGCGGATGCCCTTCTCCGAGCCCTGCGACCGAACCGCGTCGGGCTGGCCCTCGAAGATGCCGGTGCCTTCGAGCGCAGCGGTGACGAAGTCGTCCAGCGGCGTCGGCGTGCCGTAGAAGCCGTCGTGGCCGTGGGCCCGGTCGTCACGAGCGGCGAAGCCGCCGATGGAGCGGATGGTGCCGTCACTCTTCACCGAGTTCACGCCGTCGCGGTAGATCGTGGCCACCGCATCGAAGTCGCCGGCGTCGAGCAGGTCGCCGATGCCGCACAGGTCGATCGGCACCAGACGGTGGGAGTCGACGTTCGAGGCGTAGTCGTAGCCGCCGTCGCCGGGCGTCGCCGCGAGTTCGTCAGCGGGGGCCGATGCCGAGCCGCTGCCCGAAGCCGAGGCGCTGCTCGAACCGGAGCCGGAGGCCGACGCGGATGCGCTACCAGAGCCCGAGCCGCTGCCGGAGGCAGAAGCCGATGCACTGCCGGAGCCGCTGCCCGAACCGGAGCCTGAGCCCGAACCGGAGCCTGAGCCGCTGCCGGAACCGGAGCCCGAACCGCTGCCCGATCCAGAACCGGACCCGGAGCCGGACGAGCCCGAGTCCCCGCTGATCTCGCGCACGCTGGCGCCGTCGTCGTCATCGCCGCATGCGGCGGCGACCATCGCAAAGACCGCGAGCACCGCGATCAGGAGGAAGCGAAGCCGCTTCCGGGGGTGGGTGTTCATCTTGAAACCTCGGTGGGGTATTGGGTCGACCGAGGACTATAAGGGATACCTAACAGCTACCACAAGGCAAACGGCACTCAGTGTGGCTGCGCCTCCGACACCGTCGCGGGCTCCACGGTGTTCAGCTCGCGATACACCGCAGGCACGACGTTGCGCAGATAGCGGCCGAGCTTGATGAAGCTCTCACCGGTGGTCCGGAAGTGATAGCTGATCGGCACCTCGAGATACCGGTACCCCTTGCCGAGCAGATCGAGGGTGATGACCTGGGCGTAGTTGAAGTCGTGGATGATCTCGGCGTCCGCAGCCGCGGTCGGCGAGAACGCCCGGTACCCGGTCTGGCCGTCGCTGATGCGCCGGCGGGCGACGAACGAGAGCGTCCTCGTGAGAACGTGATTGCCGAACCGACGGTGCGGACGCATGTGTTCGATCGTGCCCAGGAAGCGGCTCCCCACCACGTAGTCCGCCTCGTCGTCGAGGATCGGCCGAACCAGGTTCTCCAACTCCTCGGGCGGATACTCGCCGTCCGCGTCGCAGAAGACGACCGCAGCTGCACCGCGTTCGACGCCCGCCTGCATGCCGACGCGGACCGCAGCGCCAAGGCCTCGGTTCTCCGGTAGGGAGATCACCTCGGCGCCCGCGGCGCCGGCTCGAGCTGCGGTGTCGTCGGCGGATCCATCGTCGATCACGAGGACGTCGACGCGCCGACCGAGCACCTGCTCCGGAGCGCGCCGCACGCATGCGCCGACCGCTGCTTCCTCGTTGTAGGCGGGCATGAACAGGATGACCGGGGCGTCGTCGACGATCCGTTGTGTCTCCGGGGCGTTCTCGGCGGCCCGGAGCCGGAGTCGGCCGACCAGCGACGGCGAGGGGGCGAAGACGCCGATGAGCCCGACCAGCAGCGAGTAGGCGGTCTTGATGGCGTGGGCGCTGAGCGCAGCGGCCAACGCCAGCTCGGCGTCGTGGCCCAGCGCGACGTACGCGGCGACCGCCGCCGCCTCGTAGGTGCCGATGCCGCCCGGGGCGATGGCCACGACCTGCGACGCCACGGCCACGGTGGTGACGAGCATCGCATCGCTCCACGTGGCATCGATGCCCGCCCACTGCGCGGACTGCCACACGAGCGCCGACTCCAGGACCCAGGCGAACGCCGACAGTCCCAGGGCGACGGGGCCCGGGAGCCGCACGTCGGATCGGCGAGCGGCGACGCGTGCGAGCCACCGCCAGGCGACGACCAGCGCCACCACGGTGAGGGCGAGCGCCAGCCAGGTGAGTGCGCCGAGCACGTCGAAGAAGGCTGCGGGAGCGACCGCCACACCCAAGGCGACGACCGCCAGGAGATCGGCGGCTCGAAGCGTGACCGTCGACGCCGTGGCCGCTTCGACACTGACATCGGACCGCCGGACCACGCTCAGCACCCGGAGCGGCTCACCGAGGCGCAGCGGCAACACGTGGTTGCCGCCCAGGGCGACGTGGATACCCGCCAGCGCATGACCGAAGGAGACCTTGGGCAGGACCAGACGCCAGGCGACCGAGCGGAGAACGAATGCGGCACCGAACGCCGCGCACACCGCCACGAGGCGGAAGGGTTCGTCGCGTGCCTGGCCGGCGACGTCGCGGATGTCCTGCGGGTCGACGGCCACAGCCACCAGGCCGATGGCGATGCCGGTGACGACCGCGGCGAGCAGGACCACGGCCCGCGTCGAGAAACGGCTTCGGAGCCAGGAGGCGATGTTCACGGAGCGCAACCCTAGGCGCGTTAAGGCAGCCTTACGCAACCGCTCGACATCCCGATACATTGCGGCCGATGGCGAGCCTGACCGGGCGAGGTTCACCCGAGGTGTCCGCGCCGACCAAGATGTCGGACGTGCGAGACGTCCGCCCCCTCGTCATTGCCGCACTGGTCACCGGCCTCGTCACCTTCGCGGTCGGCGTCCTCGCGATCGACGCCCGAGCCACCTACGGCGCCAGGGTCACCGCCGACGAGCCGCAGTACCTCACCACCGCGCTCAGCCTGGCCGAGGACTTCGATCTCGACATCAGCGACGAGATCGAGGAACGCGCGTTCTTGCCGTACCACGAGATCAACCTCAACCAGCAGACGATCCCCCTCAACGATTCGGGCCAACGCATCAGCCCCCACGACCCGCTCCTGCCGCTGCTGCTCGCGGCGCCGATGGGCCTCGGCGGCTGGCAGGCGGCGAAGGCGGGACTGGCGTTCATCGCAGCACTGACCGCGGCGGGGACGGTCGCCCTCGCGGTCCGGCGATACGGCGTCCGACCGGGCATCGCCGGCCTGGTGGTGAGTGCGTTCTTCGTCTCCCCACCCATGACCGCCTACGCGACGCAGGTCTATCCGGAGATGCCGGCCGCGGCGTGCGTGGTTCTCGCGTTCTGGGCGCTGACCGCGCCCACGCTCAGACGCCGGGAGCAGGCGACGATCATCTTCGCCGTGGTGGCGTTGCCGTGGCTCGCGGTGAAGTACGCGCCCGTCGCTGCGGTCTTGACGCTGGGCATGCTCTGGCGATCGTCGCGGCGCGAGCGCTGGTGGCAGGTCGGCATCCTGACCCTCGCTGGCATCATCTACCTCGTCGTGCACCGTCGCATCTACGGCGGGTGGACGGTCTACGCCTCCGGGGACCACTTCATCGACGGCGAGTTCCTGGTGGTGGGCAACAACCCGAACTATGTCGGACGCACCCGGCGGTTGATCGGCCTCCTCGTCGATCGAGGCTTCGGGCTCATCGCCTGGATGCCCGGATTCGTGCTCGCCCTGCCGGCACTCGCCTGGTTCGTCGCGCGACGCAGCCGCATGTGGCCGCTCGTCGTGGCGACGATCGCTGCCGGATGGGCCACTGCGACATGGGTGGCGCTGACCATGCACGGGTGGTGGTGGCCGGGCCGGCAGGTGGTGGTCATCCTCCCGTTGGTCATCGTCGCCGTCGCGATGCTCGCCGACCGGCTGTCGACCGTCCTCGCCGCAACGCTCGCGAGCGCCCTCATCGCGGTGTTCGCCTGGATGTGGC
>JBCCFK010000181.1:0-9047 GCA_039029775.1 Actinomycetota bacterium | reverse complement strand
GGCGTGGCGCCTGCTGGCGCCGGTGTTCCCGATGCTCTTCGTCGCCGGGATGATCGAGGCCTTCGTCAGCCCGCACGCGCCGCTCGAGGTGCGCCTCGCCGCCGTCGCCGACGTCGCGGGCGCCATCGACCCCGGCGACGCGGTGGTGGCGCACGTGGCCGGCTCTCTGACCCTCGAGGTGCTCCTGCCACACGTCCGCGTCGGGTCGATCCACCCCCTGATGTCGCTGCCCAACGCCGAGGTGGGGGCCGAGCGCTTGCGAGCCTCCTGCTGGTTCGCGCTGGCAGGGGGCGACACCGTGTTGGGCGATGTCGTCGCTGCGCTCGGGGGCCGGTCGTTCGCCGTGCCCGACGAGGACCGAGCCGTCTACCACGCCGCGGCGTGTGTGGCCTCGAACCACCTGGTCGCCCTCATGGGTCAGGTCGAACGGCTGGCCCGCTCGATCTCGGTCCCACAGGAGGCGTACCTCGATCTTGCGCGTCAGTCGCTGGCCAACGTCGAGGCACTGGGAGCGGCTGATGCACTCACCGGGCCGGCGGCCCGAGGCGACGACGAGACCATCGACCGACATCTCGCGCACTTGCCGCCCGACGAGCGGGCGAGCTACGAAGCGATGGTCGAGGAAGCCCGACGCCTGGCGGGGGAGGGATAGCCACATGGAGATCGTCCACACCATCGCCGAGGCCCGCGTTCGCCTCGACGCCGCACGAGCCGACGGCCTCACGGTCGGCCTCGTCCCCACCATGGGCTTCCTCCACGCCGGCCACGCGTCGCTGATGACGGCGGCGGCAGCCGACTGCGACCTGGTGATGACGACGATCTTCGTCAACCCGCTCCAGTTCGCCGAGGGCGAGGACCTCGAGGACTACCCGCGTGACCTCGACGCCGACGCCGAGCGGTGCGAGGCCGCCGGCGTCGACCTCCTGCTCGTGCCTCCCGTCGAGGAGATGTACCCGCAGCCCGTCGCCACCGAGGTCACGGTGGCCGAGATCGCCGCATCGTGGGAGGGCGCTTCGCGCCCCACGCACTTCGCCGGGGTGGCGACCGTCGTCGCCAAGCTGTTCAACATCGCCGGTCCCTGCCGGGCGTACTTCGGTGAGAAGGACTGGCAGCAGCTCCAGGTGGTCACGCGTATGGCGTCGGACCTGTCGTTCCCGGTCGAGGTGGTCGGCTGCCCGATCGTGCGCGAGCCCGACGGCCTCGCCATGTCGAGCCGGAACGTCTACCTCGACGCGGACCAGCGAGTCGCAGGACGGGTTCTCAGCCGCTCGCTGCGCGCCGCCGTCGAGGCGGTGCGCGCGGGGGAGCGGTCGCCAGCGGCGGTCGAGCGGCTCATGACCGAGATGTTCGAGGCCGAGCCGCTGGCAGACCTCGACTACGTCGCGGTGGTCGATGCGGCGACGCTGGCGCCCGTCGACGAGATCGGAGACGACGTCCGCGTCCTGGTGGCTGCCCAGGTCGGCGTACCACGCCTCCTCGACAACGCCGGTGCGCACGACCTGACCGGCCTCCCGGCGCTCGACTGACGCCGAGGCGATGCCTCTCGCCGGTCCCGTGGGCGGTACCCTCTCGCCGTGACCGAGAGCCAGAACCCCACCGCCGACTGGTATCCGGACCCCTTCGGCCGCCACGAGCTCCGGTACTGGGACGGCGCGGTCTGGACCGAGCACGTGTCGTCCCACGGGCGACAGAGCACCGATGCCCCCACCGGTGAGGCGAAGATGCCGGTCGGGTCCCAGACTCCCGAGAAGGTCCAGGCGCAGGTGGACAAGCACCTGGACAGCGCGGCCAAGCAGGGAGCCGCGGCCGAGACGTCCTTCGAGGGCGATGGCACGATCTTCGGCGAGCCGATCCTGGTGGTGAACCAGAAGGCCAAGCTGATCGAGGTCAACAACGAGTACGCCATCTACGACCGCGGCGGTCGCCAGCTCGGCGCCGTGCGCCAGGTCGGCCAGAACATGGCCAAGAAGGTTCTGCGGGTCATCGGGTCCATGGACCAGTTCCTCACCCACAAGCTGCAGGTCGTCGACATGCAGGGCAACGTCTTGATGCAGGTCACGCGGCCCGCCAAGTTCATGAAGTCGCGCGTGATCATCCAGGACGGCCTCGGCAACGACCTCGGCGAGGTCGCCCAGGAGAACGTGTTCGGCAAGATCCGGTTCTCCTACAACCACAACGGCCGGCGAATCGGCGGGATCCAGGCCGAGAACTGGCGGGCGTGGAACTTCTCGCTTCTCGATGAGAGCGACACCGAGGTGGCCCGCATCACCAAGACGTTCGAAGGCGTGGCCAAGACCCTGTTCACCACCGCCGACAACTACGTCCTCCAGGTCCACAAGCCGCTGGAAGAGCCCCTCCGGTCGCTGGTGGTCGCCTCGGCGCTGACCGTCGACACCGCGCTCAAGCAGGACAACCGCGGCCTGGGCTGACCGGACGGGACCTCGGGCCCTGTCCCTGTGACGATTCAGGGGCCATCATGGGTTCGTGCGCAAGATCCTCGACATCGGACCCAGTGAGGACCCGACTCGCGCCGTTCGCTCCTACCTGATCATGGTGGCCATCCCGATCGTGGCCCTGATCATCGGGTTGTTGATCGTCATTCTCTGACCCTCAGCCCTGAGCGCTCGACGCCGATGAGATCGGTATGCCACGCGCGCCCAAGGTCGAACTCGTCGACGAAGCCGTGCTCGACGGTCCCGCCGTCAAGGAACCCAATCGTCGTCGCGCTCGGCGCCTCCTCATCCTCCTGGCGCCATTCGCGGCGCTGACCCTGTTCATGGCCGTCAGCGCCATGACCGGATCCTCCGCGCGCCAGGGCGTGATCGACGCGGCCGAGAAGTGGGCCGACCGCGGGCCGGACAGCTACGAGCTCACCTATCTGGTCTCGATCGACGACCAACCCGTCGGCGCGGCGACGGTCAGCGTGGAGGACGGGATCCTGACGGGGTACGAGACCGCCGACCCGGCGCTCGAGGACCGGACCATCTACACGGTCGAGGCCACGTTCTTCCGCATCGAGGAGGTCGCCCGCGCGGACGACGACGCGGTGCTGAACGTCACCTACGACGCCGAGTACGGCCACGCCACCGAGGTCACGCTCGACCTCGAACCGGGCAACCCCGGGGGCGAGTGGTCCCTGGAGGTCCTGGCCTTCGACGGTCGCTGACCCCCATCCGCCGATCGGGGCCGCGTTGAGGCATGCTGGCGGCATGTCTCGTGTGTATGAACCACCGTTGGACGCCGTGCGCGACGCGGTCGCCCGGGCGCTCGCCGAGGACCTCCTGCCGCTCGGCGATCTGACGTCTCGGATGCTGCCGCCGGAGGCCACGGCCACGGCGCAGTTCGTGGCCCGCGACGCCGGGGTGTTGGCAGGCCGACTGTGTGCCGACGAGACGTTCCGTCAGGTCGATCCCGAGGTCGACGTCCAGTGGCGGCTGTCCGACGGCGATGCGATCGGGCCGGGCGACGTGATCGGCGAGGTGTCCGGCCGACTCACCACCGTGCTCACGGGGGAGCGCACCGCGCTCAACTTCATGTGCCACCTGTCGGGGATCGCGACGCTCGTGCGGGAGTACGTCGACGAGGCGGCGACGGGTGGCACCGCCAAGGTGTGGGACACGCGCAAGACGATCCCCGGGCTCCGATCCCTCGCCAAGGCGGCGGTCCGCGCCGGCGGCGGGCGCAACCACCGCGGCAACCTCAGCGAGTGGCTGATGTTCAAGGACAATCACCTGATGGGGATGACGATCAGCGAGGCGGTCGAGCAAGCCCACGACCAGTGGCCGGGTCGGACCATCGAGGTCGAGGCGGATCGCCTGGACCAGGTCGAGGAGGCCACGCGGGCCGGGGCCGAGGCGATCCTGCTCGACAACATGACGCCGGATCAGGTCCGGGAGGCGGTGGCCCTCGTCGAATCGATCATCGGTGAGGGCCGACGTCCACTCCTCGAGGCCTCCGGCGGCATCCGCCTCGACACGATCGCGTCCTACGCGGGGACCGGGGTCGACATGATCTCGGTCAGCCGCCTCACCCAGTCGGCGCCTGCGCTCGACATCGGCCTCGACATCCACTAGCCGCACGGCGACGCTTGTCGTCGTGCGGATGCCGCCGAGACGCCCGACGGCGCCTGTCGTCAAGCCGATCCTCCGGATCCGCTGTGGAACCGATCGCCCGAGGAGTCCCATGACCAGCGATGCTGCGATCACGTTCATCCAGGTGGCCGATCTGGACCGGTCCCACCACTTCTACGCCGACGTGCTCGGGCTCGAGCTGACCACCGACCAGGGTGCTTGCCGGATCTACCGGGTGGCTCCCGGCGGGTTCATCGGCGTGTGCGACCACGCGGGTCCGCCGAGCCCCGACGGCGTGATCCTGACCATCGTGCGGGACGACACCGAGGACTTCTGCGCCGAGCTCGCGGCGCGTGGAGTGGAGTTCGAGAAGCCGGTCGGCCACAACCCCCGGTTCGGCATCACGCAGGCCTTCCTGCGCGACCCCGACGGCCACCTCGTCGAGATACAGCGCTTCGACGACCCGACCTGGTCGGACCCGCTCTGACCGGTCGGCCTCACCGTCCCGAGTACACGTTCTCACGGACCTCCCAGGTCCCGCATACGAGCCCACGGAGGCGGAGCTCGGCGTCCCGGAAGTCGGGTGTCAGCGAGCCGGTGACCCAGATGAACTCACAGCTGTCGTCGCATCCTCCGCGTCCCTCGGCCTGCCACGACAGCTCGACGATGCCGTCAGGCGACAGGTCGACCTCGAGCTCGCCGCCGTAGTGCGGGCACGACGCCGCTCCCGCGTGGATCCCGAAGTCGGCGTCGACATCGGGTGGCTCACCGTCGACGAGGTCGGTGAACATCTCGGCGTCTGCGACGACCCCGCTCGGATCGTCGATGTCGAGCGTCGTTCGGGGCCGCACGACCCAGACCGTCACCAGGAGGCCGACGACGACCACCGCCACGAGGACGTCGAGCCGACGCTGTACTCCCCATCGCGCCATGCGTCGACGGTACCGCCCGGAAAGCGTCGGCATCCGGCAGTGGAGGTGCGACACTGAGGGCCCTATGAGCACGCCCTACCGCTTCGACCCCGACACCACCACCGGTGCGATCCGCGACGAGTACTCGTCGCTGGAGGACGGGGAGGAGACGGGCAAGCAGGTGACGGTCGCCGGCCGACTGATGCTGCGGCGGGACCAGGGCAAGCTGGCATTCGGCGTCTTGCAGGACTCGACCGGCCGCGTGCAGCTCTTCGCTCCCAGCAAGGTGACACCGCGTTTCGACGAGTTCGTCGGCCTGAACATCGGCGACTGGATCGGGGTCACCGGCGAGGTGATGAAGACCCGCAAGGGCGAGCTGTCGGTCAAGGTCGAGGGCTGGCATGTCCTGGCCGAGGCCTCGCGGCCGTTCCCCGACAAGTGGCACGGCATCACCGATCCCGACACGCGCTACCGGCAGCGATACGTGGACCTCTGGGTCACCGAGGAAGCACGCGACGCCTTCAAGATGCGGTCCAAGGTCCTGTCGCTGACGCGGCGGTGGCTGGAGGATCGCGACTTCATGGAGGTCGAGACGCCGGTCTTCCACCCCATCCCCGGCGGCGCGCTGGCACGACCGTTCACCACGCACCACAACGCGCTCGATCAGGAGCTGTTCCTGCGGATCGCGCCCGAGCTGTACCTGAAGCGGCTCACCGTCGGCGGCTTCGAGCGGGTCTTCGAGATCGCCCGCGTCTTCCGCAACGAGGGGCTGTCGACACGCCACAACCCCGAGTTCACGATGCTGGAGCTCTACCAGGCCTACGCGGACTGGACCGACATCATGGACCTGGTCGAGCACCTCGTGGAGTACCTGGCCATCGAGGTCACCGGGTCGGCTGTGATCAGCTACGACGGCCGCGACGTCGACCTGACCGCGCCCTGGCGTCGAGCCACGATGACCGAGCTCATCGCCGAGCACGCCGGCGTCGAGATCGGCCTCGACACGCCGATCGACGAGCTGCGCGCCCTGTGCGACAAGTTCGGCGTCGAGCACAAGGCCTCCTACGGTCCCGGCAAGCTCATCCTCGAGATCTACGAGAAGACGACCGAGGCCGAACTCTGGGGTCCGATCTTCGTGACCGAGTACCCCAAGGAGGTCTCGCCGCTGTCGCGTGACCACCGCGACAAGCCCGGTCTCACCGAGCGCTTCGAGGCGATCGTGGCCGGCCGCGAGCTGTGCAACGGGTTCTCCGAGCTCGTCGATCCGGTCGAGCAGCGCGCGCGCTTCGAGGAACAGGCCGCGATGAAGGACGCGGGCGATGACGAGGCGATGGCCGTCGACGACGACTACGTCCGAGCCCTCGAGTACGGGCTCGCGCCCACCGGTGGCATCGGCATCGGGATGGACCGCCTCGTCATGTTGCTCGCCGACGTCACGACGATCCGCGACGTCGTCCTGTTCCCGACCCTGCGACCCGAACAGACCTGACGGTCAGGACGGGAACCACCGGGGGTTCGTCGAGACGCATGCCTCGATGAAGCTGTCCAGCAAGTGGACGTCGTCATCGTCGATGTCGAGCTCGCACTTCAGGTACCGCGGTGCCTCGTCGTGCCAGCGCAGGACCTCCACCTCGATGTCGCCACCGTCGAGCTCGACCTGGATCCATCCGTCGGCGAGGGCCTCGTCGCGCATCAGGTCCTTGCTGCCGCGTCGCTCGGTCAAGTAGCCCTCGGGGCCGTTGAGACGCTCTTCCCAGTCGGTTGGCGCGCAGGTGCCCTGACATCCCGTGTCGAGGACCATGGTCGTGAAGATGCTCGCCTCGTCACCGGGCTGTCCGGAGCGGCGATCGTTCTCGTCGAAGTCTCGGATGACGACCTCGAGTTCGCCCCAGTACTTCGGCCCGATGTGCCAGCCCGTCGGGATCGAGGCCTCGACCTCCCACTCGTCGTCGATCAGGGCGGTGACCATCTCGAACTCGAGCGCGTGTTCTCGAGCTTCGGCGGTTTCGGTGCGGTCCTCCTCCCTCGGTGCCGAGGTCGACAGCGATGTCGGCTCGGTCGTGCATCCGGTGACCAGGACGATCACGGCGACGATGACGGCGACGAGCGTGAGGATCGGTCGGTTCGCGACTGGGAGGCGCACACGATCCGATCGGTCGAACGGCGCCGCTCGTGAATGAGAGCCCTGCACACGGTGATGCGGTCACGGTCCTCCACGACGCAGAGGGCGGCCGCTGTCGCTTCGTGAGCTGAGACGCTCGGGGACCGGCGCCAGGCGGCGCCCGGTCGGCGTGGTTCAGGCCAGCGGATCCTGCGCCCGGCGGATCAGATGGTCCGCGGCGGCGAGCAGGGCGGTGGTGGCCGGCGAGTCCGGCAGTGAGGTGAGGACGGCGCCCGCCTTGTCGGCGTAGCTGCGGGCCGAGTCGAGCGCCTCGTCCACGCCGTCACTGGCGCGCACGATGTCGCGGGCTCGATCCCGGGTCTCGACCGTCAGCTCGCCGCCCAGCAGACCGCGCAGCTCGGCGCCGTCCGACCCGTGCATCGCCCGCAACACCGGGAGCGTGTAGACGCCCTCGAGCAAGTCGTTGCCGGCCGGTTTGCCCAGCTGTTCGTCGGTGGCGACGACATCCAGGATGTCGTCGACGATCTGGAAGGCCATGCCGTAGGCGTGGCCGAACTCGGTGACCGCCTCGATGTCGGCGCGGGGAATCTCGCCGACGATGCCGCCGACGCGGCAGGCGGTGGCCAGCAGCGAAGCGGTCTTGCCGGCGATCGAGCGCTCGTAGTCGTCCTCGGTGCGGTCGACGTTGTAGGCATCGCGCAGCTCGAGGATCTGCCCCTCGCAGAGCTGGCCGATGGTCGCGGCCAGCAGGCCCGCGACCTCGGTGCCGAGCGACGCGGCGATCTCGGATGCCCGCGCCAGGAGGAAGTCGCCGGCGAGGATCGCCCGCAGGTTGCCCCAGTTGGCGTTCACCGACGCGGCCCCGCGACGCAGTTCTGCCTCGTCCATCACGTCGTCGTGGTACAGCGAACCGATGTGGACGAGTTCCACCGACACGCCACCCATGAGCACATCGGGGTTGGCCTCGACGGCCTCGGCATGGCGGGTGCCGGCCGCGGCGATGGAGAAGCCGGGGCGGACACGCTTGCCACCGGCGTCGATCAGGTGGCTGGCGATCTCTGTGAGATAGCCGTCCTCCGCGATCACCGACGCCCGGAGTCGATCCTCCAGGCGCGCGAGATCGCCGGCCATCGTCGGGAGTACGGACAACGGGGACGCGACTGCCATTGCCGCCAGCTTACGACTGGGAGCGATTTTCGAGGCAATCGAGTCGCCACTTTCGACCCACTTCCGGGCATCGGTGCGCCCGTCCCACCGACGGCGGGAACTTCCCCACACGGAGTGGCCGCCGGCGGGAAGGATTCGGCCCGTTTCCGCGTTGGGCATCACCAGGGTCCGTTCTCGGGCCCGGACAGAACGTCAGGACTCCTCGGAGTCCACCCCGGTCTCGGGTCACATTCTCCCGAACCGGGCCGATTGGACAGTGTTCCTCGCACCAACGGACAGCCACTCGATCAGTGGCTGGCCAAACGCCTGGATACACTCGACTCACGAACCTCCCGGGAGGCAGACCGTTGTTCGAGAGATTCACCGACAGAGCCCGACGAGTGGTGGTGCTGGCCCAGGAAGAGGCCCGCCTGCTCAACCACAACTACATCGGCACCGAGCACATCCTGCTCGGGCTGATCCACGAGGGCGAGGGCGTGGCCGCGAAGGCACTCGAGTCCCTCGGCATCTCGCTCGAGGCGGTGCGCGACCAGGTCGAGGAGATCATCGGCCAGGGGGGCTCGTCGCCCTCGGGTCACTTCCCGTTCACGCCCCGGGCCAAGTCGGTCCTCGTGCTGTGCCTTCGCGAGGCGCTCCAGCTCGGCCACAACTACATCGGCACCGAGCACATCCTGCTCGGTCTCATCCGCGAGGGTGAGGGCGTCGCCGCACAGGTTCTCGTCAAGCTCGGCGCCGACCTGTCCCGCGTACGCCAGCAGGTCATCCAGCTGCTGTCCG
>JBCCFK010000180.1:0-9060 GCA_039029775.1 Actinomycetota bacterium | reverse complement strand
GCACCGACGCCTTCGCCGACGCAGGTGCCGTGACCAGTCTCCTGGAGCAGGGAGCAGAACGCAGAGACGGGGCCGAGGGTCGCATAGCCGTCGAGGGCGAACAACACCGAGATGGTCTGGGCCGCCGTGGCGTCGGTGGCGAGCGACGACATGGTCGTGAGCATCGCCTGGTACTCGGCGGTGGCGCGGGCCGCGGCGTCGACGTTGTCGCCGAGCTGCGCGAGGAACTCGAGGTTGAGCAGGTACGAGGTCTGGCCGCCGATCTCGGCCGGCGGGCCGATGAAGTTGTCGTAGTAGAGATAGAAGACCGGTGCGGCCTGCTCCATCGCCTCGATACCGGGCGAACCCGCGGCGTTGACGCTCGTCAGGATGAGGTCCACCCCGGCTGCGGCCCACTCCTCGGGATTCTGGAAGTCGGTGATGAAGACCTCGGTGTTGCCGCTGCCGTAGAACGGCTGGGCGTTCTCGTCAGGCGTCACGATCGAGGCGTAGAGGTCCACGCCGACGGCGGCCGCTGTCTCGACACACCCGTACCATGCGCAGCCCAGGCGCGGTGGCTCCTCGAAGGTGAACTCGGTGCCCGCCGCGTCGACGATGGTCAGGGGGAAGATCGACTCGACGGGCTCGGGCTCGTCGGTCTCCGCCTCCTCGGTGGGCTCGTCCGCCGGTGTCGAAGCCGTCGCCGATCCCGACGGGTCCTCGTTGCTCTCCTCGGCAGCGGGTTCGGGTTCGGTGCTCGGCTCCGATGCGTCCTCGGCGGGCTCGCCTGCCGAGGAGGGAGGGGCGGCGGTGTCGGCCTCGTCGGAACTGCACGCGGCGACCACGAGTGCAAACGAGAGACCGATCGCGAGGACCAGGTGGGAACGGCTGAGGGTGAGCTTGGACACTGCAGGCTCCAGGGAGGCGCGGGTTTCCGGGCGAACGGCGTGCAGAATATCTCGCTGTATGGCCCGCCTAACAATCGCGGTGAGGGTGGCGCCATGAAACGGCCCTGAGGTTTTCGGTCCTCAACCCGGCACGGTCTCGGTCGATATGGTAGGTATACCTAACAGGACGGGGCTGGAACCCCTGTCATCTGTGGCTTGGAGTGTGGAGTCGTCACATGCCGTCGTGTCAGCAAACCTTCCGAATCCCCGAACCGTGGCTCATCGGGGGACAACTACCGCCCGGACTGTTGGCGTTCCGGTTCCTGTCAGCGGTCGACGCACTCGGTCGCGGCCACGCCGGTCCACTGCGGGTATGGATGCGGGCGAAGGCGGGCCTCGGCGGTGGTGACGCCGTCCTCTCGGCCTCACCGGACTTCGGCGCGGCCGTCGACCTCTCGCTGCAGATCGAAGGCGTCGACGCCGCCATCGCCAGGGTCGAGCCGGGCACCGTGTGCCGCGACCAACAGGAGGGCCTGCCGATCCTGTCGCCCGAGGACGTCATCGGGAACCGACTCACCGGCCTCGACCCCGACAGCATGTCCGCGCAGTTCGAGGTGCGACCCCTGCCGCCGTCGATGGTGAAGGTGACCGGTTCCATCGATGCCTGGGTCCGCCCTCTGCAGGGGTTGTCGCCCGAGCCGTGGGCCGGCGTCCTCGGGGTGGACACGTGGGGGACGCCGGTGCTCGTCGACGAGATCCCGACGGGCGACACGTCCCACATCCAGGCCCCTGCGGCTCCCATCCTCGAGCTCCGGATGGTCGTGCAGCCGCTGGCGCGTTCGGTCGGCACCGACGCGTGGCTGCTCCGGCGATCCGAGCTGACGTCGATCACCGGACAACGGCTGCTCGAGATCGGCACGCTGTTGACCGAGGACGGCGCTCGACTGGTGACATTCCAGGCGCTGCGCTCGACCAGGGTCCTCCAGCCGGCGCCCGTCGCAGGGTGAGCGACCGGCGGCCTCAGACGTCCTTGGCCTGGTCGGCGATCCAGTCGCGCTTGATCGCCCGCCACTCCTCGTCGTTCATCGTCCGTCGCCAGTAGGGCGAGATCGAGGCGGCGTCCTTGTCGATCCCGCGCTCGCCGACGAGGTGGCGTCGCACCGCACGCACCTCGCCGGCCTCGCCGTGGACGAACACGTCGACCGGCCCGTCGGCGAAGTCCATGGCAGCGATGGCGTCCGGCAACAGCGCCGAGGCATCCTCGGACCCGTTGCGGTGGAGCCACCTCAGGTCGACGTCGCCCGGCGACGTCAATTCGAGTTCGTCTTCGGGGCTGTCGACGACGAGGAACACCGCCGCCTTGGCGCCGGCGGGCAGCGCTTCCATCGAGGCGGCGATGGCGGGGAGCGCACTCTCGTCACCCGCCAGGAGATGCCATGCCGCATCGGGGTCGGGCCGATAGCCGCCGCCGGGCCCCTTGAACTGCAGGCGGTCACCGGGTTGTGCTCGTTGGGCCCAGGGGCCGGCGTAGCCCTCGTCGCCGTGGGCGACGAAGTCGATGGTGAGCTCCTGTCGGTCCGCATCCCAGCGCCGCACGGTGTAGCGGCGCGGACGCGGGCGATGCTCTGCACCGATGTCGCCGAGTTCGTCGGTGTCGAAGGGCGGTGCGTACGGTGCGCCGGCCGGGATGAACTGCGCGTTGATGTACTGGTCGGAGTACGGCGTGGACGTGAAGTCCGCCAGGTCTCCACCTCCGAGCACCACCCGCACCATCGTTGGCGTCAGCTGCTCCGTCGTCTGCACTTCTCCGTACATGGACCTGCCTCTCCGTGTCAGTCGTTTGAAGCCTCGCGCGAGGCTCTTGATCGTCCGCATCGCGCTCACATGCCGCGACGGCCGGGCGTCCAGTGTGCATGGCAACCGATCTCGCGCCGACCCACCCCTCGCTCGCCCAGCGTTGCTCGGACGGCTCTCATCATCTGCATCTCGCCGGTCACGTAGGCACGGGTTCCGTCGGGAAGCTCGTCGGGGAGTGCGGCGAGAAGCTCGTCGCGGATCTCGTCGGCGGTGGCGGCTCTGGTCCAGCGCACCTGGTGGTCGGTCGATGTCGGCAACCGCGCGCGATCGGGATCGGGCGTGGCCACGACGATGTCGATGCTCGGCGCGGTCCCGCCGTCGGCGAGGGCATCGACCATCGCCGAGATCGAGGCCATGCTCGTGCGGTCGCCGACGAACACGTAGTGCGGAGCGCCGGACCGGATGACCGGGTTGCCGCCGGGGCCCATGAACGTGAATGCCGCACCGGGTTCGAGGCTCGCCAGGAATCGGCCGCCCGGTGTGGTTTCGTCGTGTCGCGCCATCAGGAACTCGATCCGCCCGGTCTGCTGATCACACGCGCGGACCGTGTAGTGGCGCCAGCGGTCCCGCATCGACTTGCCGTCCGGGTCGACGACGAGCCCCACGGCCTGTCCCGGCTGCCAGCTGATGTCGCCCTGCGCCATCGTGGCGACGACGTGCACGAGGTCGTCACCGCAGGGGTCGGCCGACTGGACGGTCGCGGTGTTCTTGACCGAGAACTGGCGCGCCTTGCGGAGCACGCTCACCCGAGCACCTCGGTGCGTTCGAGTCGCCAGCCGGCGGCGCGCTCGCGTTGGCGCCAGAACGAGGCGTATCGGCCGCCGGCGACCAGCAGTTCCTCGTGGGTACCGCGTTCGGCGATGCGCCCGTCGTCGAGCACCAGGATGTCGTCGGCGGCGGCGATGGTGGAGAGTCGGTGGGCGATGACGATCAGGGTTCGTTCGCCGCGGAACGTCTCGATGGCGTCCTGGATGACCTGCTCGTTAGCGGGGTCGATGGCCGCGGTCGCCTCGTCGAGCACGACGACCGGAGCCTCCTTGAGGAGGGCCCTGGTGAGGGTCACTCGCTGCCGCTCGCCGCCGGACAGGCGGGTGCCGCCTTCGCCGACCGGGCTGTCCCACCCCTCGGGCAGGCGCGAGATCACCTCGTCGAGCCGAGTGAGCGCCGCGACGGCGTCGAGGTCGGCCCGGGTCGCGTCAGGGCGGGCGAGGCGGACGTTGTCGGCGATGGTGCCGGCGAAGAGGTAGTTGTCCTGGAACACGATCGACACGTGCTTCATCAGGTCGGCGGTGGTCATGTCGCGAACGTCGACCGCGCCGATCTCGACCGATCCGGCAGTCGTGTCCCAGAACCTGGCGACCAGCCGAGCGATGGTCGTCTTGCCCGAGCCGGACGGCCCGACCAGGGCCACCATCGACCCGCTCGGGACCGTGAACGACACGTCGTCCACCACGATGTCGTCGGTGTAGCCGAAGCGCACGCCGTTGAATCTCACCGAGGCATCCGCCGGGGTGCGTGAGTGCTCCGGTTCGGCGAGCACCTCGGTGTCGAGCAGCTCGTCCGCTCGCCCGAGCGCGTTGCCTGCGATCTTGATGGCGCCGGCGACGTCGGAGGCCATGATCAACGGCTCCACGAACCGGACCGAGAGGATGAGGACGGCGACGAGTTCGGGTGCGTCCACCGAGCCACCGACCGCGATCGCGGTACCGACGATCAGGAGCGCGACGAATGCGACCTGGATGACGGCGCTGAAGGCGATCAGGCCGGGGACGGCGATGATCATGAGCCGGCGCCCGGCGTTGCGGCGGGTCACGAGGGCATCGTCGAGCATCGCGAACCCGTCGACCGTGCGGCCACAACTCCGCAGCACCGCCTGTGTCTGCGCGAACTCGACAACCCGACTCGTGGCGTCGGCCGACGCCTCGTGCACGTCGTGCTCGGCCCGTTGGGCCAGGCCGCTGGACCAACGCAGTACCACCCAGGCGACGGGCAGAGCGGCGGCCATCGCGAGCGCGAGGCGCCAGTCGAAGAAGAACATGACGGCGAGGACGACGATCGGGGTCACGAACGCGTTGACGACGGGTCGCAGCAGGTGTGCCGGCACGCCCATCACGTCGACGACGCCCTGCCCGGTGATCCGGCCGAGCCCGCCCACACGGTCGGTGTCGAACCAGCCGAGGGGCAGCGTCGAGACCTTGTCGCCGAGGCGTCCGAACAGGGTGCGGCCGCCGTCGATCGCCGCGTGGAACGCGCGGAGTTGGCTGGTGTGCCGAAGCAGACCGAACAGCACCAGCGCACCGACCATCGCGAGCAGCCACCAGGCCGCCTCGCCGGTGTCGCCCTCGATGAGTGCTCGGAGCAGCGGCACCAGCAGCACGAATCCCACGCCTTGAAGGGCGGCGGTGACCGCCATCCCGATCAGTGCGCGACGGAGGGCGGCCGCGTCGTCGATCACGTTGAAGAGTGATCGCAGCATCAGCCGACCTCCGTCCGCACTCGGGAGTCCGCCGCCCATTGGTTGCTGTACAGCCCGCCCGCGTCCACGAGTTCCTGATGCGTCCCCGATTCGACGACGCGGCCTGCGTCCAGCACGACGATCCGGTCCGCTCCGGTGATCGTCGAGAGCCGGTGGGCGATCACGATCAGGGTCCGTCCGGCGACGAGGGTCGACAGCGCATCCTGGACCGCGGCCTCCGACTCCGGGTCCGCGAACGCGGTTGCCTCGTCCAGGACCAGGATCGGCGTGTCGGCGATGATCGCGCGGGCGATCGAGAGCCGCTGCCGCTCGCCACCGGACAGGGTGGCGCCTTCGCCGACGACGGCCTCGTAGCCGCCGGGCAGCTCTTCGATGCGGTCGTGGATCTGGGCGGCACGAGCCGCGGCGCGGACCTGGTCCATGGTCGCGTCGGGGCGGGCCAGCCGGATGTTGTCGGCGACCGAGGCACGGATCAGCTGCACGTCCTGGAAGACGAAGCCGACCCGGCGGTACATCTCCGCCGATTCGATGTCGCGCAGGTCGACGCCGCCGAGCGTGATCGACCCGGCGGTCGGGTCCCAGAACCGACAGAGCAGTCGGCCGAGTGTCGTCTTGCCGGACCCGGAGGGCCCGACGACGGCCGTCAACGTGCCGGGTTCGAAGCTGAGGTCGACGTCGTGGAGGACCACCGGTGCGTCCTCGCCATAGCCGAAGGAGACGCCGTCGAGTCGCAGCTCGTTCGTCGCCGGGACGATCGGGTCGGCGGCCTGGGGGAGTGGCGGCGTGGCGAGCACGGCCGCGATGCGTCCTGCCGCTGCCCCGGCGATCTGCATGTCGTTGGCGGCGAAGCCCAGCGTGAGCACGGGGGCCGTCATCGCCAGACCGATGCTGAGGAAGACCAGGAGATCACCGATCGACAGCGTGCCGCGGTCGACGAAGAAGATGCCCGCGGCCGAGATCGTGGTCAGCGTCGCCAGCGGCGAGAGGACGAGGTCCGACAGCGAGGCGACTCGGAGCAGGCCCTTCACCCATTCCCAGAACGACGAGATGAACCCGCTCGTGCTGGTTCGATACCGGTCGTGCGCTCGGCCGGACTGGCCGAAGGTCTTGACGACGGCGATGCCCTGCACGAATTCGATCGAGGCGCTGTTCACGTCGGCCAGCGACTGGTTGTACGTCTCCATCCGCTCGGTGTAGCCCGACATCATCAGGCCGTAGAGGCCCAGCCCGGCCACGAAGGGGATCAGCGTGATCAGGGCCATCCGCCAGTCGATGACGAAGAGGTAGACCATCGATGCGATGGCGGTCACCGCGGTGTTGGTGATGTCGATGAAGGTGTGCCCGACGATCGGGTGCATCGCGGCGACGTCGTCGGCCATGAGCTTGTTGACGTCCCCCGCGTCGTGGTCGTCGAACCAGCCCAACGGCAGGCTGCCCAGGTGTGCTGCGATCCGCCGGCGGATGGCGAGTTGGAAGTCGTTGTCGGCGAAGTGCGTGACGCCGGCGGCTGCGAAGAAGAACCCGATGCGGACGACGAGGGCGACCGCGGCGACGATGACGATCGTCCACAGGCGGTCGGAGTCGGCGTCGTCGAGCAGTTCGCGACCGAGCTCGGCGACCGCGATGAACGGGATGACCCCGGCGAGTGATCCGATCGCCTGAAGGGCGCAGGCGAGGATCAGCGAGCCCCGAACGGGCGCGAGCAGGTCCCCGAGGCCGATCTCGGGCTTGTCGTCGTCGGCCGTGGCCACTTCCGCCTGGCTGTCCACGCCCCGAGTGTCGCAGCACCGCGACCGCGATGGCAAGGAGAAGGAACAGTGAGCGTTAAGCCAGCCGAACAGCCGAACGGATCAATGGACGACCCGACGAAGCCCGGTGGCGGCGGCCGGTCGCGGCCTCGGTCAGTCGTGGTCGTGGGACGCACCCGCCAGGTGGTCGTGGTCGTGCCGGTGGGGCAGCCAGCGCGGCCCCTCGTCCCCGTGGGAGTGGCCGTGCGCCCCCCAGTGAACGTGGAAGTGCAGGTGGCGCCGGTGCGGAATCGGAAGGTCGCCGAGCTCGGTGGCGTCGACGGCCACCCGTTGCATCGAGGCCGTCACGGCCAGGAGGCCGAGGGCGACCGACGCACCGACCGTCACGGCGGTCTCCAGCGATGCATCGGCCAGGCCGAGCGTCAACAGGATGGCGCCGAATCCCAATCTACCGCCGAGGCTCATCATCGACAGGAACGTCGCCCGATGCTCCCTTCGTACCTGCGCGCCGACCATCGCCGGGGCGATGACCGCTGCGGCCGCGCTCTGGGTCCCGCGGAGGGCGAGGAGTGGCACCACCCAGATCGCCGTCACCAGGGCCATCGTCCCGAGGACGAGTGTCGGGATCACGGCCGCGACGAGCAGTGTCCAGACGGTCCCGATCCGCCGCTTCACCGCCGGCACCCGGCCGACCGCCAGCGACCCGAGGATCGCCGCGGCTGCAGCGGCCGCTCCCGTCGTCAACGCGGCATCGCCGGGGTCGCTGAGCGGTGAGTCGAGGGCGTCGGCGAGGTACGGACCCGACAGGTCGGCGATCAGGTGCACGACGATTACCTGCCCCACGACGTAACAGCCGAGCCACGCGAGCGCCGGCGTCGCGAGGTAACGGGCGAACGGCCTGACACCGCCGAGCGCGGGCTCCGGCTCAGGCGAGCCGGAGCGCCCGCCGGGCTCGACCAGCAGCATGGTGATGGCGAGCTGCACCCCGGTCGCCAGGATCGACGCCACGAACGGGAGGCGGAGATCGGCGAGCCCGAGGGCCCCTCCGGCCAGCGCCGTGGCTGCGGTCACGACCAGCAGTCGCTGGCGCGCCCCGGCCTCGCGTTCCTCGAACTCCTCGGCGCGGTCGAGCGCCTCCAGCGTGTCGTAGTGAAAGGTCACGTCGGTGCCGGACAGGAACGCGTACCCGGTGGCGAGCAGGATCTGCGCGGCCACGAGCACGGTCGGACCCGGGGCAAGAATGAAGAGGGTGTGGGCCGCCAGCCAGGACACGGCCACGATTCGCATGGCGGTCACCCTGCCGAGGCGATCGCTGAGCCAGCCGGACGGAACCTCGACCAGCACGACCGCCACGTAATAGGCCGCCTGGACGGCCAACGCGGTCCGGAGGCCGAGCTGCTCGGTCAGGAACAGCACCGTGGTCGGCATCCAGAACAGCGCGCCGGCGACGGTCTGGTGCCACCGGTACAGCCGGGTGTTGCGTTCGAGGAGCGTCCGATCCACGGGCTCCAGTGTTGCAGTTCTGGCCCAGAAACATGATCGACAGATATTGCGGTAGGGCTTCCTAACAACGCGCGGGCCCGGGCTAAGCTGGCTGCCGTCCGGCACACCGCCGGCCGGCTCTTCAGTGGTCGGAAGCAAGCACAGGAGTAGTACATGCACGCGCTGTTCAAGTCCGTCGTCGCCGCCATCGTCGCCGGCGCCATGCTCATCGGTTTCGCCGGTGCCGCAGGAGCGCAGGATCCCGACGCTCCCTCGATCGGGGAGACCGTCGCGACGAACGCCGACTTCAGCACGCTCGGAGCGGCCCTCGACCTCACCGGTCTCTCGGGCATGTTCACCGACTGTGCGGGTGGCCCCTACACCGTTCTGGCCCCCACCAACGATGCGTTCGCCTCCTGGCTCGAGGAGCTGGGTCTGGACATCAACGACCTGATCGGCGATCCCGAGCTGGTCGCGACCGTTCTCACGTACCACGTCGTCGAAGGCGCTGTGACCTCTGATGTCGTCGTCGGCCTCGATGGTGCCTCGGCCCCGACTGTTCAAGGCGAGGCCGTGACGGTGGCGGTCGAAGGCGAGACCGTCAGCCTGTACAGCGGCAACCCGACGCCGG
>JBCCFK010000179.1:0-9080 GCA_039029775.1 Actinomycetota bacterium | reverse complement strand
TTTGGAGGACGGCAACGTCAGCCGGCGCCACGCCGAGATCCGGCCGCAGGGCACGGGGTTCAAGGTCGTCGACCTGGGCTCGACCAACGGGACGTCGGTGAACGGCGAGCGCATCGCCGAGCGTCAGCTTCGGGACGGCGACGTGATCGAGTTCGGCGGCACCAAGGTCCGCTTCGAGGCGAGCTGACGTCGTCTCGGCTGACAGCCACCCCCCGGACCGGGCAGGATGGCGCCACGTCTGCCAGGGAGGGCGCCATGAGTGACGAACCGGTCCTGTACGAACAGGACGGTCACGTCGTGACCATCACCTACAACCGTCCCGACCGGCTCAACGCCGTCAACGGTGCCATGCGGGAGGGTCTGAACGCCGCGTGGGAGCGTTTCCTGGGCGACGAGTCGGCATGGGTCGCGATCGTCACGGGGTCCGGCAAGGCGTTCTGCGCCGGTGCCGATCTGAAGGATGGCAAGGGCAGCGTCGGCACGTTCCCCGGGACGTTCTGGGAGAAGCCGACGATCAACTCCTTCGAGTCCGGGCTCGAACTGTTCAAGCCGACGATCGCGGCGGTCAACGGTCCGTGTGTCGGCTACGGCCTGACGGCGGTGACGTTCTGCGACTTCGTGATCGCGAGCGAGCGGGCCACGTTCTCCTACCCCGAGGTCCGCATCGGGATCCCCACAATCGTCGGATCGATCCGTCTGCCCCAGAAGATCAACTGGGCCGATGCCATGGAGCTGTTGATGATCGGTGAGCCGATCGAAGCCGAGCGGGCGAAGGAGATGGGGCTGGCGTGGAAGGTCGTGCCCCA
The DNA here is from genome assembly GCA_039029775.1 of Actinomycetota bacterium. Classification (GTDB taxonomy): domain Bacteria; phylum Actinomycetota; class Acidimicrobiia; order Acidimicrobiales; family UBA8592; genus JBCCFK01. The sequence continues at coordinate 8,274 of JBCCFK010000179.1, read as the reverse complement.
CGAGGACCTGCTGGCCGAGGCCCGCGCTCTCGCCGACCGCCTCGTCCAATCCGCGCCCATCGCCACGAGGGCGGTCAAGGAGGTCGCCACCCGTACGCGCGACATGGGCTGGATCGAGGCGGTCCGCTTCGGGGAGACGATGCGCATCGTGGCCAACGCCACCGACGATGCGACCGAGGGGCGAACCAGCTTCGCGGAGAAGCGCAGCCCCGAGTGGAAGGGCCGCTGAGCCGCTAATTCCACCGTTCATCACGCGACGCTCTGGGAGGCTTGACCCCATGGATCTGCCCATTCGCGCCTATGACCCCGAACGCGACCTCGACCACGTGCTGCGCACCTGGCTGGAGGTCGGGTGGCTGGACAGTCCCGACAAGAAGGACGCGCTCCAGGCCTTCTTCGAGCCGGCGAACGTCGAGGTCGGCCTGATCGACGACGAGGCCGAGTGCTCGGTGCACTGGGTGCCCGGCGAGATCCAGTACGAACAGTCGCGGCTCGGCCTGTGCGCGGTCACCGCAGTGACGACGAGCCACATCGGCCGCCGGCAGGGGCTCGCGTCGCGGTTGACCGCCCGCGCCCTGCAGCAGGGCGCCGAGGCCGGCCACGCCGTGTCGGCCCTGGGCATGTTCGAGCAGGGCTTCTACGACCGTGTCGGTTTCGGCACCGGTGCCTATGACAACCAGCTCCAGTTCGACCCGGCCAACCTGTTGGTCGACCACATTCCGTACCGCCGCCCCGTTCGGGTGACCATGGATGAATGGGCTGACATCCACGCGGCCATGCGATACCGCCTGGGGTCCCACGGCGCCGTCTACCTCGATCCGCCGCGCCTGGTCGAGGGTGAGGTGGGCTTCGCGGACAACCCGTTCGCGCTGGGATACCGGGACGAGGACGGCGTGCTCACCCACATGGTCTACGGCGATCTCAAGGGCGAACACGGCCCGTTCGCGATCAACGCCATCGCCTACCAGTCGACCGATCAGTTGCTCGAGCTGCTTCGTCTCCTACGGGAGCTCGGCGACCAGTTCAGGTCGGTGAAGATGATCGAGCCCGCGCACGTGCAGTTGCAGGCCCTGCTTCGTGAGCCGCTCCGGGAGCGGCAGCGCTCGATCAACTCGGAGATGGAGTCGTTCAACCGGTCGATGGCGTGGTGGCAGCTCCGCGTGCTCGACGTCCCCGCGTGTGTGGCGGCACGGTCGTGGACGGGTGAGCCGGTCCGGTTCAACCTGACCCTCACCGACCCGCTCTCGGGCCGCCTCGCCGATGGTTGGCCGGGCGTCGCCGGCGACTACACGATCACCATCGCCGATGAGTCGTCCGCCGAGTCCGGCCACGCCGACGGCCTGCCGACCCTGACCACCGGCGTCGCCGCGTTCACCCGCCTGTGGTTCGGCGTGGCGTCTGCGACCACCTTGGCGGTCACCGACCCCATCGACGCACCCGCCCACCTGCTCTCGGCGCTCGACGACGCGCTCCTCCTCCCGCGTCCGCTGCCCGGCTGGCAGTTCTGATTCGTTCACCCGCGGTCTCCTAACGTTGTCCCACCGCGAGGACGGGGGGACCGATGATCGAGGAGCGCACGACGAAGCCCGGGGAGGTGATGGGCTGGCCGAAGCTGGTCGTCACCTATCGCACCGACCCCGCGTGCATCGCCGCCCTGCTGCCACCGGGCCTCGACCCCGTCGGCGAGCCGCACGTCCACCTGGGTGTCTACTGCGTCCCCATCCTCGGCGAGCCCGAGTACGGCATCAGCACGCGCATCGGTGCCAGGTGGTCGGGGATGGACGGGCAGTACAGCCTGGGGATCGGCATCGATCAGGAGGCGGCGATCTTCATCTCCCGGGAGCTCAACGGTCAACCGAAGTTCCCGTGCGCTATCCGCTACTACCGCCTCGGCGAGTACGTCGAGGCCAAGGCCACGCACCAGGGCTACACGTTCTTCGAATTCACCGGACGGTCGACCGGGCCGGTCGAGCCCGAGACCGGCGACCAGGAGCTCGACGAGTGGTGGATCAAGTCGAGCCGCGCCATCGGGGGTGAGGCCAAGGAGTGGGACTTCCCACCACACGTCGTGCGCGTCCACTCGGTCTCCGAACAGGTCCACGTCGAGAACATCGACGGCGATCTGATCCTCCGCGACAGCCCCTGGGATCCCTACACCGAGCTCCTCCCGATGGAGGAGCTCGTGTCGGCCCAGCTGGTGACGTCCGCCCACAAGAGCCGATCGATCACCAACGCCGGCCCGCTCAACCCGGACACCTTCTGGTCGCACGCCGACACCATCGGCGGCTCCCGCTGGCCGGGCGAACGCGGTGGCCCGAAGGGGTGGCGAGGCAACCTCGCTTCTCCCGGGTGAGGAGCACTTGCTCCTCACCGGATTGCCGGCGGCCCCGTTCGGTCGCCGGCGCAGCCGGCTCGCTCCTCGCCTTCAGTCCGGTTTTCTTGCGATGAAGCTGTAGCCGCTCACGTCGAAGTTGCGGGCGTTCTCCTCGCCACCGGCGCCTCCGAAGGTGTCGATGGGCTCACCGATCCGAACGTCGACGAAGCCGACCTCTTCCAGCATGTCCTTCCAGCCTGCGCACGGCAGGCCACCGGCGATTCAACCGGTCCAGAGGTCGATGTGGCGTCGGGCCTCCTCGGGGACCTCGTTGCCGTTGGCGATGTCGGCGAACTGGACGACGCCGCCGGCCTTGAGGACCCGCCAGATCTCGTCGAAGACCTGCCGCTTGTCCGGGGCCAGGTTGATCACGCCGTTCGAGATCACCACGTCAGCCCAGCCGTCCTCGACGGGCAGGTCCTCGATGTAGCCCTCGCGGAACTCGACGTTGTCCGCGCCCATCGCTTCGGCCGTGTCGCTCGCCTTCAGCAACATCTCCTGGGTCATGTCGACGCCGACGACCCGACCGCGGCTCCCGACGGCGATCCCCGCCAGGAAGCTGTCGAAGCCCGCGCCGCTGCCGAGATCGACGACGTGCTCGCCCGCCTCGAGCGCGCGGAGCTCGAAGGGGTTGGCCACGCCGGCGAACGACTCGATCGCCTCGGGTGGCAGCGTGTCGACGACGGCCATGTCGTAGCCGCAGCGATCGGCGATGAAGCGGCCGGTGTGAAAGTGGTACTCGGCGTCGGGTTCCACCGCGACTGCGGCGTACTTCTTCTGCACCTCCGCCCGCAGCTCGTCGACGTCGACCGGCATGTCCGCCTGCTCGGTCCCGCCGAAGTGCGTTTTCTCTCCCATGGGGATGGTCCTTCCTGATCTGCGAGCACCCGCCGTGCCCGCCGTTGAAGATCATCCTGAAGGAACCGCAGAACGCAGTCTTGGAGGAATCGTGGAGATTCGCGTCGTGGCCGGCGCCGAGATGCCCCGAAATGGGCCGAAACCCGACGGGAGTCAGTCGGTCGCGTGGCGTGGCCCGGCGAGGAGGATCACCTGGGTGCGTGCGAAGGGCAGCTGGGCGCGACGGGGGATGCGATCCTCGACCCAGAAGGCCCGGCGGCGGAACGCATTGTTGAACCCCGCGTTCGGAAACAGCCGGTTGAACCGTTCGAGCGCGCCGAGCGGGATGCACTCGACGTCGTCGAAGAACTCGCGGCAGCTCCGCATGAAGTGGGCGGAGGAGTTGTCGCGGATCGGGTGCGGGTCCGTCGCCCGGTACTCCGCGAACTTGGCACGCTGAAGCGCGGACGGCCGACCGGGCACGGGGACGGCCCACCGGATCGCGTCCAGGACCTTCGAGTTGACCGCCGGTTCGCTGAATCGGCCTTCGGCCCCGGGTCGCATCGCTTCGGCGACGAACGCGAGGAATTCCCGCTCCTCCTCGTGGGTGAGGTGGTGCAGGATCGCCTTGCCGACCACGAAGTCGTAGCTGCGGGGCTCGACCATCTCCGCCCAGTCCGCGATCGGTCCGCCGAAGCCCTCGATGGAGCCGGCCAGATCGAGCCGCTCCCTGGCGGCGTGCACGAGCTTCGGGGTCATCTCGGAGATGTCGGTCGCGACCACGTGGGCCCCGAGCGCCGCCATCACCAACGCGTTCAGCCCGTCGCCGGCTCCCAACTCCAGGACACGCTTGCCGGCGAGCCGGGTCTGGAGGTCGCCGTAGTAGAAGCTCCGCCAGGAGTTGTGGGTCGTGATCTGGTGATCGAGCCACCCCGGCATCTGCTCGACGGCGCTGACGAGGCGGTCCACGTCCGTGACCCGGTAGCGCTCGTCGTAGTGGAGCTTGTTGAGCTCCTCGTTGCTTGCCGCCCGGCGCAGTTCCCCGGCCATTCCGTGCTCCCGATCTCGCCTGGACGCCGGTCGGGCCCCGGCGGGCGCCCAGGGTACGTCGGCACGCTCGACGGGTCACGTCCGTGGGCGAGATTGCCCACGGTCGGCCCGGCGGGCATCCCGGAGCAGGGCCGGGCTCCGCCCGGGCCTCCTCGATGACGGTCACACCCGCGGGAGCACCTCGTGCTCGACGAGGCGCAGCGAGTGCCAGGCGAGGTCTGGCGGCAGACCACCGCAGAGCGGCTGCAACGACAGCACACCCCGAGTGCGGATCAGGTCGACGGCGCCGTCCGGGTCGAGCACCTGATAGCTGCCCTGCTCGGCTCGCAGCTCGTCGACCGTCTCCGCGGCCGAGTAGTTCGCGGCCCGGTTCTCGGCTCCCATCCAGTCGGCGTACATGCGCGCATCGTGGAGCATGTACTCGCCATAGGCGCTCCAGCCGGCGTCGACGTCCTCGGCGACGAACACCGATGTCGGGCCGGGCCCGGGGACGATGGCCATGCCCGGTTGGGTGCCGACCCGAATCGCCTCGGCGTCGTAGGTGTCGGCCAACGACTCGTCGGCCGTGGCGGCCATCAGCATCATGCCCTGGCGCGCGGCGCGGCGTGCGGCCGCCGGTGAGCCACCTCCGTAGGCCAGCACAGGACCACCCGGGGTGAAGGGCTCGGGCGTGACCTTGATCGTTCGACCGTTCCACTCGAACCGCTCGCCGGCCAGGGCCCGCTTCAGGACCTCGATGCGCTCCTCGATCTCGTGGCCGCGGGTGGATCTGTCGACGCCGAACATCTCGTACTCGCTGGGGCGATAGCCGAGGCCGATCGTGTAGCCCACCCGACCCTTCGAGAGGTGGTCCAGCGTGATCATGTCCTCGGCCAGCTTGACCGGGTCGTACATCAACAACAGCAGCGCCGCGACCGAGATCGGGACCCTCGAGGTCCGCGTCGCGGCGGCGGTGGCCATGATCAGCGGTGATGGCAGGTAGCCGTCCGGCGAGCCGTGGTGCTCGTTGAAGATCACCATGTAGGCATCGCGTTGCTCGGCCCACTCGGTCATGTCGAGTGCGGCGTCGAAGAGATCGGAGCGTGTGGTGGGAGCGTCCTCGCCCAGCCGAAAGTCGAATCGGAGGATCAGCACGCCCATCGTCATCTCACAGATCGGGCCGGCCGACAAGAGCCCCCGAGACCTCCCGTGGTGCGTGGTTCAGCCGGCCAGTGCCTGCGCGAGGTCGGACCACAGGTCCTCGACGTCCTCGCAGCCGACGCTGAGCCGCAGCAGGGTGGGCGGCAGGTGCTCCTGACCTTGCAGGACGGCCCGACGTTCGATCGTGGACTCCACGCCGCCGAGCGAGGTGGCGTGCGTGATGAGCCGAAGACGCGCCAACACGGCATCCGCCTCCGCTGCGGTGCCCGCCACGTCGAAGCTCACCATCGCACCGAAGCCCTCCAGCACCCGCGCCGCCACGGCGTGATCCGGATGCGACGGCAGGCCCGGGTAGCGGACCACGTCCACCCGCTCCGATTCCTCGAGACGCTGGGCGAGGACCAGAGCGGTGGCCTGTGAGCGCTCCAGTCGAACCCCCATCGTCCGGGCGCCCCGGGTGGCGAGGAAGCACTCGAGGGCGCCGGGGAGGGCGCCGGTGACGGTTCGCGATCGCTGCAGCTGTGCGAGGACGGCAGCGTCGTTGGTGACGAGCGCTCCCGCGAGCAGATCCGAGTGACCGCCGATGAACTTCGTCACCGAATGCATGACGACGTCGGCGCCGAAGTCCAGCGGCCGCTGATTGAAGGGGGTGGCGAACGTGTTGTCGACCCCGACGAGGCAGCCGTCGCTGCGAGGCGCGGCGCAGATCGCCGACAGGTCGGCCACGCCGAGGAGCGGGTTGGACGGCGACTCGAGCCACACGAGGTCACAGCGGCCGACCGCTTCGATCCAGCCCCCGGTGTCCGACAGGGCGATCCGCTGCACGGACCATCGGCCTCGCTTGGCTCCATCGTCCGCGATGGCGGCGGCACCCTGGTAGCAGTCGTCCGGGATCGCCACGTCCGCCCCGACCGGAAGGCCGTCGAACATCGCGGCAACCGCCGCCATGCCGCTGGAGAACGCCACGCACGCACCGCCCTCCATGCCCCCGACCAGCGTTTCCAGCGCGTTCACAGTCGGTGTTCCCTGGGCATCTCGGGAGTACTCGTGGGTCCCGCCCAACACGTAGTTCGATGCCGCCACGACCGGCTCGTTCAGCGGCGCACCGGGATCGCCTGGGCGCCCACCGGCGACCACCCACGAGTCCAGGCTGACGTCGTCTCGTTCGACCATCCCGAGAGGGTACCGGGGCCCTCCGGGCCCGGCCCTGCTGGCGGTGCCGGTGCCGACGTGATCGAATGCGACCCCATGGAGATCGGGATGCTGACGCTCGGCGACTGGGTGACCGACCCGTCCACCGGGGTTCGTCGCACCGAGGCCGAGCGCCACCGGAGCATCGTGGACCAGGCCGTCGCGGCCGAGGCCGCCGGATTCACGTCCATCCACCTCGGCGAGCACCACTTCAGCGAGTACATCCTGTCGTCGCCCACCGTCGTCCTGGGCGCCATCGCCGAACGCACGTCGACCATGCGGCTCTCCAACGGGGTCGCCCTGGCGGGGACCCTGGATCCGGTCCGCGTCGCGGAGGACTACGCCACCATCGATGCGCTGTCGGACGGACGGGCCGAGCCGTGCTTCGGGCGCGGATCGATCTACCCCGACGTCTACACGTTCTTCGGCCAGGACGCGAGCGAGGCACAGGCTCGATTCGGTGAGAACGTCCGCCTGATCGATCAGCTCTGGCGCGCGAGCGCGCCCATCGACTGGTCGGGGGAGTTCCGCGCCGACCTCACCGATGTTCAGGTCTACCCGCGGCCGACGCAGAAGCCGAGGCCGCCGATCTGGATCGGCGGCGGCTGGTCGCCCGACACCGTCGACCTGGCGGTCGAGATCGGCGCCTGGCTGATGCTGCCGACCGTCGTCGGGACGTGGGAGATGTTCGTGCCGGTCGTCGAGCGGTACATCGCGGGATGGGAGGCCGCCGGTCGGGATCCGGCGGATCGGCGGATCGGGTGTTGCAGCCACTTCCACGTGGCGACCTCGAGCCAGGCCGCACGCGACCGGTGGGCGCCTCGGTACGTGGCCTACATGACGGCGGTCAACGAGTGGATCATGCAGTCCGCTCGCCGCGCCGGCACCGAGGGCCGGTGGCTCGACAAGATCGACTTCGATGTCATGACGTCCACCATCGCCATCTGCGGATCGCCCGAGGAAACGGTCGACCGCATGGGCGTGGCCGCCGAGATGCTCCACCTGGACACCCAGATCCTCATGATGGACCTCGGCGGTCTTCCCGATGCCGAGCTGTACGAGTCGATCGACCTCGCCGGTTCGGCGGTCCTTCCCGAGGTGATCGCGCTGTGACCGACCCCGACGAGCGCCCACGTGAACCGTCGCCCGGCATGTCGCCCGAGTGGGAGCACCGGCGGCAGCCGATGAACGAGTTCCAGGAGCGTCTCGGCCGGATGACGGTCCAGGTGATGACCGGGCTCAACAACATCGCGTTTCGTCTCAGCGATGGGCGAGTCGGCGGCGAGGTCCCCTCCGGCGCCCCGATCTGCCTGCTCACCACGACCGGCCGGAAGACCGGCTAAATTATCAGTGTGGGTCAAAATCAGGACCGTCAGTACCTATTGTGTTCGTGCATGCGACACATTCATACTTCTATTCATTGAAGAGTCGAGTGACCCCTCATACTTAAACCCGATTCAATCTGAAGGTGATAAAATCTATACTTTGTTTATGATCATTGTCCTCAGTACAAACTCTCCTAGGGAAAGAATAAAGCATCGCGAGGCGACGGATAAGTGTAGTGAGAACGAAATTACATACCTTGAGAAGGTGAATCTCATCTTTGTCGGTCATCATTCTGATCGTTGAGGACACATGCTCCGCAGGTAGACGGCTACAATCAAATGATTTGTGTGGGGCGG
>JBCCFK010000178.1:0-9167 GCA_039029775.1 Actinomycetota bacterium | reverse complement strand
GAGGACATCATTTGCTCTAACTTGACGCCGAGACCGCCAACGGCTGGATGACCTTCAAGGACTCCTCCAACGAGAAGTGCAACCAGACCGGCCGCTCATCCGATGGCGGCCCGCTGGACGGCGGCGAGGGTCCCGGCCGGGTCGTGCACCTGTCGAACCTGTGCACCGAGATCCTCGAGGTCACCAACCAGTCCGAGACCGCGGTCTGCAACCTGGGCTCGCTGAACCTCGGCGAGTTCGTCGCCGACAGCGAGGGCGTGCGGGTGTTCGACTACGAGCGCCTGGCCACCACCGTGCGCCAGGTCGTCCCGTTCCTCGACCGGGTGATCGACATCAACTACTACCCCACCGACGAGGCGGGGACCTCCAACGCCGGCTGGCGCCCGGTGGGCCTCGGTCTGATGGGCCTCCAGGACGTCTTCTTCAAGATGGGCCTGGCGTTCGACTCCGACGAGGCCCGCGAGATCTCGGCCCGCATCTCCGAGGAGATCTACTTCAACGCCCTCTGGGCCTCGACCGAACTCGCCGAGCAGTTCGGCCCCCACGAGCACTACGAGCTGACGCGGGCAGCCGCCGGCAAGCTGCAGTTCGACCTCTGGGATGTGGAGCCGACCGACGCCGAGCGCTGGCAGACCGTCCGCGACCGCATCGCCACCCACGGTCTGCGCAACTCCCTGATGATCGCCATCGCCCCCACCGCCACGATCGCCTCGATCGCCGGCTGCTACGAGTGCATCGAGCCCCAGGTGTCCAACCTGTTCAAGCGCGAGACCCTCTCGGGCGAGTTCATGCAGATCAACCGCTACCTCGTGGCCGAGCTGCAGAACCGTGGCCTCTGGGACGAGCAGATGATCTCGGACCTCAAGAAGGCCGAGGGCTCGGTGCAGGACGTCCCGCGGATGCCGGAGGATCTCAAGGAGATCTACCGGACCGCCTGGGAGATCCCGATGAAGTCGCTGCTCGAGATGGGGGCCGCTCGCGGTGCCTTCATCGACCAGAGCCAGTCGCTCAACCTGTTCATGGAGTCGCCCACGATCGGCAAGCTCAGCTCCATGTACATGTACGCCTGGAAGCAGGGCCTCAAGACCACGTACTACCTCAGGTCCCGGCCCGCGACCCGGATCAACCAGACCACCACCGGTGGCCCGGCTCCCACGCCGCAGCCCCCGGCAGGTCCCGGGCCGCAGAAGACGTTCACCGACGAGGAGGCCATCGCCTGCTCGCTCGAGAACCCCGAGGCCTGCGAAGCCTGCGACTGAGTCGCCCGCCCGCTTCTCCCCTTTCGATCACCACACGCCCGCGACGCGGTTCAGCGAGCCGCACCGACCCCGGCGCCGCCCGGCGCTGCTGAGAGGAACGCCGACCATGGCCCTCACCGACGACCACGCCCACCAGCTTCCCGAGATCGCTCCCGATCCGACCACGGCCGCCCCGGCCGCGGGCACGGCTCGGGGCAACATCCTCGAACCCGGCTTCGACCTGACGCTGCGGCCGATGCGCTACCCGCAGTTCTTCGAGATGTACCGGGACGCGATCAAGAACACCTGGACGGTCGACGAGATCGACTTCTCCGACGACCTGGTGGACCTGGATCGCAAGCTGATGCCGGCCGAGAAGCACCTGATCAACCGACTGGTCGCCTTCTTCGCCACCGGCGACTCGATCGTGGCCAACAACCTGGTCCTGAACCTCTACAAGCACATCAACGCGCCCGAGGCCCGGATGTACCTGAGCCGCCAGCTCTACGAAGAGGCGCTCCACGTCCAGTTCTACCTGACGCTGCTCGACAACTACATCCCCGACATCGACGAGCGCGCGCAGGCGTTCGCCGCCATCGAGAACATCCCCTCGATCCGCCAGAAGGCCGAGTTCTGCTTCAAGTGGATGGGCACGATGGACGAGCTGGACGAGCTGCACACCGAGGAGGACCGGCGGAAGTTCGTCCTCAACCTCATCTGCTTCGCCACCTGCATCGAGGGTCTGTTCTTCTTCGCCGCCTTCGCCTACGTGTACTTCCTTCGCAGCAAGGGCCTCCTGAACGGTCTCGCCGCCGGAACCAACTGGGTCTTCCGCGACGAGAGCTGCCACATGAACTTCGCGTTCGAGGTGGTCAACACCGTGCGCAGCGAGCAGCCGGAGCTGTTCGACGAGCGGATGGCTTCCGAGATCTCCGAGATGCTCGACGACGCCGTCACGTGCGAGCTGCAGTTCGCCCAGGACGTCCTCGGCGAGGGCGTGCCCGGGATGAGCCTGGCCGACACGAAGGAGTACCTCCAGTTCGTGGCCGATCAGCGACTCGCCCAGCTCGGTCTCGACAAGCAGTACGGCTCCAAGAACCCGTTCGCCTTCATGGAGCTCCAGGACGTCCAGGAGCTCACCAACTTCTTCGAGCGCACCGTCGCCGCCTACCAGATGGGCGTCGAGGGAGACGTCGCCTTCGACGAGGACTTCTGATCCTCGGGCGGCCTGTCCGCCAACGCTGATCACCACCCCACCTCGAGCCCGCGGCCTGCTGTTCGCCCGGGCTCGAGGCGCGTCCGGGCAGCCACGTGCAGGAGTCGCCCGGCTGCTGTGCGTCGCCGGGTTCCGGGTCGTCTCGCCCGGCCGTGACCAGCCGGCCACCGGCCGTGCCGGTGGCGAGCCGGGAAACGGGTCCGGCACCTCACGCCACCCGACGGCGACGTCCCTACCGTTGCCCCTAGACCTGACAACTGGGCGGTGGAGGAGACAATGGGGACACGACGCGCGCTGGGAATGGGCCTGCTGGCGGCGGGGTTGGCGACGATCGCCGCCACCGTCATGACCACCGCCGGCGCCGAGACCCCCGAAGAGCCGGCGACGAACACGATCTGTGTGCTGGTCGACGGCGACCCGTTCGACTACACGGTCGAGGTCACGCTGCCGGTCGACGAGGCGATCGAGCGCATCAAGGCGAACCCGGACACCATCTCGGTTCCCGACGGCGACGGGTGCGCGGCCGACGAGCTCGTCAAGATCTGCCACGTCGAGGACGGGGTGCCGGCCATCCTGACCCTGACGCCGGAGGAAGCCAACGAGCACCTGGCGCTTCACGACGACGACTCGGTCGACGTCGCGACGTGCAAGAAGGAGAAGCCGACGGCGACCCCGGAGCCGACGGCGACGCCCGAGCCGACGCCCACGCCCGAGCCGACGGCGACGCCCGAGCCGACACCGACCGAAGAGCCGACTGTCGAGCCCACGGCGACCCCCACCGAGGAGCCGACCGTCGAGCCGACGCCGAGCCCCACGCCGGACACGACCACGTCGGCGCCCGAACCCGAGGCGTCGCCCACCCCGGATGCGGAGGTCCTCGGCCGCCAGGAACTGGCCGAGACCGGCTTCGATTCCTCCGACCTCGCAGCGATCGGTCTCACGATGCTGGCGACCGGCCTCGTCCTGATCTGGCGATCCGAAGAGCGGCTGCTCGGCTCCTGACGGCGCGGCACGGGCCGGCGCCACTGGTGTCGAGGCCAGCGACCCCGCTGACCAGGCCTTTTCATCCAGGTGGTCGGCCGAATGGACCACTCCCCGTGAGCAGGTCCGCTCATTTCCCGGCTGGAGACCCGTTCCTACTGTGATTCCCGAGGGATGCATCGACTGCCTGGATCCCTGGTCGCGATAGTCCAGGCACGAGCACAGCGCGAAACCGGCCCTCTCAGTGGAAACGGAACACCGTCCGCTGAGCTGAAGGGCTCGGACTCGGTGTTCCGACGAAACGGGGTCACGGCCCCAAGGAGTCGGAAACAATGCGCACACGACTGACCGGAATCTTCGGATTGCTGGCCATCCTCTTCAGCGTTCTCCTCGTGATCGGCGGCGCCAACGCCGGTGCGCAGGAGATCCAGCCGGAGCGGATCGACATCGAGGAAGACGTCGAGGAACAGGAAGAGACCGTCCTGGTCTGCAAGCTCGAAGGTCTCGACTGGGCCCTCTTCGAGATGGACCCCCTGACCGCCGACTACTGGCTCGCCAACGGCGGTCAGCTCGCCGGCGCCGACGGCTGCCTCGTCCGTGTCTGCCAGGAGAAGGTCGGTGACTACTTCACCTTCTGGTCGACCCGGTACCTCACCCCCGCCGATGCGGCATGGCTCATCGATCAGGGCGGTTCGTACCTCGCCGATCCGGGCGTCGCCTGTCCCGGCAACGAGCCGGTGACGATCTGCTTCCACGGCGACGACGGCGACTACATCCAGACCGTCGCTCCCGACGTCGCCGACTGGCTGGTGTTCACCGGCCAGGCGAGCCTCCTCGTCGACGGTGCGTGCCCGGTGACCGAACCCGAGCCCACCCCGGAGCCGGAGCCGACCCCCGAGCCGACCCCCGAGCCCGAGCCGACCCCTGAGCCCGAGGAAGAGCCCACCCCCGAGCCCGAGGAAGAGCCCGAGGAAGAGGTCGTGCCGCCGACCCCCGAGGAAGAGGACGAGGACGACACCGAGACCAAGTCCGACGCCGAGGTCAAGGGCACCCAGGAAGTCCGTGAGCTGGCCTTCACCGGCGCCGAGTCCGGCGACCTGGCCCTCTACGGTGGCCTGATCCTCGCAGCGGGCATCGGCCTGGTGGCCGTCAGCCGCCGCCGGATGAACGCAGCGACCGAGGCCTGATTCTCGGAACAACCGAACGATCGTGAGAACTGCTCCCGTTGGCCGTGGGGGTTGCGCCTCGGCCATCGGCGCGTTCGGATGTCGCTCAGATCGGCGCGGTGGCCAGCCAGGCGGCGACCTCTCGAGCCGCCGACGACCGCTCGGTGTCGGTCTCGGCCAGCGTCACCGGGCCACCGAACGCCGCCGCGACCTCGAGGGTCGCCGCGTCGAGGTCGGGCTCGACGACCAGCGTCGGCACCGTGACGAGTGCCGCGGCTTCGATGGCCAACGCCTGATCCCCGTGAGGCTCCAGGACGTACCGGAGGCGCGGATCTGCCCCCGGGCCTTCGTGGACCGCCATCGCGGCATCGTCGGCCAGCAGCTCCCGGGTGCGTCGGCGCCGGCGCGCGAGCCGGTCGTCGACCGAGCGCCAGGGTCGACCCAGTCCAGCGATCAACGCCACACCGCCGACGTGGCCTCCGACGGCTGCGACCGTGGCGACCCAGCCGCTGTGACCGACACCCACGAGCACCGCGTCCTTCAAGACCAGCCCGTCGCCGAGCAAGCCGGCGAGGAGGTACCCGGCATCGGCGCGAACGTAGTTTCCGCCCACAGGCGGGTCCGCAGATCCGTGCCCGGGAAGGTCCGGTGCGACGACGTCGACCACGCCGGCAGCGGTCATGGCCTCGGCCCACGGTGCGCCACCACCGGGATCACCGAGATCGTGGAGGAGGACGACGCGCGTCACGACTCGACCCGCTGGATGAACGCCCGGACGTGGCCGAGCGCTTGGTCCGGCTGCTCGAGGTGCAGGTAGTGGCCGGCGTCGTCGATGGTGTGCAACTCGAGGTCGCGCAGGTGAGAGACCCGGTCGGCCACCTCGGCCTCGGGGAACGTCCACATGTCCTCGGCTCCGCCTCTGACCACGAGCACGGGGCAGGTGACCGCCGCGAAGTCCGAGGTGACCCACTCCCACGTGAAGCCGTCCGGGAGGAACGTGTTGAACAACGGGTCCCACTTCCATACGACCCCGTCGCCCTCAGGTCTGCTGCCGTGGCGAGCCAGATGTTCCACCCACCGCCTGGGCATCCTGGTGTTGATGTCACCGCGCTGAGCGGCCAGCGTGGCGAAGTCGGGGAAGACCCGCCGACCGCGCGCGGAACGCTTGGCGATGTCGGCGAAGGCCTGCGCGGCGGTGGCCTCCAGCGAGAACTCACCGAAGCCGGACGAGGGTGGGCCGAGACCGTCGAAGCTGACGACCCATCGCGCGAGTTCCGGCCACGTCGCGGCCACGCCGAACAGCATGCCGGCCCCCATCGAGTGGCCGAGGAGGCCTGCGGGTCGGCCGAGTGACTTCACCACGGCGGCGACGTCGAGGACCGACGCCTCGAAGGTGTGACCGGTGCTGAGTGGCCCGGAGTCGCCGTGTCCGCGGAGGTCGAGGGCCAGGACGCGGTGGCCGTCGCGGGCCAGGGCGGCCGCGATCTCGTCGAACATGCGGCCGTGGTCGTAGGCACCGTGCGCACACACGATCGGCGGGCCGTCCTCGGGACCCCAGTCCCAGACGCGCAACTCGGTCCGATTGACCTCGAGCATGAGCGCGCGCGGGGGTTCGGGGATCGCTGGTCCGGTCGACACGTCAGAGATTCTGCCCCACTGCAGGCCCCCGAGCCGCGTGGGTTTCGGCTCAGACGGTCAGCGGCAGGATCTCGTCGGCCAGGAACCGGAGCTCGTCGCCCCAGTCGTCGGGGGTCTCCAGCGGCCGGAGCAGGAACTTCGAGAAGCCCTCCGCGAGCCACTCGTCGATCCGCCCTCGGAGCGCGTCGGCACCGATGGGCACCATCGCCGCGGCGTCCGCGCCACGACGTTCGGCGAGCTGGGCCACGGCGTCGGGACTGAGCTCGCGTCGCGAGTAGAACAGATTCGCTCCGTAGTGTTCGGGATCCATCGTGCGACCGATCCCCGCAGCCTCGTCCTCGAGCGCCGCACGGAGCTCGCCGGCGTGAGACGGCGCCACCAGTCCCGGCATCCAACCGTCGCCGAGGCGGGCACAACGCCGGAGCGCGCCCGGGACCTGTCCCGCGAGCCACATCTCGAGCGGTTCCTGCACCGGCTGCGGACGTACCGCGGCGCCCCGGAACGACCAGAACTCGCCGTCGTGGTCGACGGTCTCCCCCGCCCACAGGCGGCGCAGGAGCGGCACCATCTCGTCGACCGCCGCGCCTCGCCGCGACCGATCGATGCCCTGCGCGCCGGCCTCGGCCTCCTGGGGGATGCCCAGGACACCCAACAACAGCAGACGACCGTCGGAGAGATGGTCGAGGTGGGCGAGTTGGCGGGCCAGATGGATCGGATGACGACCGGGCAGGATCAGGTGCGTTCCGAGCTTCAGCTTCCGGGTCCGACCGGCGGCGACGCCGAGGGCGACGATCGGGTCGAGGGTGGGCTGGAGCAGGATCTCGGGCACCCACAGCGAGTCGAACCCCAGCAGTTCGAGGTCGTCGACGATGGGACCGAACGACCCGGCGTCCACCTCGGGACCGATCGTGAACCCGAACCTGACCTTCACCTGCGACCTCCCCGGGCGCTGACTCGGGACAACCTACGCTGGATCGCCGTGGAGGTCATCGTCGCAGCACGCGACCAGGCAGACCTGGCGTTCGTCCGGAGCTTTCTCCAGGGCGTCGTCGCCTTCCGGTGGTTGACCATCGGGTGGGCTGCCGTCGGGGTCATCGTGAGCGACGAGCATCTCGTGCACCCCTACGCCGCCGGCCTCTTCATCGCGGCCGCCGCTCTGTTCACCGCCGTCACGACCGTCCTGGTCCGCCAGGCGCCGGAGAAGCTGCTCCATCCGGTCACGATCCTGATCGAGCTGGTCATCGCGGCAGGGCTGCTCGTCGCCGACGGCTGGGTGTACGCGGACACGCGACCACAATCGCTCCCGTGGGCCTGGCCCGCCGGCTCGATCATCAGCGGCGCCATCGCCTTCGGCGTCCAGGCCGGCGTGTTGTTGGCCATCGCCCTGGGAATCGCGAGCTTCATCGGCGAGGGCCTCAACGCCGGAGGTGCGAACGAGTGGGGCGTGTCGGCCTCCTCGAAGCTGGCGCTGTATGTGCTCGCGGCGGCCGTCGCCGGCTACGTGACCCGCCGACTCCGACAGGCCGAGGAACAGGTGTCGGTGGCGCGAGCCCGCGAGGAGGTGGCCAGGACGTTGCACGACGGTGTGCTCCAGACGCTGGCCGTCGTGCAGCGACGCTCCGGCGACACCGAACTGGCCCAACTCGCACGAGAGCAGGACAGAGAACTGCGTCACTTCCTGTTCGGGACGGGAGTGGACGACAAACCGCTGTCGGTCTCGCTCCACGAGGCCGCGTCGCGGGTCGAGCGAAGCTACGGGCTCCAAACACAGGTGCTGGTCCCCGACGACCTCCCAGACCTGCCTCAGGACACGATGCGCGCCGTGGCCGGTGCGGTCGGCGAGGCCCTGACCAACGCCGGCAAGCACGCGCGGGCGCAGCGGGTCGTGGTCTACGTCGAGCCCGGTGACGATGACGGCATCTTCTGCTCGGTGAAGGACGACGGCACGGGCTTCGACCCCGATGCGGCTCACGAAGGGCAGGGGTTGCGCCGATCGATACACGAACGGATCACCGACGTCGGTGGCCGGGTCGAGATCAGCTCTCGGCCCGGGCGCGGCACGGAGGTGCGGCTCTGGGTCGACTGACCCGAGCCCGACGATCACAGCGGAGGACAGACATGGCCGACGACACGAATCGCGAACAGGGCGACCTGAGCGCCGTGCGCGTGGTGATCGCCGACGACCATCCGATCTGGCGATCCGGGGTCCGTTCCGACCTCGGCGAGAACTTCCACGTGGTCGGCGAAGCCGGCGATGCCGACGAGGCGATCGAGGTCATCACCTCGACCACCCCGGACCTCGTCCTGTCGGACCTGCACATGCCCAACGGTGGCGGCCTGAAGGTGGCCAAGGAGTGCGGTGAGATGACGAACGTCGTGATGCTCACGGTGTCCGAGGCGGAACGGGACCTCCTCGATGCCGTCGCGGCGGGTGCCGTCGGGTACCTGCTCAAGTCGACCGCCCCGGACGAGTTGCGCAACAGCCTCTGGAAGGCAGCCCACGGGGAACCCGTGTTCTCGCCCTCGCTCGCCGCGCTCGTCCTGACCGAGTTCAGGAGCATGAAGAAGGCCGCCGGCCCGACCGAGGCGCTGTCGGACCGTGAACGGGAGGTCCTGCAGTACGTGGCCCGTGGCCACACCTATCGCGAGATCGGCGAGGAGCTGTTCATCGCCGAGAAGACGGTCGAGAACCACGTCAGAAACATCCTCAAGAAGCTCCACCTGAACCGCAAGAACGAGCTGATGCGCTACGCCCTGGAGCACGGGATCGAATAGCGGGCCTGGGGGAAACCCCCCACGGCGCCCTGGGGGCGCCTCGCCGGCGATCGGGGAAACACCCGATGAGTGGGCCGGCGTCGGTCCCTCATCGTGGGGGCATGGACCCGAACAACCCCGTCTCGACCCTCCCACCCCCTCCCCCGCGGCCGG
>JBCCFK010000177.1:0-9203 GCA_039029775.1 Actinomycetota bacterium | reverse complement strand
CGATGCGGACAGCATGGCGTTCGCGACAGCGTTCGACGGCTTCGTCGCCGAGCACGGTCACCGCGGCCCGAACGACTGGGAACTGTCCTCGCGCACGTGGGAGAACACGCCGGAGCTCGCCCTCACCGCCATCGACCGGATGCGTTTGGCCGAGAGCGATCTGTCGCCGTCGCAGCGACTGGGCGACGACGAGGCCAAGCGGGAGGCGGCCATCGCCGAGGTGCGGCCGCACCTCAAGCTCATGGACAAGATGAACTTCGACAAGGCGGTGGATGCGGTCGGGATCTGGAGCCAGGCGCGCGAGGCCACCCGCGACCGGGCGGTGCGCTGCTCGCTGTCCTTCAAGCGCCTGTATCGGGAGATGGTCCGTCGCGCAGCGGAACGCGGCGGCGACCCCGATCCGCTCGGTGTGGCCATGCTCCGCCCCTCCGACGAGTGGGCCCCCTACTTCGAGAACCCGTCTGCGTTCCGGAGCGTGATCGACGAAAGGATGGCACTCCGCGACCGCTTCGCCGGCGTGGAGCCGCCGTTCTTCATCGAGGGTCAGGCCGAGGTGCCCGGCATCGACCAGCTGGAGGCCAATGCGTCCGAGGAGACTTCGACGGTGTCGGTCGGCGACGTCCTCGCCGGGGACGCGGGGTCGAGCGGTGTCGCCCAGGGCCGGGTGCGGGTCGTGATGGATCCCGCGGACGCCACCGACCTCGAGCCGGGCGAGGTGCTCGTCGCTCCGCTCACCGACCCCGCCTGGACGCCACTCTTCCTGCCGGCGGCGGCCGTCGTCGTGAACGTCGGCGCGTTCATGAGCCACGCGGTGATCGTGTCGCGGGAGCTGGCGATCCCCTGCGTGGTCGCGGTCGAGGGGGCGACGAGTGCCTTGCGGGACGGGATGCTGGTCGAGGTCGACGGGACCGCGGGCACCGTGACGGTGCTCGACGGCTGACGGAGCTCCACGGCCCCGCGCCGGTCACCGACCGCCCTGTTTCCGCTTCTGGATGTTCGCCCATTCGTCGCGGAGCCCGACCGTGCGGTGGAAGAGCATCGGGGTGGCGAGGTCGGCGGCGAAGTAGCCGAGTCGCTCGAACTGCACCACCTCGCCCGCCGGTGTGGCGGCGAGGGCGGGTTCGACCTTGGCGCCCGTGAGCAGCTCTCGCGAAGCCGGGTTCAGGTCGTCCAGCGGGTCGCCGGTCTCGTCGCCGGGGTGTTCCGCGGTGAACAGCCGGTCGTAGAGCGCCACGGTCGCATCGAGCGCGTGATCGGCCGAGAGCCAGTGGATCGTCGCCTTGACCTTCCGCCCGTCGGGGGCCTGGCCCCCGGCGTTCTCCGGGTCATACGTGCAGTGCAGCTCGACGATCTCGCCGTCGTCGTTCTTGATGACGTCCGTGCAGGTGATGAAGTAGCCGTACCGCAACCGCACCTCTCGGCCCGGAGCCAGGCGGTAGTACTTGGGCGCCGGCTCCTCCATGAAGTCGTCCTGTTCGATCCAGAGCGTTCCTGAGAACGGCACCTCCCTCATGCCGGCGGTCTCGTCCTCGGGATTGTTGACGGCCTCGCGCATCTCGACCTGGCCATCGGGCCAGTTGGTGATCACGACCTTCAGCGGCCGGAGCACGGCTGTGCGGCGGAGCGCCACGCGGTTGAGCTCGGTGCGCACGAACGACTCGAGCAGCTCGATCTCGTGGGTCCCGTTCATCCGGGCGACGCCGATGTGGCCGGCGAACGCCCTGATCGCGGCAGCCGGGTAACCGCGGCGCCGCAGACCCTTGAGCGTCGGCATGCGCGCATCGTCCCAGCCGTCGACGAGCCCGTCGTTCACGAGCTGCAGGAGCTTGCGCTTCGAGAGGACCGTGTGGGTCAGGTTCAGCCGCGCGAACTCGGTCTGGCCCGGCCGCCGGTCGGGCGCGATCTCGAGCTGGTCCAGACACCAGTCGTACAAGGGCCGGTGCGTGTCGAACTCGAGTGTGTAGAGCGAATGCGTCACCCCTTCGATGGCGTCGGACTGGCCATGTGCCCAGTCGTAGGTCGGGTAGATGACCCAGTCGTCGCCGGTGCGGAAGTGGTGGGCCCGGCGTATCCGGTAGAGCACGGGATCGCGCATCTGCATGTTCTCGTGCTGCATGTCGATCCGGGCTCGCAGGACTCGCTCACCATCGGCGAACTCGCCCGCCCGCATCCGCCGGAACAGGTCGAGGTTCTCCTCGACGGAGCGATCGCGGAACGGGCTGTTCACGCCCGGCTCGGTGAAGCCGCCCCGCTGCGCCGAGATCGTCTCGGCGTCCTGGTCGTCGACGTAGGCGTTGCCCTGGCGGATCAGGAGCTCCGCCCACTCGTAGAGCTGTTCGAAGTAGTCGGACGCGTAGTACGGCTCGTGCGCGGGAGTGAACCCCAGCCATTCGATGTCGTCCTCGATCGCTCGGACGAACTCCTCGTCCTCGGTGGTCGGGTTCGTGTCGTCGAAACGGAGGTTGCACTCGCCGCCGAATTCCTGGGCCAGCCCGAAGTTCAGGCAGATCGACTTCGCGTGGCCGATGTGCAGGTAGCCGTTCGGCTCCGGGGGGAACCGGGTCTGCACTCGTCCACCGAAGGTCCCGGCATCGGTGTCGGCCCTGACCTTCTCACGGATGAAGTCGGCCTTGGACTCCGTCGGGTCGTCGCTGCCCTCGGGCGTGGCGTTCATGGGTGACAGTGTGCCTCGTCCGGATCCGATCCCGGCTCACCGACCCTCGAAGGTCGGGCGCTCCTTGGCGAAGAACGCGGTCATGCCGGCGCGAGCGTCCTCGCTGGCCCAGACCCCGTCGATCAGGTCGACGACCTCGTCGGTTCCGTCGCGGCGGGCGTCGCAGGCGTGCCCGATGCTCGCCTTCGAGGCGGTCATGGACAACGGCGCGTTGGCCGCCAGCGTCGCCAGGAGTTCCTCGGTCTCGGCCTCCAGGTCCCCCTTCGGCACCAGCCGGGAGACCAGGCCGATCCGGTGGGCCTCGACCGCGTCGATTCGATCGCCGCTCAACAACAGGTCCGACGCGGCCCCCCGCCCGACGATGTCGACCAGCAGGTGCGTGGCCGCCAGCGGGTAGGCCACGCCCAGGCGCGATGCCGGAATCGAGAACCGAGCGTCGTCGGCGGCGACCCGGATGTCGGCCGTCATGGCGACGAGGAGCCCGCCGCCGAGGCACCAGCCATGGATCATCGCGACGACGGGCTTGGTGCAGGACAGGAGCGCCGGCACGAAGCCGCCGCGATCGGGGTTGGTCTCGCCGGCCGATGCTCGCTCGGACTGTTCACCGATGTCGGCACCCGACGCGAAGGCGACCTCCCCGGCGCCGCGAACCAGGATCGCCCGCACTCCGGGGTCTCCGGACGCGGTGGCGAAGAGGCGCTGGAGCCCGCCCAGCATGCGCCCGGTGAGGCTGTTGTGCCGCTCAGGGTTGTCCAGCACGATCCGCAGCACCCCCTGGGTGTCGACGGCGGCGCGGAGATTGTCGGTCCCGGTGTCGTATCGGTGGCTCACGGCGACGCAGCGTAGGGCGTGGAATGCTGGCGGGTGACCAGACCAGGAGGGGAGTGCATGGGATTCGACACGGAACGGCTCGGCCGGGTCGCCGCGCTGGCGGATCGGTACGTGAGCGAGGGCAAGCTCGCCGGGGCGCAGGTCCAGGTCGCCCACCAGGGCAAGGCGGCGCTGCGGCACACCGTGGGCCTCGCCGACGTCGAGAGCGCCCGACCGCTCGCCGACGACGCGATCTACCGCATCTACTCGATGACCAAGCCGATCACCTCGATCGCCTTGATGCAGTTGTACGAACAGGGGCTCGTCCTGTTGGAGGACCCGGTCGCCGAGTTCATTCCCGAGTTCGCCGATCCCCAGGTCTGGATCGGTGGCAGCCTGACCGCTCCCGCCACCAGACCGGCCCAGACCGTGATGACGGTCAAGGACGTGCTGTGTCACACCTCCGGCCTCACCTACGGGTTCTTCTTCCAGAACAACGTCGACGCGATGTACCGGGAGGACAACCTCGGCAACTTCGGACTCCCGGAGCAGTCGTTGGGCGAGGCGATCAAGACGCTCGCGACCAAGCCGCTCGTGTTCGATCCGGGCACGGCCTGGAACTACTCGATGTCCACCGACGTCTGTGGCCGTCTGGTCGAGGTGATCTCGGGGCGTTCGTTGGACGACTACATCGCGGAGAACGTCACCGCTCCGCTGGGGATGATCGACACCGCGTTCCATGTGCCGGCTGACAAGGCCGACCGGTTCACGTCCTTGTACGTGACGACGCCGGAGTCACCGCTGACTCGGATGGACCCTTCCACCGACAGCCGCTACCTGAAGCCGCCGGTGATGCTCTCCGGTGGCGGCGGCATGGTCGGGACGCTGGACGACTACCAACGCTTCGCCGACGCGCTGTTGAACGGCGGTGAGCTCGACGGGAACCGGATCATCGGACGCAAGACCCTCGAGTACATGACGATGAACCACCTCCCCGGCGGCAAGAGCCTGAACGAGCTCGGCCAGTCCACCTTCTCCGAGGCCGTGATGCAGGGCATGGGCTTCGGCCTGGGCTTCTCGTCGCTCGTCGACCCTGCGGGCAACGGCGCGGTCAGCTCCTACGGTGAGTTCGCGTGGGGCGGGGCCGCGAGCACCGCGTTCTGGGTGGACCCGGTCGAGGAGATCACCTGCGTCTTCATGACACAGTTCCTGCCGTCCAGCCACTATCCGATCCGGCGTGAGCTCAAGGCCACGGTGTATCAGGCGCTGGACTGATGCCGGGTCCGTTGGAGGGCATCCGAGTCCTCGACATCACCCAGGCGGTCGCGGGACCCGTCGGCACGATGCTGTTGGGCGAACTCGGTGCCGACGTCGTCAAGGTCGAGTTCCCGGGCATCGGGGACCTGACACGCATGTCCGGGTTCGCGAAGGGCGGTGTCAACAGCTCGGTCGTGAACTGCAATCGAGGGAAGCGCTCGATCCAGGTCGACATGAAGTCCGAGGCGGGTCGGGACGTCGTGCTCGAGCTGGCGGAACGATCGGACGTGGTCGTGCAGGCGATGCGTCCCGGCAAGATCGACCGGTTGGGCATGGGCTACGAGGCGGTGCGCAGCCGCAACGCCGACGTGATCTACGTGTCGCTGTCGGGGTACGGCCCCGACGGCCCCTACAGCGACCGTGCGGTGTTCGACCCCGTCCTGCAGGCGCTGTGCGGCTACGTCTCGCTCCAGGTCAACCCCGACATCCCGTTCCCGGATCTGATGCGGACCGCCTTGATCGACAAGGCCGTCTCGTGGGAGATCGCGCTGTCGATCACCGCTGCGCTGTTCGCGCGGGAACGCGGCCGCGGTGGCCAGCATCTCGACGTGGCGATGATCGACGTCGCCATCGCGTTCCTCTGGCCCGACGGCGGCATGGCGGACACCATGCTGGACCCCGAGGCCGCGACGGGCACGCATCTGAGTCGCGTGATGAACATGTCCGAGACCGCAGATGGACACGTCGTCTACTTCGCCGTGCTGCCACATCAGGTGGAGGCGCTGTACGACGCGCTGGGACACCCCGAATGGAGCACGGACGAGCGCTTCTCCACCCAGGCCGCTCGGCACTCCGGCAACAACAACGAGGTCCTCGGCGGTCTCATCGCGGACGCCTTCCGCACGTTCACCACCGCCGAGATCGCGGCGCGCATGCATGACCGGTCCGTGCCCTGCGGTCACGTCGTGCCCATCGGTGAGGTGCCCGACGACCCCCAGGTCCGGCACAACGCCGTCTTCGGCGAGTGGGACCACCCCACAGGGGGGAGGATCCGATCGCCCCGCCACGCGACCCGCTTCGGTGGCACCCCACCCCGCTTTCTGGAGAGTGCTCCGCTGTTGAACGAACACGCCGACGAGATCCTCGCCGAGCTCGGTGTGGACGGCTCGCGTCGCGAGGAGCTGCGGAACGCCGGCGTGGTCCCCTGAGGGGGCTCGACGCACCCCATGTCGCCTCATCGGGCCGTTCGCGGCGGCTCTCGGCCCCACGGCCAGCGGCTAGGTTGTCGCCATGGAGAAACCGACCGAGCTCGACTTCCACTTCGACGTTCTGTGCCCGTGGGCATACCAGACCTCGCTGTGGATGCGGGATGTGCGGGATCAACTGGGGCTGACGGTGAACTGGCGCTTCTTCAGCTTGGAGGAGATCAACCGTCGGGAGGGCAAGAAACACCCGTGGGAGCGAGACTGGTCCTATGGCTGGTCGATGATGCGGATCGGCGCCTACCTCCGCCGTATCGACATGAAGCACTGCGACGACTGGTATCTCGCGTCGGGAACGGCGCTCCACATGGAGGGTCGCAAGCCGCACGTGCCCGATGTCGCCAAGCACCTCGTCGAGACGATCGGTCTCGATGCGTCGCTCGTGGACGAGGCGATCGCCGATCCCACCACCCACGACGAGGTCAAGGCGGAGCACGACAAGGTGGTGGGTGCCGCCGGCTACGGCGTTCCGACGCTGTTCTTCCCCGGCCCCGACGGTGAGCAGACCATCTTCGGGCCGGTGCTGGTGAACCCACCCACAGGTGACGCCGCACTCCGGCTCTGGGACGCGGTGTGTGGCTGGCTCGAGTTCCCGGAGCTCTACGAGATGCAGCGCCCGAAGACGAAGGGCGACGAGATCAAGATCGCCGAGACGTTCAAGCCGTACCTCGAGGCGCGCGACTGGATCTCGATCAACCGCGGCAAGGAAGTGGCGATCAGCGAAGAGGGCTTCAGCGTCGTCGGCGACGCCTAGGTCGCACCCAGCACGAGCCAGTGCGCCGCCAGGCCGGCGGTCAGCGCGATGCCCACACTCTTGGTCTTCCACACGACCAGCGCAGCGACGGCGCCGCCGACATGCCATGACGACGGGGCGCGGGCGTCGCCGTCCTCCAGGAAGAGGCTCTGGGCCACGATCGCCGCCAGGACCGCGGGTGCCACCAGCCGAAGCGTCCTCTCCACCCGGGCGGGGATGGTGACGCCGGCCAGGGCGGTGACGAGGGACGCTCGCATGAGGAACGTGCCGACGCCGACGATGATCACCTGTGCGATCGGGCTCATCGGTCGACCGCCATGCCGGCAGCGACGCCCGCAGCGGCGCCGATGAGGAGCCCCGTCGAGTTCGGCGCGTCCCTGGCGAGCAGGGAGACGACCCCACCGACGATCGCAGCCACGAGGCGGGCCCGGTCTCTGATCGAGGGGATGAGAAGACAGATGAACGTCAGGGGCACCGCGAAGCCCAGCTCCCAACTCGACGGGATCGACGCGCCGAACGCGATCCCGAGCCACGTCGTCGCGAGCCAGGTCACGAACAACGGGACGGCAGCCCCGAGGTAGTACCAGCGTCGCGCGAGCGGGTCGCGCTCGGTCTCGTTGTGGAGCAGCGACACGCCCGTCGCCTGGTCGGTCATGAGGTACGCCAACGGGAGCCGCCAGGCCGCCGGATACTGCGCGAACGACGGCGCCAGCGCGGCGGAGTACATGACGAACCGAAGGTTGATGACGAGCGCCGTACTCACGGCCGTGATCCAGGCCGCGTCGTCGGCGATCAGGTCGATCAAGGCCAGCTGGGCCGCCGCGGCGAAGACCAGGGTGGACGCGAGGCCTCCGACCCAGTCATCGACGGCGGCCTCCGAGACGGTCACGCCGTAGACCAGGCCCAAGGGAAAGAGCACGGCGTTCAGGGGGAGGATCGCACGCGCTCCCTCGAGGGCGGCACGCCGCTGGACGGTGTCGGTCATCGGCGTGAGTGTCGCGGATGACGGATTCGTTCGCGGTGAATTCGCGCGGGGTGAGGGGGTCGGACGCTCCCATTCGATGATTCCCGTGATGGGCAGATCGCGGAATCGACGGATTCCGGCGGGCCTCAACGATGAGTGGTCGAGACTTCAACGGGTCCGATGGACCAGGAAGAGACGGAGGACGTCCGATGGACCGACAAGAGGTGATGGTGGAGGGGGCGACCATCTCGGTGGT
Source organism: Actinomycetota bacterium (assembly GCA_039029775.1). GTDB lineage: Bacteria > Actinomycetota > Acidimicrobiia > Acidimicrobiales > UBA8592 > JBCCFK01. The sequence goes on along the minus strand of JBCCFK010000177.1, from coordinate 1,226 downwards.
CGACGAGGGCGACGGGCCGCCGGTGGTGCTGGTGCCCGGTCTGTCGATGTCGATCGAGCGCTGGGTCGACGCGGGTTACGTGACCGCGCTGGTCGACGCTGGTCGACGGGTCGTGGCGATGGATCCGCTCGGACACGGCGAGAGCTCCCGAGACGGCGACCCGGCCGCCTACGAGCCGGGCCGGCTCGTCGATCACATCGTCGCCGTCCTTGATGCTCGTGGGCTGCCGTCGGCGGCGCTGTGGGGCTACTCCCGGGGCGCGCAGATGGCGGGCCAGGTGGCGCGTGCCGTCCCCGATCGTGTCGACGCGCTCGTCTACGGCGGCAATGTGCTCTTCGACACCAGACCGGTCCTCGAGGCGCTCGGGATGGCGCCGGATCCAGCGGCGCTCGAGGCGGGCTTCCAACGCGCCTCGGCGGGCGACTGGGGCGCATTCTGGGAGCACTTCCCGTTGCCGATCCCGGATCCGACCAAGCGGGACATCGAGGCGCGCAACCATCTGCCGTCCATCGCCGCCGCGTCTCGGGCCGGCCAACTCGACCCGATCGCCTGGCAGGTGCCGCACGACGTGCGGACCCTGGCCGTGTGGGGGAGCGAGGAGATCTTCCACGGGATGAACGAGGAAGCGGCCGCCGAGCAGGGGCTCGATCACGCCACGGTGCCGGGCGGACACGCCCAGGCCTTCGACCCGGCCGGACCGATGCTGGGAGTCGTGCTGCCATGGCTCGATGCCCCGGTCTGACGGGTCGGTCGTCGACCGGCGGCGCCCCCCCTCTGTCCCGACAACTACGCTCGGGCGAGACAGGGGGTACAGGATGCCGAATCCGTTCGAAGCCGTCCTCGGCGACACGATCGAGCTCGACAGCGAGGACACCGGGGGCCGCAAGAGGTTCCCGCTGATGCCCGTCGGCGAGGCCGCGGACATGGGCCACGCCCCGGATGGAACACCGCTGTTCGATCCGCGGATCTTCGACAGTCTCGAGTTCGGCCGGAACCCGTATCCGTACTACCGGATCCTCCGCGACCACTACCCGGTGTTCCACGACAAGCTGCACAACGCGTACTACGTCACCCGCTACCAGGACATCGCCGACTGCTACTTCGACGAGGTGGGGTTCAACACGATCCCGAGTGACCAGTGTGCAGCTCCAGACAGTCCCACGTTCGTGGCTAGCCTATGAAAGTCTATACCTGTCAAAAGGAACCAGGCCGCTTTCGGTTTCGCT
>JBCCFK010000176.1:0-9214 GCA_039029775.1 Actinomycetota bacterium | reverse complement strand
TCGACCTGGCACTCCGACGCCACCTGGCTGGCCCGACCACCACGGGGCTCCATGCTGCAGGCCATGAAGCTGCCGGCGGTCGGCGGCGACACCTTGTGGGCGAGTTCGTCACGCGCGTACGAGAACCTCTCCGACCCGGTCCGCGCCATGATCGACGACCTCACCGCCACCCATCACGGCGGGGCGGCGTTGACGCGCGCCGCCGCCGGCCTGGGCATCACCATCCCGACCGATCCGGTGGTCCACCCGGTCGTTCGTGTGCATCCGGGCAGCGGCAAGCGGTGCCTGTTCGTCAACGGGCTCTTCACCCAGCGCATCAACGAGCTGACCATCCGGGAGAGCGCAACGCTGCTCCCGATGCTCTTCGACCAGTACAAGGACCCCGAGGTCCAGTGCCGGTTCCGGTGGGAGCCGGGCGACGTGGCCATCTGGGACAACCGCGCGGTACACCACTACGCCACACCCGACTACGACGAAGCACGCCTCATGCACCGGGTCGTGCTGGCGGGCGACCCCGTCGACGGGATCGCCGACCAGTCCTGACGTCGAGCTACAGCGTGTTGGTCGAGGTGGCCACGTTGGGCGCCATCGTCTTGGTCACCCAGTCCGCGCCGTAGGTCTCGTCCTCGATGGTGCGCAGCTCGACGAACCGTCGACGGACCTCGTCGCGGCGACTGCGATCCATCGCCAGGTTGACCAGCTCGTGCGGGTCCTCCTGCAGGTCGTAGAACTCGTGGTCGTGGTCCTCGAAGTCCGCGTCGCGTCCGAACGCCATCTTGTCGCCGGTCAGCGGGATCCCGGCAGCATCGTTCCCGCCGCCCACGCCGTAGTACCGGCAGTACTTGTACCTGCCGTCGAAGATGCCCGAGCTGGCGTAGCGGGTGTGCTCGACGCCCGCGTACCACGGCCACTCCTGCGCGAAGAGCACGTAGTCGCGGATCTTGGCCTCGCGATCGTCGAATATCGGCGTCATCGAGTCACCGTGCAGCGTGGGCCGCTCGCTGACGTCGACGCCGGCGAACTCGGCGATGGTGGTCGCCAGGTCGGTGTGGCACGCCAGGGCGTCGGTCGAGGTGCCTGGCTCGGTGACGCCCGGCGCCACCATGTACAGCGGGATCCGCATCGTCTCCTGGTAGTTCCAGGGGCCCTTCGACCGCAGCTGGTGCGACCCGCACTGGTCGCCGTGATCGGACGTGAAGATCACGATCGTGTCGTCCCACTGACCCGTTTCGTCCATCGCGTCGAGGATCGTGCCCACGTGGGCGTCGTTCAGCTGATGGAGCTGTGCGTAGTAGTCGAGGTGCTTGAGCCAGATGTCGGTGTCGTCGCGCTCCATGATTCCCGGCGACCCCCTGCGGACCATCTGCGTCATCCACCGACGGTGGACCTCCGGCTTGGTGTGGAGGTCGTCGTCGAAGTTGGGCGGCAGCTCGGTGAACCAGCGATCCAGCTCGTGGGGGAAGGCGGGCAGGTTGTCCTTGCGGCCCCAGTCGCGCATGCTGAGCCGCTTGCGCGCCTTCTCGTAGTACTCGGGGTCCTGCTCCCAGTACCAACGCTGGTCGACGGGGAACCACATGATGTCGTGTGGGTTCACCATGCCGACGGCGAGGAACCACGGCTGGTCGTCGTCGGCGTGATCGCGGATCCATCCGGCGCTCTGTTCAGCGATCGGACCGTCGTACTCGGTCCCGGTTCCCGCGAGCCCCCACCAGGACTGGTCGTTGCCCTCCCAGTCGCCGAATCCGTAGGCCTCCATGTCGGGATACGCCGTGTTCTCGAGGTGCCACTTGCCCTTGTAGGCCGTCGTGTATCCCTGGTCGCGCAACATGTGACCCAGGGTCGGGACGTCATAGGACAGCACCGGGTTCTCGGGACCGGTCGAGTTCTCGGTGACGCCGTGCTCGGCCATGTAGAGGCCCGTGAACAGCGTGGCGCGGCTGGGCGAGCACGGCGACGTGTGCGTGTAGTACTGCGTGAACTCGAGGCCGGCGTCGATCAGTCGCTGGCGGTTGGGCAACGGGTAGCCGTCGGGCAACCAGTCGCGCTGTCGCTCCTGGTCCGAGACGATCAGAAGAATGTTCGGCGCGTTCATTTCCTTGAACCTAGCATCGCCACATGGCACGGCTCGAAGGAAGAACCATCATCATCACCGGTGCGGCGCAGGGACAGGGCGCCGCGGAGGCACGCGCGTGCGCCGCTGAAGGCGCCACCGTCGCGGTCACCGACGTCGACGACGAGCGCGGTCGGCGCGTCGCGGAGGAGGTCGGCGGCTCCTACTTTCACCTCGACGTCTCCGACGACGCCCAGTGGGCCGAGGTCGTGGCCGAGGTCGAGCGTCGGCACGGACCGGTCAGCGGTCTCGTCAACAACGCGGGCATCTTCGCCGCCCAGACGATCGCCGACGGCGAGCTCGACGCCACGCGTCGCATCTGGGAGATCAACCAGCTCGGTCCCTGGATCGGCATGCGCCGCGTCGCTCCGAGCATGACGTCGGCCGGTGGCGGATCGATCGTGAACATCTCGTCCATCGCCGCCATGGGTGGCTACCCGGCTGCGGCGTACGGCGCCTCGAAGTGGGCGGTCCGCGGCATGACGAAGTCGGCCGCCAAGGAATTCGCGGCGATGGGGATCCGCGTCAACTCGATCCACCCGGGCCTGATCGAGACGGCGATGACCGCACAGACGCCACCGGACCGCCTGACCGAACTCGAAGCGGCAATTCCGCTGGGGCGCATCGGCCAGCCCGACGACGTCGTCGGACCGGTCGTGTTCCTGTTGTCGGACGAAGCGGCCTACGTGACCGGCGCAGAGCTCGTGGTCGACGGTGGCCTGATCGCCTGAGCGCGACCTCAGCCCTCCATCTGGGTCACGACGCCCTGGGTGGCCTCGATGAACTCCTCGACCATCTCGTAGACGACAGTCGCCGTCGGCTTGGACTTGTTCATCGAGCCGACGATCTGGCCCACGAAGTAGTTGGCGAGCTGTTCGGCGCCGGACCCCTCCCGGAAGGCCGCTCGGTTGATGCGAGCGATGGCCTCGTTGATCAGCACCGGCTGCAACGGCATCCCCAGCGGCATCGGCGTCTCGGGGTTCTCCCACTCGTCGGTCCATGCGGACTTGAGCTGCCGCGCGTGCTTGCCGGTTCGAGAGCGAGACCGGATCGTGTCGCTCGAGGTCGCGGTCAGCATCTTCTCCTTGACCACCGGGTGGGTCTCGGCCTCCTCGGTGGTCAACCAGACCGACCCGCACCAGACACCCTGCGCGCCGAGCGCCATGGCCGCGGCCATCTGACGTCCCCGACCGATCCCGCCCGCACCGAGCACGGGTGTGTCGCCCACCGCGTCGACGATCTCGGGGATCAGCACCATGGTGCCGATCTCACCCGTGTGGCCGCCGGCCTCGGAGCCCTGGGCGATGATGATGTCGACACCTGCGTTCACGTGTCGCTCCGCGTGCTGGGCCTTGCCCGCCAACGCGCCGACCCGACGGCCTGCGGCCTGGCACTGGTCGATCATGAACTGCGGTGGCGGGCCGAGGGCATTGACGATCAGGGACGGCTCGTGGGCGAGAGCGATCTCGAGGTTCGGCGCCGCCGTGGCCGCCGACATCGGCGCCCCGCGGTCGAGATTGAACTGACCGCTTCCGTCGTCGTCGGGCAGCGGTGGCACGTCGTAGCGGGTGAGGATGTCGTCGACGTAGTCCTTGTGCTCCTGGGGGATCATGTCGCCGATCGTCGACATCGACAGTCCACCCTCGTCGGAGCCCGCGTACTTGGCCGGGACGATGAGATCGACGCCGTACGGCTTGTCCCCGACCTCGTCCTGGATCCACAGGAGATCGGTCTCCAACCCGGCCGGGCTGTGCCCCACGGCGCCGAGCACACCGAGGCCACCGGCCCTGGAAACGGCGGCAACGACATCGCGGCAGTGGCTGAAGGCGAAGATCGGAACGTCGATCCCGAACATCTCCGTCACGTCGTTCTTCATGGCACGAACCCCCTCGTCTGGTCGGGGCAAACCTAGCCGAGCCCCTGTCGCACGGCCCCGTCCGGCCGGCGGCCACCGGCCGTGTCCGAGCGTGGGCGCGAAGCCCCGATTCGAGCGGGCGGCGTGCGTCTACGCTTCGCCCATGTCACGCCGAGTCGCCCTCATCGCTCCAGCCGCCAGCTACGTCGGCCCGTCCCTGGCCCGCGTCCTCGCCGCTCGCGAGCACGACCTGGTCCTGCCCACGCCCGAACCCGGCCTGGTCGCCGAACTCGACGCGGCCGGGGCCGGCGTCGAGGTGGTCGAGGGGGCCGATGATCTCCGCGACCCGGACACGGCGACCGCCCTGGTCGAGGCTGCGATGTCGCGCTTCGGCCGGCTCGATGCGGCCTGCATGTTCAGTGGCGCCATCCTCCTCGGCCGGTTCCTCGACACGACCGTCGACGACCTCCACACCATCGCCCGGGGCAATCTCGAGGCGCCGTACCACTTCCTGAAGGCCGTCATGCCTCCACTGGTCGAGCGCCGAGACGGGCAGGTCGTGGTGATCACCAGCGCCACCGCAGCGCGGCCCGCGCCCGGGGCATCGCTCTACAGCGCGACCCGCGCGGGCGCCTCGATGCTCGTCAAGAACGTGGCCGCGGAGCATGCGCGCGACAACGTCCAGGTCAACGCGGTCGGCACCAACTTCATGGACTTCCCCGAGTTCGTGAAGGCCAACGGCCTCGAGGGCGACCCCGAACGGCGAGCGCGCGTGGAGTCGGCCGTCCCGATGAAGCGGCTCGGGACGATCGAGGAGTTCGCCGCCTTCTGCGCAGTCCTGCTCGACGGCACGAGCCGATTCCAGACCGGCCAGTTCTTCTCGTACTCGGGCGGCTGGAGCGACTGACACCACGCCACGGCGACCAGAGGGCGCCGCGGCCATCGCCAGCAGCCGCACCGGACCCACCATCCGGTACGACCGTCCAATCGTGGCCGCGGCGGCCTCTGCTCGCCGCGTGGGATCTCGCCGCTGCATCTCCATCGGCCTCGCGCCGGACCCACTCAACCGCTCGGACCCCACTCGGGACGGTGTCCTCCGTCCGAAAGCGGCCACCGGACAGTGTCCTTGGGGCGAAAGCACCCATTGACCGGTCGATCTACGATCGAACGCCGTGAGAGCCACCATCGACGAGCGACGCACCCATTACCGCACCTGCCCCCTCTGCGAGGCCACCTGCGGCCTCGAGATCACGACCGAGGGAGATCAGGTCGTCCGCATCCGCGGCGACATGAACGACCCCGTCAGCAAGGGCTTCATCTGCCCGAAGGGCTCGACCCTCAAGCAACTCCACGAGGACCAGGACCGCCTCCGCACGCCGATGAGGAAGACGGACGCCGGATGGGTCGAGATCGGCTGGGACGAGGCGTTCGACGAGATCGCCGAACGGACGGCCACCGTCGTCGCCGAACACGGGCGCGACGCCCTCGGCATCGTCATCGGCAATCCGAACGTGCACAACCTCGGCGGCGGCGTCTACCTGCGCAACGTGATCCAGGCGGTGGGCAGCACCAACATCTTCTCGGCGTCGACGGTCGACCAGATGCCCAAGCACGTCTCCTCCGGGCTGCTGTGGGGCGACTCGGGGATGTTCCCGCTGCCCGATCTCGACCGAACCGAGTACCTGTTGATGCTCGGCGCCAATCCCTGGGCCAGCAACGGGAGCCTGGTCACGGTCCCGGACTTCCCCGGAAAGCTGAAGGCCATCCAGGAGCGAGGCGGCCGGTTCGTGGTGATCGACCCGCGTGTGTCGCGGACGGCCCAGGAGGCCGACGAACACCACTTCATCAGGCCGGGGACCGACGTGGTCTTCCTGCTCGCCGTCGCCAACGTCCTGTTCGCCGAGAACCTGGTCGACATCGGCCGCCTCGTCGACCACATCGACGGCCTCGACGACGTCCGAGCGGCCGTGCACCCGTTCACCCCCGAGCACGCCGAGGCCTCCACGGGGATCGACGCCGACGTCATCCGGCGAGTCGCCCGCGACCTGGCCGCCGCCGACCACGCAGCCGTCTACGGTCGGATCGGTACCCACACCGTCGAGTTCGGCACCCTCTCATCCTGGGCCGCAGACCTCCTCAACGTGTTGACCGGCAACCTGGACGAGCCGGGCGGAATCATGTTCCAGTGCGCCCCGACCGTCAGGATCGGCGACGGGGAGCCCGGTGGCCGCGGTTACCAGATCGGCCGCTGGACCGGGCGCGCCTCCGGGCGCCCGGAACGCAACGGCGAACTCCCGGCCGGCACCCTCGCCACCGAGATCCTGACGCCGGGCGACGGCCAGGTCCGCGCGGCGTTCGTCGTCGCCTGCAACCCGGTCCGCTCGTTTCCGAACAGCGCTCGGCTCGACGAGGCATTCGAGTCGCTCGACTTCATGGTCTCGGTCGACCCCTACATCACGGCGACGAGCCGCCATGCCGACATCGTGCTCCCGCCGCGATCCGCCCTCGAGCGCAGCCACTACGACTTCGCATTCGAACGCAACATGATCCGGGTCTTCGCGAAGTACTCGTCCGCGGTGTTCGAGACCGACGCGCCCGACGAGCCGGAGATCCTGTGCCGGCTGGCCCTGGCGATCAAGGGCGAAGGCGCGTCTGCCGACCCGAGCACCGAGCACGACGGCACCCTGCGGTCACAGGTGGAGCGGGAGGTCAACCGCGCCGACTCCCCCATTCACGGCCGCGACGTCGACGAGATCCTCGCGGCGTCCGGCGAGTGGAGCTGGGCCGAGCAGTTCGTCGACTTCCGGCTGCGCACGGGCCGCTTCGGTGACGGCTATGGCGCCGACCCCGACGGCCTGACGCTGCGCAAGCTGGTCGACGATCATCCGCACGGGCTCGACTTCGGGCCCCTCGAGCGACGATTCCCCTCGGCGATCAAGACCAGGTCCGGCAACGTCGAGTTGTGGTCCGAGCCGATCGCGATCGACATGCGACGCCTCGCCGACGAACCACCCGGCCATGACGGACTCACGCTCGTCGGTCGGCGACACCTGCGCTCGTGCAACACCTGGATGCACAACGTCGATGTCCTGGTGAAGGGCAAGGATCGGTGCACCCTGCTGGTCCACCCCTCCGACGCCCAGGCGCAAGGGCTCGTCGACGGCGGGCGGGCTGCGGTCCGCTCCCGGGTCGGATCGGTGGTCGCCCCCGTGGAGGTGTGCACCGACATCATGCCCGGTGTGGTCTCGCTCCCCTTCGGCTGGGGCTACGACGAGCCCGGCATCCGGATGAAGGTCGCGGCCTCGCGTCCCGGCGTGAACGCGAACGCGCTGACCGACGAGGCCCCGATGGACTGGCTGTCGGGAAACGCCGTCCTGAACGGCATTCCGGTCGAGGTGGAGCCCGTCTGAGCAGGCCGCTCACCCGGGCCGCAACGTCATGCGGCGCGGCCCGCGCAGGATCAGCGACTCGTTCCATGTGATCGCGTCCTCGTCGACGGTGTAGTCACCCATGCGATCGACGAGCGCCCGCAAGGCGACCCGCAGCTCCATGCGGGCCAGAGCTGCGCCGACGCAGTAGTGGGCACCGTGGGCGAACGAGAGCGGCGCCGGGTCGTCGCGATCGACGACGAGTTCGTTCGGACGCTCCCACCGTCTCGGATCGCGGTTCGCCGCCCCGAGGTTGATCACCACCGTCGATCCCGCGGGGATCGTGACGCCGCCGACCTCGAGGTCTCGAGTCGTGCCCCGTCCAACGTTCCGCACGGAGGTGTCGAAACGAACGAGCTCCTCGACGGCGTTCGGCCACAGGTCGGGCTCCGCCCGGACCAACGCCCGCTGCGTGGGATGGCGGGCCAGCGCCAGGACCGAGTTGCCCAGGAGGCGGGTCGTCGTCTCGTGTCCCGCCGCCATCATGAAGAACACCATCGTGACGAGTTCGTCGCGGGTCAGCCGGTCGCCGTCCTCCTCGACCGACGCCAGTGCCGAGATGAGGTCGTCCCGGGGATGGGCCAGCCGTTTCTCGGCGAGGGAGCCGTAGAACTCGAAGATGTCGTCGATCGTCTCGTTCATGGCGACGGGATCGAACCCGTGGAAGGGATCGACCATCTGCACCACGTGATCGGTCGTTCGCCGGGACCAGTCCCACCGGTCTCGAGGCAGGCCGAGCAGCGTCCCGATGACGTTGACCGGCAGCGGAATGGCCACGTCCTCCATGACGTCGAAGCCGTCCCGCGCCTCGAGTCCCGTCAGCAGTTCGTCGACGATCGGACCCACGCGCGGTTCCAGCGCCCGCACGCGAGCCGGCGTGAACGCCCGGCTGACGAGGCCGCGAAGCCGGGTGTGCTGGGGAGGGTCGGTGAGGTTGAGGAACGTCCGGAGGAAGGTCTTCGCGCGCGGCGACAGCTTCGAGTACGGCCGAACCTGGAGGAGCAACTCGGCCTGGGCCGTGTTCGTCAGGCCGTCGAAGGTCAGGACCTGCCTGGCCTCCTCGTACCCGAAGACGAACCATTGCTGGTACATCCGGTGGTACTGGACCGGACCGTCGGCGCGCATGAGCTCGATGACGTGGTGGGGATCGGCATACGCCTGCTGCGAGAACGGATTGCCCCACCGGTCGCGCCCGAACAGGAAGTCCGCGAGTCGAGGACGCTTCACCACCTGCCGCAAGGCGGGGTACATGACCTGTTCGACGAGCATGGCGACCTCCGTCCGGTCCCTCGGTGCGGTTCGGGCGTCAGACGATCTTGTTCTGTCCCTCACCCCAGTAGCGGTCGCGCAGCAGGCGCTTGTACAGCTTGCCGGTCGGCAGGCGCGGGAGCTCGTCCTCGTAGTCGATCGAGCGTGGGACCTTCTGCCGAGACAGGTGGTCCCGGCAGAACGCCAGCAACTCCTCGGTCAGTGCATCGTCGGCAGCGATGTCGGGCATCACCTGGACGATCGCCTTGACCTCCTCGCCGAGATCCTCGTTCGGCACGCCGATCACCGCCGCGTCGGCGATCTTCGGGTGGGTGATCAGGAGGTTCTCGGTCTCCTGCGGGTAGATGTTCACGCCGCCGGAGATGATCATGAACGTCTTCCGATCGGTGAGGTAGAGGAAGTTGTCCTCGTCGACGTAGCCGACGTCGCCGACGGTGGTCATCGTGCCGTCGGGCGAGGTGGACTCGGCGGTCTTCTCGTCGTCGTTGTGGTACTTGAACTCGCTGGCGGTCTCGAACCAGATGGTTCCCGGCTCCCCCATGGGCAGCTCGT
>JBCCFK010000175.1:0-9273 GCA_039029775.1 Actinomycetota bacterium | reverse complement strand
GGCTCCCGGTCGCTCAGCTCGAATTCGGGAATGCGCTCCAGCCAGACCCGTATCGCGGTCTGCATCTCCAGGCGGGCCAGGTTCGACCCGGCGCAGCGGTGGATGCCGGAACCGAAGGCGACGTGACGGTTCTTCTGTCGATCGATGATGACCTCGTCGGGATCCTCGAAGACCTCGGGGTCCCGGTTCGCGGCGTTGAAGGTCAGCACGACCCGGTCGCCCTCCTTGACGTCGTGGTCGCCGATCGTGCCGTCCTTGGCAGCCACCCGAGCCATCGTCACCGGCGAGTAGGCCCGCAGGAACTCCTCGACGGCCGTCGGGATCAGCTCGGGTTCGTCGACGAGCCGCTGTCGATCCTCGGGATGCGACGCCAGGTGCCAGAGGGCCGAGCCGATCGAGCTCCACGTGGTGTCGATACCCGCGACCAGCATCAGGCCGACGTTGCCCCGCACCACGGGCAGTGGCACCGGCTCACCGTCGATGTCCGCCTGGAGCAGGAACGAGATCAGGTCGTCGCCCGGGTTCTCCATCCGGTCGAGGATCTCCTCGTAGAAGAAGTCCCGGATGATGTCGCTGTACTTCCGGCGGATCTTCTCGTCCTGGAGACCCAGTTCGAGAGCGCCCTGGACCCATGTCGTGAAGTCGTCCGAGCGCTCCGGGTCGATGCCGAGGATGGCCGCGATGATGCGCGGCGGGATCTGGCGCGCATAGTCCTCGGCGACGTCGGCTTCGCCGTCCTCGATGAACTGTCGGATCAGGTGCCGGCAGAGCTCCTGCGTGTGCTCGCGGTACCTCTCGACCGACTTCGGGGAGAAGAACGGCAGCATCAGCCGCCGCTCCGGCGTGTGCTCGGGCTGGTCGGAACTGATGATGGACCGCAACCGGTTGCCGTCCTCGTCATAGGTGGTCGGCACCGGGGTGACGCTGACCGAGAAGGACGACCACATGTCGGTGTCGGCGCAGATGTCGCGGACGCCCTGGAACGTGGTGGGCATGAACGTCGTCTGGCGGCGCTCGGTCCTGGCGAACGGACAGCCCGACTCGCGGAGCTCCTTGTAGACCGGGTACGGGTCCTTCACGAACTCGGGATCGAACAGCTCGAAGTCCTCCGCCCAGTTCTCCACGGGATCGACTGTGGTCATGGGACATCCCCCCGGATGTGTCGTCGGCGCCGGTCGGCACGCCGGATTTACAGTGTAATTCGGGCATGCCCCCGGCTCCAGAGGCCGCGACGGGCCGGCCGCGGGGGTCTGTGACACCCTGGGGTCATGGGGGCACACGACCTGGGAGCTGACGATCTCGCCGCCGTCCTGGGGCTCGTCGAGGAGCTCGGCGAGTGCACCGACATGCACGCGTTCGTCACCACCGCCATGCGGGGGCTGCTCGAGATGGTGCCGTCGATCGACGTCTCGTACAACGAGATGAACCCGTTCGCCCAGCGCGCCTACTACGACGTGTGGCCGAGGCCCGACAAGGAATTCCTGGACACCACGCTGCCGCTCTTTCGGCGCCACATGCGGCAGAACCCCCTGATCGCGCACATGGAGGCCACCGGCGACACCCGGGCATTGATGTGGAGCGACTTCGTGACGGTGGCCGACATCAAGGCGACCGACCTCTACAAGGGCCTCTACCGACAGCTCGGGGTGGTCTCGCAGATGGCCGTGACCCTGCCGACGCCCTCGGGCATCGTGATCGGATTCGCCCTCAACCGGGACGACGGGGGCTTCGACGAACGCGACAGGGCGGTCATGAACACCCTGCGCCCCCACCTGGTCCAGGCCTACCGGACCGTGCAGCTCCACGGGAGCGTGGCCATGCTGCAGGACGCACTCTCGGCGACCGGGTGGTCCGCCGCCCTGGTCGACTCGGATGCCCAGGTGGTCTCACTCACCAACGGCGCCTCTGAGGCCCTGGCCACCGTCGACGTCGACATGGCGGTCGGGGGCGAGCTCCCGTCCACGATCCGCGACCCATTCCTCCACGCGGTCGGCCGATACGACCGGGCACAGCCGGCGGTGTTGTCGTCGCCCATCCGCCTCAGCGGCGCCGGCCACGGCGTCGACGGCTGGTACGTCCCGAGCCCCGTCCCGCCTCACGTCGTGCTCGTCAGGGCCTGCGGCGACCCCGACGGCTCGACCCTCGCGTCGCTCGGTCTGACCGAACGCGAGATCGACGTCGCTCGCGCCCTTGTCGACGGAGGAACGAACGCGCAGCTGGCCGAGACCCTCGAGATCTCCGAAGGCACGGTCCGCAAGCATCTCGAGCGGGTGTACCGCGTGCTCGGGGTCGACAACCGCACGGCGGCCGCGGCCAGGGTCCGCGACCTCCTGGGCTGACTACGCGGATCCGCGTATTGCCCTCAGGACCGTGCGCTTCGACCCTGGAAGGGTGCGACGGATCCTGATGGCAATGGTCGTGACGGCGGCGCTGGTCGCCGGGTGCGGAGGCGACGACGACGCCGGTGGCTTCGGCGCCGGGGCCGATCTCGGTGCTGGACAGGGCGAGCCCGCGGACGCGCCCGACCTCTCAGGCGGCGACGGCGAAGCGAGCGGGGCCGACGGGGCGTCCCAGCCGGAGCCGCTCACCGACGACCCCGACGGCGCAGTCGCCGACTTCCCGATCCCGTCTCTGTCCGGTGCTGTCGATGGCATCGCCACCGAGATCGACGGCGTCCGGGCGGCACAGGTCTGGTACGACGCCAGCCGCTACGACGAGGTCGTCGACCACTACGAGGACTGGTTCGTCGACAACGGCCTGATCGAGACCAGGCCCGATCGCTCGCTCGGCCAGATCGTCATCGGCGGCGAGAACGAGTCGGGTGCCTACGTGGCGATCATCATCAACGACGGCGACCGCGTCTTCGTCCAGCTGTCAGCGGAGTAGCGCGACCGACACCACGCCTGCTGCAGAGACGATCTGGTGGAGGCAGCGACGTCGATGCTCTCGACGCTCAGGCCAACAGCGCGTCCTCGAACGGGAACTGCGAGAGCAGCTCGGTCCCGGTGTCGGTGACGAGGATCTGCTCCTCGAGCTTCACACCCTCACCACCGTCCTCGGCACCGAGGAAGGACTCGACACACAACGTCATCCCGGGTTCGATCACGCCGTCGTAACCCGCGTCGGGGAAGTCCTGTGCGTGGTACAGGTAGGGGTACTCGCCCGTCATCCCGACGCCGTGCGCCGACAGGTAGTACCGGTGCGCCGAGTACTTCTCGGGCAGCGTCCACGCCTTGTGCGAGTACTCCTCGAAGGTCATCCCGGGCTGAACGATCCCCATGTTGTGGTGCACCTGCTCGTGTGAGATGGCATACATCTCGCGTTGCACCGCCGACGGCTGGTGCGGGCCGACGTGGAAGGTGCGCGAGAAGTCCGAGTAGTAGCCATGACAGCCCACGACATCGGTGTCGAAGGCGATCAGCTCGTCCTCCTCGATGACCTTGTCACTCGTCTCGGCGAACCCGGGGTTCGCCGCCGGGCCTGACTTCAGGAGCCGGGTCTCGATGTAGTCGGCGCCCTCCGCGATGACGTGCTGATGGAAGATCGACCAGAGTTGGTTCTCGGTCAGGCCCGGCTCGATGGCATCGCGCATCGCATGCATCGCCGCTTCGGTCGCGCGCAGCGACTCGGCGATGCAGAGGAGCTCCTCGGCTCCCTTGATCGCTCGGGCGCGCTCGACCGGCTCCTGTGCGTCGACGAGCGTGATCCCCTGGGCGGCGAGCGCGATGGCTGCGCCGGCATTCACGCGCTCCAGGCCGACGCGAGCGTCCCCGCCGACGCGCTCGCGGATCAGCGCGGCCATCTCGGCGGCCCAGCGTCTCTCCACCGCCTCGATCGCCGGCCCGGCGGCGACAAAGGACGCGGTCGTGGCCGTGCGGACCTCGTCGACGGTCTCGATGCCGACACCCAGGTGCTCGGCTCCGGTGAACTCGAAGAGGATCGTGTCGCCCTCGACCGGCAACCACACGTAGCGGGCCGGGTTCCGCGACGTGAACACCTGCATGTTGCGCGTCCCGGTGGCGTACCGGATGTTCACCGGGTCGAAGAGGATCACCGCAGCGATGTCCCGCGCCGCCATCTGCGCGCGAAGTCGGTCTTTGCGAGACGTGCGCAGGGCCACCTGATCGATCGTCGTCACGGCGCGGCAGCGTACTCGGGGGACCACGGGGTGATCCCCCGAACGGGCGATATCGGGGTCCCCCGCGCCGTCGGGACACTCGTGCCATCGACCCGCCGCTCGACCACGAGCGCTGACCAGATGGAGACACCGACATGGCAAGCATCACGCGCGAGGTCCCGCTCGACCTCTCCCCCGACGAGGCGTGGGCCAAGATCGAGGACCCCGCCCGCATCAACGAGTGGTTCACGTTCCTGGGCGAGGTGACCTACGACGCCGAGACGAGCAGCCGCCAGTGCGCCATGGGCGACGACATGCTCGATGAGCTGATCGTCGACGTGGACGCCGACGGCAAGCGCCTGGCCTACGCGTTCCTCGACAGCCCGTTCGGGTTCACGCAGCACTCCGCGTCGATGCAGGTCGTCGATCGCGACGGCGGTTCGACCCTCGTCTGGACGCACGACTTCAAGCCCGACGAGATCGCGCCCGCGTTGGGCGAAGCGCTCGACGGGGCAGTCGCCACGATCACCGCCGGCTGAGCCGGCGGTCTCACCGAAAGGAAGCCCCATGGGCACCATCGCAATCAGCAAGACCGAGACCGTGAACGCCGACGCCGACCACATCTGGCGGATCCTCTCCGAGGAGTTCGACTCCGTGGACGGCTGGGCGAGCAGCGTCAACCACAGCGAGATGAACACCAAGGCCACCAACACGCCCGAAGGAGCGCCCCCGGGGCGCCTCTGCACCGTCCCGGGCTTCGGCGTCACCGACGAGCGGATGACCAGGTTCGACGACGACGAGCGGTCCTTCGCCTTCTCGGTCGACGCCGAGAAGATCCCCGGCTTCTTCACCAACATGGAGAGCGCCTGGTCGGTCGAGCCGATCGCGCCGGGCCGGTCCCGAGTGACCACGAAGGTCTCGGGCAACGCCAACGGGCTGATGGGTGCGCTCGTCCGTCCGATGATGAAGCGCAAGTTCCAGAAGACGATCGACGCCGTCTACGAGGACCTCAAGGTCTACGCCGAGACGGGCAAGCCGTCAGCGGCCAAGGCCAAGGCCGACGAGAAGTACCAGCGCCAGCTGGCCAAGGCGAAGGGCTGACCCGTGGGTCTGCTCGAGCGGACGCTCGCCCGGCTCGTGAGGGATGACGGGGAGTCCAGACTCCGCCATCTCGATCGGGCCGGGCGGCGATACACGTACCTGCAGATCGCCGGCGAGGTCGGCCGGCTCGCTCCGGGCGGACGGCTGATCGTCGGGTTCCACGGCCTCGGCGCGAACGAGCGGCAGATCGAGACCCTGGTGCCCATGGAGATACCGCGCGGCTCGGTCTCGATCTCGCTCCGGGCACCCCACGCCCGCGGGCACGAGGGCTGGAGCTGGTTCGATCCGCCGCTCCCCACCGATCGCTCCTCGTACGAGGACGCGGTCGACTTCGTGGCCGACTTCGTCGAGTGGGCCAAGGACATCGTGGGTGTCGACACCGAACGGACGACGCTGGTCGGCTACAGCCAGGCCGCCCCACTGCTGGCGGCGGTCGGCCAACTCCGGCCCGACCTGGCATCGGATCTGGTGCTGGCGTCGGCTGCGCTGCCCGAGCAGGTGTTGGCGCTCGGCCATGGTGTCCCGGAGCGTGTGTTCGTCGGCGTGGGATCGAAGGACCCGCTCGTCGACCACGAGGTTCTCCGCTCACTCCTCGGCCAGTGGAGCCCGGCGCAGCAGACCGTGCAGACCTATGACATCCCGCACGTGGTGTCGGTCCGCGAGGCGCAGGACATCAGCCGCTGGATCTTCGCCGCCTCTCGGGTGCAACCGGTGGCGTGACCGTGGACACCGACCTCGCGATGCTCATCCGCTCGTTGCCGACGGTGGCAGACGCGTCGACGCCTCACTGGGCCCGGAGCCCGGCCTGGAGCTCGCCGTCGCGCATCGCGCGACGGGTCGCCGCGTCAGGGTCGACGAGACGCTCCAGCGTCACGTCGACCACGCGGCCGCCGGTGAACGCGAACCCGTGCGGGTAGTCGCCAACGGGAGCGCCGGTGTCGACGCCCACGTCGAACGTCTCGCCGCTCATGGAGAACACGATCGGCACGGTCCGTTCGACCCGCGCCGAGTCGACGATCTGCCCGTCGACCGAGAGCGTCACCTCGCCGCCCGCGCCGAATCCGCCGTCGTGGTCGTACTGGACGAGGAGCTCGTGTGGTCCCGGCGACAGCGGGTCGGGGCCGGCCACGGTCGTGATGTACTGCCCGAAGCAGTTGTAGACGTACGCCGGTCGACCGTCGAGGTCGAGATACAGACTCCAACCGGACATGTTGCCGCCCTGGCACGCCACCACCCCGCTGGCCCCGTCGTCGTCCACCTCGATCCGGCCCGTGATCTCCGACGACGCGTTCTTGAGGTTCACGACGGACCGTTCCGGCATGCGGACGTGTGCCGGGGTGTACGTCATCCTCCGCCGCCCGCCCAGTGATGTCGGAACCCGTCGGGCCCCTCCGGTCCGGTCGCCGGCGTCCCGCATCGGATACACATCGTTGGCCTCGGCCTCGGCCTCGAACAACGCACGCAGTTCGGCGAGCTTCTCAGGGTGCTCGGCTGCGAGGTCGCGGCTCTGCGAGAAGTCGTCGGCGACCCGATAGAGCTCCCAGACCTCCTGCTCGCCGTCGAACTCGTAGCCCTGGAGCCTGATCCAGGGCAACCGGCCGTGGAAGCAGCAGGCGACCCAGCCGTCGTGGTAGATCGCGCGATTGCCCAGGATCTCGAAGTACTGGGTCGTGCGAGTGCTGTCGGCCGTGTCGGCGTCGAACGTGTACGTCATCGACGTGCCGTGGACGGGGAGCTGCTCGATGCCGTCGACCCGGCCCGGCCACTCGACGCCGGCGGCGTCCAGGATCGTCGGCGCCAGGTCGACCACGTGGTGGAATTGGCTGCGCAGTCCCCCACGATCGCTGATGCGCTCCGGCCAGCTGATCGCCATGCCGTTGCGGGTCCCGCCGAAGTGCGAGGCGACCTGCTTCATCCACTGGAACGGCGAGTCGAGCGCCCACGCCCAGCCCACGTTGAAGTGGTTCTCGCATCGCGCGGATCCGAAGTCGTCGATGTGCGCCAACAGCCACTCGGGATCCTCGTGGACGCCGTTCTGGAACGAGGGGGCCGCCCACGCCCCGTGGATGGTGCCCTCCGCAGACGCGCCGTTGTCGCCGGTGAGGTAGACGACGAGCGTGTCGTCCATCTCGCCGAGTTGGTCGACCGCATCGAGGACCCGTCCGATCTCGTGGTCGGTGTGGGCGAGAAAGGCCGCGAAGACCTCCATCAACCTTCGAGCCACCGGCTTGTAGCGGTCCGGGTAGTCCTCCCACGCCGGAATCTGATCGGGCCGCGGCGTCAGCGCGGTGCCGGGCGGAATGACCCCGGACGCGAGCTGGCGTTCGTGTGTCTCCTCTCGGAGCGCGTCCCAGCCGTCGTCGAACCGGCCCGCGAAGCGTTCGATCCACTCGGGCCAGACGTGATGCGGAGCGTGCACCGCGGGCGGAGCGAAATAGCAGAAGAACGGGCGATCCGGCGCCGACACACGTTGCTGCTGGATCCACGTGATCGCCTGGTCGGCCAGGTCCTCGGACAGGTGGTAGTCCTCGCGCCCGACGTGGGGCTCGATCGGCGTGGTCTGGTCGTAGGCAGCCGGCTCCCACTGGGACGCCTCGGCCCCGATGATCCCGTAGAAGCGGTCGAAGCCCATGTTCGTGGGCCACCGATCGAAGGGCCCGGCGGGGTTCATCTCCCACGACGGCGTCAGGTGCCACTTCCCGAAACAGCCGGTGGAGTACCCGTTGAGCCGGAGGATCTCAGCCACCGTCGCCGCCTCCCTCGGGATGGCACTGTCGTACCCCGGAAAGCTGTTGGCGATCTCGGTGATGCCGCCCATGTGGACCGTGTGGTGGTTGCGGCCTGTCAGCAGGGCGGCCCGGGTCGGCGAGCAGAGCGCCGTCGTGTGGAAGCGGTTGTACCGGAGGCCGCGTTCGGCCACACGCTCGAGCGCCGGCATCGGGATCGGCCCGCCGAAGGTCGACGGACTCCCGAAGCCGACATCGTCCAGCATGATGACGATCACGTTGGGGGCCGAGTCGGGAGCCCCGGCAGCCTCCAGTGGAACCGCCTCGGCATCGTCGATCAGGCGAGCGATGCGGCCGGCGTGGGGCGGCGTCGGGCGCGGCAGGCTCGTCGTCACGTCAGCCCCGCAGTCCTGCGTGGTCGAAGCAGGCGAGGAAGGACGCCACGCCGTCGGGCGATTCGGTGGAGACCGCTCCAGAAGCGAGCTCTTTCGAAAGCGTGGTCTTGTCGGCCATCAACGCGGCGAGCGTCCGGTGATCGAGCGACACCTCCAGCTCGGCACCGGCGCCGTCGGTCGGCACCGCCACGCCGTTTCGCAGTCGCAGCCCGCAAGCCTCCTCACCCACGACGAACCGGAGGTGTTCGGTGCGCCGCCCCGCCTCGTCGGGGTCGACGAGGACGCGAAGCGCGTGGATCGTGGCCGCCGGTCCCGCCGACATCACCGCGCCCGCCGCAAACCGATGTCTGCGATGGCGGGACAGGTCGAGCTCACCCTCGAGCTCCAGGGCGCGCGTCAGACACCAGTCCCGAATATTGCTCGCCGTCGTCCGCTGCGCGATCTCGCGAAGCACCGATGCCAGCAGACGCCTGTCCTCCGGTGTCCCCGCGTCGGCCCGACCGCGATCGTCGGTCTCGAGACGCACGAGCCAGCCGGCGAGCTCCAGCGCCCATCGGAGGTCGAGATCGTCGAGCGCCGCCCGCGCCTGGACGCGGACCTGGTCCGCACCGCCGAAACCTGCGACGAGACGTCGGCACCGCTCGACCGGCGGGAGCGGCAGGAGCTTGGTCTCGTCGCTGTCGAACCACCCGCGCAATCCGTTGTGGATCTGACGTACGTGATGCTCCGCCAGGCCGTACCACTGCCTGGTCAGCCAGCTGTCGGCGAAGTGGTCGGGGAGCTGCACGAACGACGTCAGCTCGTCGGTGGACAGCCCGCGGTTGATACCGCGAACCGTCTGGTCCCACAGGAACTGGATGCTGTCCCGGTAGTCGGTGGCCTCGGTGCGGATCCGGTCGGCTCCCGACATCGGGGGGCCGTGTGCGCACACGAG
>JBCCFK010000174.1:0-9287 GCA_039029775.1 Actinomycetota bacterium | reverse complement strand
GCTTCGGCATCAAGGTGCCGATGTTCCCGTTCCACACCTGGCTGCCCGACGCGCACACGCAGGCGCCCACCGTCGGCTCGGTCATCCTGGCCGCCGTGCTCCTGAAGCTCGGCACCTACGGGTTCATCCGGATCTCCATCCCGATGCTGCCCGAGGCCGCAGCCGCTTGGGCTCCGTTCATCGGCCTGCTGGCGGTGATCGGCATCATCTACGGCGCGCTCGGCTGTCTGGCCCAGTCCGACATGAAACGCCTGATCGCGTTCTCGTCGGTGGCCCACATGGGCTTCGTCATGCTGGGAATCGCCACCCTGACCGACTTCGGCATCAACGCCGCCATCTTCGGCATGGTCGCCCACGGTCTGATCACCGGCATGCTCTTCTTCCTCGCCGGGTCGGTGAAGGAGCGGTACCACACCCTGGACATGTCCCGCCTGGGCGGCCTCCTGGTGAGCGCGCCACGGATGGGCTGGATTCTCGGGTTCTGTGCCATGGCATCGCTCGGTCTGCCGGGTCTCGCCGGGTTCTGGGGTGAGTTCCCCGCCATCCTGGCCAGCTACAACCCGGCCGCGATCCTCGCCGAGGAGACGTTCCGTGGGTACATGGTCGTCGCGGCGCTCGGCACCGTGCTGGCCGCCGGCTACCTGCTGTGGATGCTCCAGAAGACCGCCATGGGCACGCCCAAGGAAGAGTTCGCCGACGATCCCGAGATCACCGACGTGAACACCTACGAGTGGATCGCCTGGGCCCCGATGCTGGCGCTCATCCTCTTCTTCGGCCTCTACCCGCGGCCGCTGTTCAGCACCACCGACGACGCGGTCGTGAAGTCGCTCACGGTCGACATCCAGGGCGAGGTCGTCGACAACTGCCTCGAGCTCGAGAGCGACGAGGGCGAGGCATGCTTCGACGACCTGCGTGAGGCAGCCGAGGCGGCAGGCGGCTGATGCTCTCCTCGCTCCTCGCCCAGGTCGATCCAGGAGAGTTCGTCCGGCCGCACATCGACTGGCACGCGGTCGCGCCCGAACTCGTGCTCCTGGGCGTCGGCGCGATGCTGACGCTGATCGACATCATCTGGCTCGAGAAGGGCCGAAGGCTCACCTCCTCGCTGGCTGGCATCGGTCTGCTGTTGCCGCTGATCCCGATCGTGACGCTGGCGATCGACAACGACACCAGCCGCGAGCTCTTCAACGGCGGCTACGTCGTCGATCGCTACAGCCTGATCCTCAAGGCGCTCTTCCTGCTGTCGGGCTACGTCGTCATCCTGTTGTCGACCAACTACATCGCCGAGGGCGACTACTGGGAGAACGAGTACTACGGCCTCCTGGTCTCGTCGATCCTCGGCATGGTCGTGATGGCCTCGGCCCGGGATCTGATCTCGATCTTCGTGGCCCTGGAGCTCTTGTCGATCCCGGCCTACATGCTGGCGACGTGGCGCAAGCGCGACCTGAAGAGCAACGAGGCCGGCCTGAAGTACTACCTGATGGGTGTGTTCGCGTCCGCGATCATGCTCTACGGCATGTCGCTCGTCTTCGGCGTGTCCGGGTCCACCCTGCTCACCGAGATCAACGCCTCGATCAGCTCGGGCGAGTCGTCCGAGGCGGTCATCACACTCGGCATCATCTTCGTGGTGGTCGGGTTCGCCTTCAAGGTGTCGGCCTTCCCGTTCCACACCTGGTCTCCCGACACCTACGAAGGGTCGCCCACACCGGTCACGGGGTTCCTGGCAGTCGCTTCCAAGGCAGCGGGCTTCGTGGCCCTGATGAACCTGGTCGTGGTGGGATTCCTCGGTCGCGACGACGTGTTCCAGCCCCTCCTGTGGGTCCTGGCCGCCGGCTCGATGACCGCCGGCAACGTGATGGCCCTGCGGCAGAAGAACATCGTCCGCCTGATGGCGTACTCCGGTGTGGCCCAGGCCGGCTTCATGCTGGCGCCGCTGGCCGTCGCCGGCGAGAGCCTCGACGCCGCCGACCAGTCGGTGTCGGCCATCGTCACCTACCTGGTGATCTACGCCGCGATGAACCTGGGCGTGTTCGCCATCATCCTGAGCGTCGCTCGCAAGACCCGGTCCGCCGAGCTCGACAGCTTCGACGGGCTGTTCCACTACGCGCCGGCTTTGGCCGTGACGATGACGGTCTTCCTGGCCTCGCTCGCCGGCATACCGCCTCTGGGCGGCTGGTTCGCCAAGTTCCAAGTGTTCACGTCGCTCACCAACCCCGGGACGGGGTGGGGCTACGCGCTCGCCGTGGTCGCAGCGGTGAACGCCGTGATCGCCTTCGGCTACTACGGCCGCCTCGCGCTGCGGATGTGGGTCGAGGAGCCACACCTGGGCGACCGCTCGCCGATCCGGGTTCCGGTCTCGCTGCAGTCCGCGTTGGTCATCACGGCGGTCACCACGGCGGCCTTCGGTGTCGTCCCGGGCATCGTCACCCACTTCACCGACGTCTCGCTCGTCGCGCTGCCCTGACCGTCGGGCGGGGGATCAGTCGCCGCTGACGAGGCGGCGCGCCGACACGTCCCGAGGCCGATCCCGGCGCGCGAGCCGACCGAGCCGCCACAGCGCGTAGCCCGCCGCGTGACGGGGTCCGTGGGCGAGCAGCAACCGGGCGCGTCGACCATGGCCGAGGTCGGCCCGCTTGGCGTAGCCGAGCCGTTGCATCCCCGTGCCGGCGAGCGCCTCGACGTAGGCGGTGCGGGCGTCGTCGAGTTCGGTGAGGTGTCGGCCCACAGACTCCTGGGTCAGCGGGTGGGCTGTCGCCTCACCGGCCTCCACGCCGGCAGGGACCGACGACACCTCGAACATCGCCCGGTCCGGCTCCTCGCCGAGGAAGCGGCACATCCCCGTGATCGCCTTGTCGGGCTCTGCCACCAGGTCCTCGTATCGGACCACCAGATACCGGTCGGGCCAGCGGTCCGTGTGCTCCGCCGCCAGCCGCGCCGACCACCGCCAGAGCGCCGTCGCAGCACCGAGGCCACCCCGGCTCTCGCCTCGATGGGTGGCGTAGGACACATGGCGGTCCCGCGGGTCCCGCACGACGTGCACCATGGCGGCGTCGGGGTAGGCACCGAGGATCGTCGCCGCGTGTCCCTCGGCGTCGAGGCTCTTGTCGCCCCACCGGGCCTTGCCGCGGCGTTCGGCGTGGTGCTCCTGGATGACCCGGAAGAGGTCGGCGTCGCTCGCGTTCGCCCCGAGGGCCGCCATCTCGGTCTCGATGCGATCCGGGTCGGGGCCGAGGTCGGCGATCCTCCGGTTCTTCGACATCTCCGCGACCGCGGCGCGGACGGCAACGGGGTCGGACAGGTCACCGAGGCGGCCGGCGTACAACGACCAGAACCGCGTGCGCCGGGAGATGGAGATGCGTGGGTGGGCATCGAGGATCTCGCCCACGAGGCCGATGCCCGTGCGATCGATCCCGGCGACGAAGACCGGCCCCTCGCCGGTCACGGGTCGGCCAGGAAGCCGCGTGCGCTCAGGAGGTCGACGATGTTCTGGGCGTTGACCTCCGGCGGGATGGTCGTGGCGTCGACGACGAGATCCGGCGACGCCGGCTCCTCGAACGCCTCGGCCGGCCTCACCCGTTGCTTGACGCGCCGCAGCGAGTGCCGCATCCGCTTCAGCAGCGGTGGCTTCTTCTTGCGAGCGGCCTTCCGGCTCGCCGCGACATCGGCCGGCGTGTCGAAGTAGATCTCGAGGAACGAGTCGTCGCCGACGATCGACCGCGCCCGTTCGCGCACCTCGGCTCGGGCGCTCACCGTCACGCAGATCGCGATGCCACCGTGCCGAGCGACCTCGCGGGCCACGACGGCCTTCCTGATCAGCTTGCCCTCGCTCGACCGCTCAGCCCAGTGTTTGGCGAGTTCGGGCATGACGTCGAGCACGCTGACCGTGCGCCCTTGCGCCTCGAGCAGTGGCACGAGCTCACGCGTCACCGTCGACTTGCCTGCGCCACTCCGGCCGGTCAACCAGACACAAACACCGTTCTGATGCATGAGGGCGGAGGATACCGAACAACCGCGCTCGGGTCGTCTTCGCATTCGATAGCGTTCGCCGCATGGTCGGACGCGAGTTCATCCAGAACCCTGGGCCCACGAACATCCCCGATGAGGTGCTCGAAGCCTTCCGGCGGCCGCCGGTGGACTTCGACTCGCCGTTCTTCAACGAGCTCGTCGAGGGGGTCTGGGACGAGCTGCCGGGCGTCTTCGGCGGCGCCGACGAGGTCTTCGTGCTGACCTCGGTCGGCCACGGGGCCTGGGAGTCGGTGCTGCAGAACGTCCTGGCGCCGGGCGATCAGGCGATCTTCGCCGTCGGTGGGCTCTTCGGCGAGCGGTGGGGCGACATGGCCAAGCAGCTCGGCTACGACCCGATCTTCACCGACATGGATCTCCGTCGTGCGCCCGACGCGGCCCAGGTGCACGATCTCCTGGCGGCCGACTCGGCGCATCGCATCAAGGCGGTCTTCGTGGCCCAGACCGAGACGTCGACCGGCACCGTCGCCGACGTCCCGGCGTTCCGACGGGCCATCGACGACGCAGGGCACCCTGCGCTGTTCGTCGTCGACGCGATCGGCTCGTTCGGCAGCGAGCCGATGCACATGGTCGACTGGGGTGTCGACGTGGTGGCCGCGGCGTCGCAGAAGGCGCTGATGATGCCGCCCGGGCTGGCGTTCTGCGCCGCGAGCGAGCGGGCACTCGAGGTGGCCGAACAGCGGCGGTCCGCGTCGTGGTACTGGGCATGGCCGCCTCGCAGGAACCGAGACGCGGTCTACTTCCGTTTCGCGGGGACGCCGCCGATCAACCACATGTTCGCCCTGCGGGCCGCCCTCGATCTGATCGCCGACGAGGGGGGCATCGACGCCGTGGCCGCACGCCACCGTCGGTTCGCCTCGGCCGTCCACGCGTGCGTCGCGGGGTGGGGCGGTGACGGGCCGTGGGAGGTCAACGCCACCCACGAGAACGAGCGCGCAGCAGCCGTCACGCAGGTGCGTTCGGGTCACCTCGACGCCTCGGCGCTGCGCACACTGGCGCGCGACCGCTTCCACGTCAGCCTCGGCGGCGGGATGCTCCTCGGTGACGGTGCGTTCCGCATCGGGCATCTCGGTGCGCTGAACGAGCCGATGCTGCTCGGGGCGCTCGGCGGGGTCCAGACCGCCATGGGAGCGCTCGGCTACGCCCATGGTGACGGGCTCGCGGCCGCAGCGGCGCACCTCGCATCCGCGGCCGGATGACGCTCCTCGAGGAGATCCTCGACGAGATCGACCGGGAAGGCCCGATCTCCTTCAGTCGCTACATGGAGCTCGCGCTGTACCACCCGCTCCTGGGGTTCTACGCCGGCGGGGGTGCGGGGCGGCGGCGTGACTTCATCACCAGTCCGGAGGTGGGACCGCTCTTCGGTTCCGTCGTGGCGATCGCCATCGATCGATGGTGGGACGAACTGGGTTGCCCGGAGCGGTTCACGTTCGTCGAGGTCGGAGCGGGCCCGGGCACCTTGGCCCGGACGGTGCTCCGGTCCGACCTCCGGTGCGCCGACGCCCTCGAGTACGTCACGGTCGAGTCCAGCGAGGCGCAGCGGTCGGAACACCCCGACGGGGTGGACGCGCGACACGTGATGCCGGCGCGTGTCGAGTGCGGCGTGATCTTCGCCAACGAGCTTCTCGACAACCTTCCGTTCGACATCCTGAGCTTCGTCGACGGCCGTGGCTGGCGGGAGGTGAAGGTCGGGCGGAGCGCCGACGGGCTCGTCGAGGTCCTGGTCGAAACCGATCGCGGTCCGACCCCGAGCGGCGGTGCGGACAGCGAGATCCGCATGCCGATCCAGACCGCGGCCGCCGACTGGCTCGCGTCCGCCCGGTCGTCGCTGGGCACGGGCCGCGTGGTGGTCATCGACTACGCCGTGCCGTCCTATCCGGTGGATCCGGGGCGGGACTGGCTTCGTACCTACGGGGACCACGGCCGCGCCGGAGATGCGCTCGCCGGGCCGGGGACGAAGGACATCACCGCCGATGTCGACGTCGGCCGACTCCGGGCCGTGGCCCCGACCGCAGCGGAGGGGAGCCAGGCGACCTGGCTGCGGCGCCATCGGCTCGACGAGCTCGTCGCCGAGGGCCTCGAATACTGGGACGCACATCGCGCCGCGCCCGATCTCCGAGCGATGGAGATGCGCTCCCGTGCCACCGAGTCCGAGGCGCTGGTCGACCCGCGCGGGCTGGGTGCATTCACGGTGCTCGAATGGTCGGTCGACCGGCCCTGAGACGGACGTCACACGCTAGACTGACACTGTATGTCCGAGTCGCGAGCACCCCTGAACCGCCAGCGTGTGGCCCAAGCCGCGCTGGCGTTCATCGACGAAAACGGCGAAGCAGCGCTCAGCATGCGAAAGCTCGGTGCCGAACTCGGCGTCGAGGCGATGTCGCTGTACAACCACGTGGCGAACAAGGACGACCTGCTCGACGCGGTCTCGGAGATTCTCTACGCGGACGTGCTCGAGCGCCTCGACGACACCGCGGATCTCACGTGGCAGGACGAGTTGCGCGATCTGGCCATGCGATTCCGTGAGGTCGCACACGAGCACAAGGGCGCGCTCGGCGTCTTCCTCGATCGCATCACGCCGGCCGCGGTGAAGTACGTGTTCCTGCAGCGCTGCTACTCGATCTTCACCCGTGCCGGCTTCGACACGAAGGAGGCCGCGGTGGCGTTCGACATCTCGGCCTCGTGGGTGGTCGGGGCGATCCGCCAGGAGCTCGGACTGATGGCGGATCTCGAAGAGATCGGTGGCACCACCGTGGCTCGTGAAGACCTCCCGGAGGAGTTGCGCGAGGTCGTCGACTTCACCCAGGCCTGCATCGCGTGGACGCCTGCGCAGCGGTTCGACTACGGCCTCGAGACCGTGCTCGCCGGCCTCGAGTGGAGGCTCGCCCGGCGCTGAGCCGACCCCGGACGCACAACAGCCCCGGATGCGACGGGGGGCTGTCGCATCCGGGGCTGCAGAACGGTCGGATCAGGTGATGCCAGCCGGTTCGCGTTCGCCGCTGTCGTCCCACGGGAGATCGGCGATGGTCTCGAAGTCCCCGGCGGTGCTCGGCGGCTCGTGGAGGCCGAAGCGCTCGTGGAAGCGACGCAGGGGAGCGGGCGCCCACCAGTTCCACTCGCCCATGAGCTTCATCGAAGCGGGCACCAGCAGCATGCGGACGATGGTGGCGTCGATGACGATCGCGAGCGCCAGGCCCACGCCGAGCTGCTTCATGTCGACCGACTCGCCGGTGGCGAAGGCGGCGAACACGATCGAGATCAGCAGCGCGGCGGAGGTGATGACCCGGCCGGTCCGCTGCAGGCCCAGGGACACGGCTTCGTCGTTGTCGCCGGTCTCGTCGTGGATCTCCTTGATGCGGTCGTGGTGGAAGACCTCGTAGTCCATCGAGAGCCCGAAGGCGATGAAGAACACCAGGAACGGCGTCCACAGGCCGACGTAGCCGATCTCGTCGAATCCCAACACGCCGCTGAGGTTGCCGTCCTGGAAGCCCCAGACGAGGACGCCGAAGGTGGCGGTCAGCGACAGCAGGTTCATGAACATCGCCTTGAAGGGCATCACGACCGAGCCGGTCATCAGGAACAGCAGGAGCAGGGTGGCGCCGGCCACGAAGGCGAGGGCCCACGGGATGCGGTCGTAGAGCGAACCCCGCTGGTCGATCAGGTCGGCGGCGGGTCCACCGACCGCGGTGTCGAAGGCGGGTTCGAGGTCGCGCAGGTCGCCGACGACGCTCTCGGCGACCGTTCCCTGCGCCGGTCCCTCGGGCAGCACGTCGATCACGGTGAAGTCGCCGGCGGTGAATCGGACCTGGGTGCCCAGGACCCCGTCGATGGCGGCGACGTCCTCGAGGTAGGCCTCGACGGGTCCGGTGGTGGTGGCGACGACCGTGATGGGGTCTTCGCCACCGGTCTCGAAGCGGGCCTCGCGCTCGTCGAGGAGCTGGCGGGTCTCCAGCGAGTCCGGGAGTGCCTCGGCGCCGGGGATCTGGAGACGAGCGCCGAGGAACGGCGACGCGAGCATCAACAGAGCGACGGTCACCACGCCGGCGACGACTGCCGGTCGGCGCTGGACGACGGTGGAGATGCGGTGGAAGATGCGGCCGCTGTTGGGGCCGCCGTTGGCCGGCTTGATGCGGTGGCCGACTCGGCTGAGCACCGCCGGCAGCAGGGTCACGGCCGACGCCATGGCGATGAGGACGACGCCGATGCTGCCCATGCCGATCGACGGGAACACGTTGCCCGACAGCATCAGGAAGCCACCGAGTGCCACGGCCACGGTCAGTCCGCTGTAGATCACGGTCACGCCGGCGGTGGTGACGGTGCGGCGGACGGCGTCGTCCACCGACAGCCCGGCAGCGCGTTCCTCCCGGAACCGGTTGACGATCAGCAGCGCGTAGTCGATGGCCAGACCGAGGCCCAGCATCGTCGCTGCACTCAGGGCGAAGATCTGCACGTCGGTGACGAGCGTCAGCGTCCAGAGGGTCAGCAGCGCTCCCGGAATGGCGACCAGCGCCACCATGAGCGGGAGGCTGGCGGCGACCAGACCGCCGAAGATGACGACGGCCAGGACCAGGGTGATCGGCAGCGTCAGGAGCTCGGCCTGTTGCAGGTCGCGCTCGGTCTGCTCGACCGACTCACGGTCGAGGACGGCGTCGCCGCCGATCAGGGTGCGAGCGGCGCCGACATCGCGGAGGTCGTCCTCCACCACATCCACGAGTGCGTCGTAGGTGTCTTCGTCGAGAGACGGATCGAGGACAACACCCACGAGGGTCGCCTGCCCGTCCGTCGAGGTGAAGAGTGGGCCGGCGTTGTAGGTGTGGAGGACTTGAACCACACCTCGGCGAGTTGAAAGTCGTGCATCGGTTTCCTGCACCTCCTGTGCAAAGCCGGGGTCGGTGGGGTCGATCCCGTCGTAGAACGCGACGACGTCGGGGGAGGTGGCGCCCAGGCCCTCGAGGATCTCCTCGACCTCCGCGGACTCGGTTCCCTGGTCACCCTCGGGGATGGTGACCAGGCGGTCCACCGTCGACCCGCCGACCACGACGGCGAGGGCCACGAAGGCGACCCAGCCGACGATGACGCGACGGCGGTTGGTGACGAGGGTGGATGCGAGTCGCTGGAGCATGGGGGGCACGTCCTGTCCGGAGGGGATGCTGGGGGGCAGCCCCGACTTACGTCGTATGCTTACGGTGTAAATAGTGAGATACTTACGGCGTAAGTGTCAAGCGGGAATCCGGTGACGTCGGACACGGACGCGCAAGAGGCGAGGC
>JBCCFK010000173.1:0-9336 GCA_039029775.1 Actinomycetota bacterium | reverse complement strand
GCGCGGCGGTCGAAGCCGTGACCGTCCCAGACGGCGAAGCACGCCTCGGCGGGGGTGTCGGTGAATCCGACCAGGACGCCGGCCAGTGCAGCGATGATCGCCCGCTGCGCCTCCCACCAGTCCTCGACGTCGGGTGGTGCCGCCTCGATCAGCACGTAGCTCTCATAGTGAGACGGGAGCAGGCCACCGACGGTCCATCCCTGCGCCGCAAGCGCCGTACCCAGCCAGTGAGCCGGTTCGGCACTGTCGGCGGGCGCGAAGCGGTCTCCGAAGATCATCCGAACGAGTCTGCACCCCGCCGGCCGGACGCTGTGCGCGGTTTCAGCCCGTCCCGGCGAAGCGGGTCACCTGGGTGTGATAGTGCTGCAGCGCGATCTCGTTGCGGCCGAGCACGAACGCGTCGTTGGCGCCGGAGGGCAGGCCGGTCTGGATCGTCTGGCCGATCGCATAGTCCTCGTCTCGGACGGCGACCAACGTCATCTCGCTGAACGCGTCCGAGGCCGCCTGCTCCTCGGGCGTCGACGGCTTCCGGGCGGCGAGGACGGTCTGGCGCGTCACCGTCACATCGGGGGTCGGGCCCGGGTAGAGCTGTGACACGAGCGCATGGTCGCCGAGGATCCCGGAGATCGACAGGTTCGGGAACCCTGAGTGGATCTCGCGCACGTACTGCGCGGGGTTCACCCAGTCGGTCTCGGGCACGTCGACGATCTCGGCCAGCTCCCGACGAGCGAACACGATGCGCTGGTGGGGGCCGTACGCGTCGTGCAGCAAGAGGTTCGAGACCGTCTGCTTTCCGACGGTCTCGGGGTGCACGAACTTGTGGTGGTACGACTCGAGGTAGCCGTCCCAGGCCACCTTCCAGCCGGGCGAGCCCACCAGATCGCGTTGATCGAGCAGGTGCCAGTTCTGCAGATCGAGCGTGTCGAGTTCGGCGGCGAAGTCCCCGAGCCAGGCGTCGATGTCCATGTCGTAGTCGGGGTCGAGCGACACCCAGATCAGGCCGCTGCGCTCGGCGACGGGCAGCGGGGTCAGCCCGAGTCGGTCGCGATCGATGTCGCCGAACACCGAAGCCCCGAACACGCCGACCAGGGTCCCTTCGTCGTTGTAGTTCCACCCGTGATACGGGCAGGTGAACCGACGGGCGGAGCCGTGCCCGGCCTCGCACACGATGGCCCCCCGGTGGCGGCAGACGTTGAGGAACGCTCGTGCGGCGCCGGAGCTGTCGCGCGTCAGCAACACGGGGGTGTCCATGATCTGCTGTGACACATAGCTGCCCGGTTCGGGCAACTCGAGGCTGAGCGCCAGCGCGAGGGGCAGTCTCCGGAAGATGGCGTCGACCTCGACCTTGTACCGGTCCGGGTCGAGGTACGCCTCCACGGGGACCGACATCGTGGACGGGGCCTGGTCGGTGCCCTTGGAGCCGTAGTGGTCCAGAGCCCGACGGACCAGCTCTCGTACGCGCTTGTCGTCTTGCATGAGGTCTTCCTGGTGCCGTCGCTGCGTCAGTCCGCCGAGGACGTGAACCGTTCGGTGAGCTGGCCGGTGCCGAGGGTGCTGCCATCGCCGGCGCCGATCTGGACCGCGGGCCAGTTGCCGTCGGCGAACACGACCAGCACCGTGACCCCGTCGGGGCCGGCGATCAGCGGGCCGTACCCCTTGTTGGCCAGGCCGATGCGGATGTCACCCTCGTGGAGCCACCGGCCGCTGACCTTCTGTGAGCCCTGGATGATGATCTCGGTGTAGTCGCAGTCGTGGGTGTGCGCCTCGATCCGGCAGTGCGGCGGGAAGAAGACCTTGAACACCGTTGGCGACGAGTTCTCCGACGGCAGGCCGATCCGGTACTGGCTGGTCACCGCGCCGGTGTTCTCGAGGGTGATCGAGCCGAGGCCCTCCCACGAGGTCACCACGTGGCCGCGCCGATCGAGCTCGGCCTCGATCTCCTCGGTGGTGATCGGCTGCTTGGACCGGTCGTCTACGACCGGCGTGTCAGGTCCGTCCTCGACGCTGTGTGGCTCGGTGGCGGTCATGAGAAGGCCTTCGTGTCGTCGTTCCACGGACGGGCCCGACAAGGTCCGGGGCCCGGGATTGCATATCTATGAATCATATGCATGAATAGGGTGGGGGCCAAGAGTGACGGAGCTTCGCGGAGAGCGGCCACCCGTTCGTGCACCCGGGTAGTGTGCACGATCTGCCCCGGAAACCCGCCCCACCGCGAGGAGTTCGACATGCACGATGGTGAGCGGTGAGCGAGGTCGTCGCCCTCGCCGATCGGCATCGAGCCGTGGTTTCCGAGGCCCGAGCGGTCGCCGCCGCCGTCGAGCACGTCGCGATGGAGGCTGACGAGTCGAGCGCGTTGCACCCCGTCGTCGCCGACGCGCTGCGCGACTCCGACCTGTCCGAGCTCATGGTGCCGTCGTCCCACGGCGGCCGATTCGACGAGATCGACCCGCTGGCGGTCTGCCTCGCCCGCGAGGCCCTGATGAAGACCTCGTCGCACCTGGACTCGCTGTTCGCGCTCCAAGGCATCGGCAGCTACGCGATCTCGCGTGCCGGCTCGGCCGAACAGCGCGACGAGTGGCTACCGAAGGTGGCCCGGTGCGAGACGTTCGCCGCTCTCGCCCTGACCGAGCCCGTCGCCGGCTCCGACCTCAAGGGCATCACCACCACCGTGACCGAACGCGACGGCGAGCTCGTGCTCAACGGCGCCAAGTCGTTCATCTCCAACGCGGGCGTGGCCGGCTTCTACACCACCCTGGCGAAGGAGGCCGACGGCTACTCGCTGCTGCTGGTCCCCGCCGACACGCCGGGCATCTCCGTCCAACCGGCACCCGAGATCATCGCCCCGCACGTCCTCGGCGACCTGACGTTCGACGACGTGGTCCTGCCGGCGTCGGCACGACTCGGTGACCCGGGCAAGGCCTTCGGCCACGTGTTGGCCACCCTCGCCGTGTTCCGCATCTCGGTCGCCGGGGCCGCGGTCGGCCTCATGGAAGGTGCCCTCGAAGAAGCGGTCCGCCACACCCGCGACCGCGAGCAGTTCGGACGTCCGCTCGCCAAGCACGGCCCGGTCGCCACCCTGCTCGCCGACTCGTGGGCCGACCTCGAGTCGTCCCGACTGCTCACGTACCAGACCGCGGCGCAGGCGGCCGAGGACCCGGCCGAGACGCTCGACCGCAGCTCGCTGGCCAAGCTCCATGCCACCGAGGCCGCGTGTCGGGTGGTGGACCGCTGTGTCCAGACCATGGGGCGCTGGGGCCTCATCCGAGGATCGAAGATCGAGAAGTACTACCGCCAGGCTCGACCCATGCGGGTCTACGAGGGCGCGAGCGAGGTGCTGCGGCTGGGCATCGCCGCCCGGCTGGTCCGCGAGGTCGACTGATGGACCTCGGGATCGAGGGGCATGCGATCGTGGTGACCGGCGCCAGCCGAGGGCTCGGCGCGGCCATCGCCTCGTCGCTCGTGGCCGAGGGCGCCAACGTCGTGGCCGCAGCGCGCAGCATCGACGCGCTGGAGTCGCTCGCGGCCGAGGCCCCGGACCACATCGAGGCCGCGGGTTGCGACATGCGTGACCGCGATGCCATCGAGGCGCTGGTCGACGCCTGCGTCCGGCGGTTCGGCCGCATCGACGCCGTGGTGAACAACGCCGGCATCGCACCCGCAGGGAGGCTCGTCGACACCGACCTGGCGGTGATGGAGGAGACGTTCGCCGTCAACCTCATCGCTCCCGCGGCGCTGGCCCGCTCCGCCGCCAGGCACTGGATCGCCGAGGATCGACCGGGATCGGTGGTGAACATCGCGTCCACGTCGGGGCTCAAAGGGAAGGCGTTGCTCGCCGGCTACTCGGCATCCAAGGGCGGCATGCTCCGGCTCACCGAGGCGCTGTCCAACGAATGGGCCCGATACCGCATCCGGGTGAACACGATCGCCCCGGGCGCGTTCGAGACCGACGCACAGGCCGCGGTGTTCGAGAACGAGGCGACCCTCGACGCCCGGCTCCGCAAGATCCCGCTCCGGCGGATGGGCGCACCCGAGGAGATCGGACCGCTCACCGCGTATCTCGTCTCACCGCTTTCGGGATTCGTCACCGGCAGCACCTTCGTGATCGATGGCGGCGAGGTCGCCAAACTCTGACACCCCGCGCAGGAGGACCACCATGGCCAATGCAATCCACGACCAACTCGGGAGCCCCGTGCTCCAGTCCGGGGAGCTCGCCGCGGTCTCCCACAAGTTCGCCGAGGGCTACGCGCGCGTACGCGACGTCACCGACAACGACGGCGCGTGTCCCGCTTGGGCGAAGGCGCTGTACATGGCCTGCGCGGCCGCGGTTCGCGCCCACCCCGAGATGTGCCACCGCGAGATCCGGCGAAGTCGCGATCTCGGCCTGACGCTCAGCGACGCCAGGGGCGCAGCGCTCGCCGTCCTCATCAGCCGAGGCGAAGCGGTCTACGCCAAGTTCACGGCCGCCGTGAACGACGCGTTCGGCGACGACGGCGCGGCCCCGACCGACGAGGCGCCCGACTTCGAGGTCGACCGCGACAGCGCGCTCGCGTACTTCCACTCCTACTTCGGGTTCGTCCCCGACTACGTGGAGTTGATGGCCGACGAGGCGTCTCGAGCCCTCGAGGGATATGTCCTCATGCGGCAGTGGTCGCTCGCCGAGAACATGTTGGACGCCAAGCACGTTGAGCTGCTGCTCTGCACCGTGAACGCGGCAGAATTCTCTTCGCGTTTCGTGAACGTCCACGCCATGGGCGCACGCAACGCCGGCGCGACCGAGGCGGAGATCGTCGAGGCCGTCGTGTGTGCAATCCCGGTGTCCGGCGTCGCCTCCTGGCTGCCCGGGGCCGACGGGATCATGGAAGGACGAGATTGACCGACATATCGACGAGCCGAGCGCCGATCCAGGCGCGGAAGAAGTCCACCGTCGTCGCGCAGTTGATCGTGCGCGAGATCGTCGCCGACGGCCTCGCTGCCGGTGACCGCCTGTCCGCCGAAGCCGACATGTGCGAACGCTACGGCGTGGGTCGCAGCACGGTCCGGGAGGCGCTGCGCGTTCTCGAGAACCAGGGCGTGATCACCATCAAGACCGGCCCCGGTGGCGGACCGATCGTGGCGCCGTTCGACGCGGGCTTCCTGGCCGCCAACATCGCACTGCACCTCCAGATCTCGGGCGCCACCTTCCGCGACGTCATGCACGCGCGCCTCGTGGTCGAGCCGGCCATCGCCGGCGCCGCCGCCGAGCACGGCGACGAGGAGATGCTCAAGGCCCTGCGTGGCATCGTCGACCGCAGCCTGGCCGACCCCGATCACGACACCCTGGTCACCGAGGCCGGCGACTTCCACGACATCGTGGCCGCCGGCTCGGGCAACCCGTTCTTCGAGTACCTGATGCGTGCGCTCCACCGCATCACCGAACCGTTCGCGCAGCGGCTGCCCTATGTCGGCGAGCGCCGCGACCGCCTGGTGGCACACCACGCCGAGATCATCGAAGCGTTGGAGTCCGGCGACCGCGACGTCGCCGCGGGCATGATGCGCCGGGACCTGCTCGAGTTCATCGACTACGTGGAGCAGGAAGTGCCCCAGCTCCTCGACGAACCCATCGACTGGGGCCGGGTCAACGCGTGACCCTGCGGCACTGACCGATGCGAGACCGGGGGGCCTCAGAAGTCGGCGGCATCGAGCCGCACGCGCTGGTGGACGATGAGTCCGTCCTCGATCACACACGTGTCGACACCCGCCACCGGGGCCACACCCTCCGGGAGGCCCTCGAGGTGCCAGCGAAACGCGGCCACGTCACCGTCCACGACCAGCCCGTCGAAGACGACCCTGGCGCCACCCAGTCGATCGGGAACCGTCCGGAAGTACGCCTCGATCGCGGCGTGGCCCTCGAACCGCTCACCCGGACGCTCGAGCACGGCGTCCACCGCGTAGTCGGCGGCCATCGCCGTCGGGTCACCCCGCACCACGGCGTCGAGATGATCGGCCGCCACCTGTTCCGCCGTGCGCTCCATGCGTGCGCACCGTATCGCCCCCGACCCTGGAGGATTCCGTGAACCGTGTCGTCGCCGACGTGTACACCCTGCCGGACCTGGTGGTCCGAGCTGCGGAGCGAGACCCCGATGCCGACGCGTTGGTGTTCCCCGACACACGGGTGAGCTTCGCCGAGCTCTACGAGCGAGCGGTCGATGCGGCGCGCGCACTGGCCGCCCTCGGCGTCGGCAAGGACGACAAGGTCGGGATCCTGATGGCCAACTGCCAGGAGTTCGTCGACATCCTCCTGGGCAGCCAGCTGCTGGGTGCGTGGGCCGTGCCGATCAACGCCCGGTACAAGGCGAAGGAGCTGTCCTACGTCATCGCCGACGCCGACCTCCGCGTCCTGGTGACCACCGACAAAGTGGTCGAACACGTCGACTTCGTGGCCCTTCTCGACGAGGGGTTTCCCGAGCTGTCGCAGCAGACCGACCCGTTGGCGCTGTCGATGTCATCGGCACCCGAGCTGCGCTCGGTGGTCCTCCACGGCGAACGGACACCGTCGGGAATGCTGGGCTGGAAGGCCTTCGTCGACGGCGCGGGGGCGATCGAGGCGGACGCGATCGAACTCAGCCGGTCCCGCCTGGCGGTGCGGGACATCGCCATGATGATGTACACCTCCGGGACGACCGCCATGCCGAAGGGCTGCCCGATCACCTACGAGGCCCTGGTCCGACCTGCGGTCGAGGCGGGCCGCACCCGGTTCTTCCTCGGGCCCGAGGACAGCATGTGGGACCCGCTCCCGATGTTCCACATGAGCTTCGTCCTCCCCTTCATCGGCTGCGTCGACGCCGGAGCCGCCCTCCTGTCGATGGAGTGGTTCGACCCCGACGTCGCCATCGCGTACATGCGCGACGAAGGTGCCACGGTCAACTTCGCGAGCTTCCCCACGATCACCGAGGCCCTCCTCAACCATCCCGACTGGGACGACGACGCCATGTCCATCCGGCTCGTGAACAACGTCGGCCCGCCCGACCTCCTCGTCTCCATGCAGGAACGCATGCCGAGCGCGGTGCAGATCAGCGCCTACGGCATGACCGAGTGCGGCGGCGTCATCTGCTTCGGCGACGTCGACGACACGTTGGAGAAACGGTCACAGACCTCGGGCTGGCCGTTCCGTGGCATCGAGGTCCAGATCCGGGATCTCGAGACCGACGAGGTCCTCCCGCCCGGCAACCGAGGCGAGATCCTCGTCCGCGGCTACTGCGTGTTCGAGGGGTACTACAAGGACCCCGACAAGAACGCCGAGGCGTTCACCGAGGACGGCTGGTTCCGGACCGGCGACATCTGCGCCCTCGACGAGGACGGCCGGGTGACCTACGACGGCCGGGTCAAGGACATGCTCAAGGTGGGCGGCGAGAACGTCGCCGCGGCAGAGATCGAAGGACTGCTGTCACAGCACCCCTCGGTCATGCTCGCCCAGGTGGTGTCGGCGCCCGACAACAAGTACGTCGAGGTGCCCGCCGCCTACATCCAACTCGTCGAGGGAGCCGAGGCCGGCGAGCAGGAGCTGATCGACTTCTGCGTCGGCAAGATCGCCAGCTTCAAGGTGCCGCGGTACGTGCGGTTCGTCGACGAGTGGCCGATGTCGGCGACGAAGATCCAGAAGATCAAGCTCCGCGAGGAGATCGCCAGGGAGCTGGGTCCCGCGGTATGACCCCCTCGGCACCGACGACCGATCCGGCGGTGGTCCGGATCGTTGCGGTGTCGGCACTCTGCATGGGACTCGGCGCCTCGCTGGGATTCGTGCCCGGCTTCCTCGCCACCACCCTGCGCGACGATCTCGGGATCAGCCGAGGCCAGGTCGGGCTGCTGGTCTCGCTCTACTTCGGATGCACCGGCGTCGGGTCGATCATGGGCGGACGCGCCACCGACCGGTTCGGTGCCCGCGCGGTCATCGCCGCCGACATGGTGATCGTGGCCATCGCTGCGTTCATGACCGCGGCGATCGGGTCCTACTGGAGCCTGGTGCTGGCCGCCGTGGTCGCCGGATCGGCCTACTCGCTGGTCAACGCGGGCACGAACGTGGCCATCGGTCGAGCGATCGACCCGACACGCCGGACCCTGGCGATGTCGGTGAAGACCGCCGGCGTGCCCTTCATGGCGATGGTCGCCGCGGGCGCCGGGCCGCCGCTCGCGGATCGCAGCAGCTGGCAGACGATCATCGTGGTGACCGGGGTGATCGCAGCCATCGCGGCGGTGGTCGCCGTGGTGGTGTTCGACGACGACCGGCCGGCAGCCGGCGTGGCGCAGCCACGCGGCGACCTGCCGGACGGATTCTGGTGGTTCGCGGTCGGCGCCTTCCTGCTGATCGCGGGCTCACAGCCGCTGTACTCGTGGACCGTCGCGTACCTGGAGCAGTCGCTCGATGCCTCCCCCGGAGTGGCCGGCGCGGTGTCGGCCATCGCATCCGGCGTCGGCGTGGTGTTCATGATCGCCAGCGCCCAGCGCACCGACCGCGTCGGCCCGAACGCCCGAGTGCGCCGGCTCATCGCATTGCTGGCGGTCAACCTCGTCGGGACCGTGCTCGTCATGACCGGCGAGCTCGTCGGGACGTGGTTCGTGGCGATCGGGGCCGTCATCGGCATCAGCGCGCAGCTCGCCGCGATCGGCACGATGCACGCCGCGGTGGTCGACCGAGCTCCGCACGCGGTCGCACGCGCCACCGGTGTCACCATGACGGGCTACTACATCGGCGCCCTGGCCTCGCCGGCGGCCTTCGGCTGGCTGGCCGACTGGACCGATACGTTCGCCTGGAGCTGGGGCGCCACGGCGGTGTTGCTCGCCGTCGCCCTTCCCGTCTGGCACGTCGCCAGCCGCGTCGGGGACGACACCCCGACTCCCGCACGCACACCACCCGCACCCACGGAGGTCCCCACATGACCGGACGACTTGAAGGCCGCGTCGCTGCAATCACCGGCGGCGCATCAGGAATCGGCGAGGCCACCGCGAGACGATTCGTCCACGAAGGCGCGCGCGTGGTCATCGGCGACATCCAGGACGACCTCGGAATCGCGCTCGCCGACGAGCTCGGCGACGCCGTGTCGTTCGTGCACTGCGACGTCACCGCCGAGACCGACGTCGCCGGGCTGGTCGACGCCGCCATCGCGGACGCCGGGCGACTCGACGTGATGATGAACAACGCCGGGATCGTCGGGGCGAGAGGCCCGATCGCCAGCACCCCGGAGGACGAGTTCCGGCGCACGATCGACATCCACCTCGTCGGGACCTTCCTCGGGATGAAGCACGCCGCACGCGTCATGCAGCCCCGGGAGTCGGGCTCGATCATCAGCCTCGCGTCCACCG
>JBCCFK010000172.1:0-9385 GCA_039029775.1 Actinomycetota bacterium | reverse complement strand
CTGCGGCTCAACCCGGGCAACATCCGCAAGCCCGAGCACATCAAGGCCGTCGCTCGGGAGGCCAAGGACCGTGGCATCCCCATCCGCATCGGCGTGAACGGCGGGTCGCTCGACCCGAAGCTGTACGAGAAGTACGGCGGCAAGGTCACCCCCGAGGCCATGGTCGAGTCGGCGCTCCAGGAGATCGCCTACTTCGAGGAGGTCGACTTCGACCTGATCAAGATCTCGGTGAAGGCCTCGTCGGTCCCGCTGATGATCGAGGCGTACCGCCAGCTCAGCGAAGCCACCGACCATCCACTGCACCTGGGCGTCACCGAGGCGGGCCCGCCGCCGACCGGAACGCTCAAGGCCACCGCCGGCATCGCCACGCTCCTGGCCGAGGGCATCGGCGACACGATCCGCTACTCCCTGACCGCGGATCCGGTTCAGGAGGCCAAGGCCGGCCGTCAGCTGCTCGAGGCGATGGGTCTGCGTGAGCGCAAGAACGTCGACCTCATCGCCTGCCCGTCGTGCGGTCGCGCGGAGATCGACGTCTACGCGGTGGCCGAGCAGGCGCAGGCTGCGTTCGCCGACAAGGAGATCCCCCTCCAGGTGGCCGTGATGGGCTGTGTCGTCAACGGGCCCGGTGAGGCCCGCGACGCGGACATCGGGATCGCAGCCGGCAACAAGCGCGGCCACCTGTTCGTGAAGGGCCAGAACGTCGCCGTCGTCCCCGAGGACGAGATGGTCGACCAGCTCGTCGAGTGGGCCACCTACATCGCCGACCACGGTGCCGACGCCGCCCTGGCCCGTGTCGACACCGAAAAGGCCGCTCGAGAGGCCGAAAAGGACCGGCAGCGGCTGCTCTCGGAGCAGGGCGACGACGCGAACGACGCCGGGACCCGGGTCGACCTCATCCGCAAGCTCTGATCGCTCAGAACAACCCGGCAGGCTCGACGCCGCGGACATCCAGGCGACCGACCATCCACAACCACCGGTCGGTCGCATCGAGTTCGAGGATCGGCGCCGGGATCTCGCCCGAGCGAGCGGTCAACCAGGCCTCCAGAAAGCCCAGGTCGCGGGCGAGGTAGGAGCGGTCGATCTGGTCGACCGTCGCGCCGAGTCGCAGGTCGAGGCGGTGGACCTCGATCTCGCGGCGTCGGATGAGGGGCAGGTAGCCCGCCGAGACCGGGCCGGCGAGCATCGAGACGGGTGTCGACCACGACTCGACGCCTGCGTACGCCGCCTCGACCGCTGCGAAGGCCCGCTCCGCGTCGGCGAGGAGCTCGGCCCACGGTCGATCGGCTCCCGCGTCGATCCGAGTTGCGCGGCCCGGTGCCCCTCCCTCGTACTGCGGCCTGCCGGAGAGGAGCTCGACGTGGCTGTCGGCGCTCTGGGCCAGGTGGGCGACGACGTGACCGATCGTCCACCCGCGGAGCGCCGATGGCGCCGATTTTCGGGCGTTCGGGGCGGCGCGAAGGTGCTCCAGGAGTGTCCGGTGTGCATCGGCGACCTCTCGGGCTTCGTGAGCCGGTCGCGTGTGGTCCTCGAAGTGCACGACACCACGGTGCACCATGCGAACCGGCCTCGCAGCGGGTTTCCACCAACCGTCCGAATGTGGGGCGTGACAGCTATAGTTGGCAGTCGTCTTGATCCATTCGGAGCAGGCGTGGGCCCCGGCCCACGCCTTTGTTCGTGTGGATCGACATCAGGACACACCCCGCCGAGTGAGAAAGGAGCACGCCATGGCCATCGTCGACCGCGTCACGGAACTGGTCGAGCCGCTCCTGGACCCTCGCGGCCTGTCGCTCTACGACGTCGAACTGAACGGCGGCAACCTCCGGGTCACCGTCGACGGCCCCGATGGCGTGCTCTTGGACGACCTGGCCGAGCTGACCCGGGCGCTGGGCCGCGAGCTCGAGGAGCACGATCCGATGCCCGGTTCCTACACGCTCGAGGTGTCGAGTCCCGGCCTCGAACGCAAGCTGCGGACCGTGGATCACTTCCGTGGAGCCGTCGACGAGGACGTGAACGTGAAGCTCGTCCCCTCCGTCGAGGGCGACCGTCGTCTCCGAGGCGTCCTCGTGCGGGTCGAAGGCGACCATTCGATCGTGCTCGACGTGGACGGCGCAGAGCAGACCGTCCTGATCGCCGACATCACGAAGGCGGTCACCGTCTTCGAGTGGGGCCCGGCGCCGAAGCCCGGCAAGGCCGGTTCCGCGAACACCAAGAACCCGAACGCCGAGGGCGACTCGGGACCCGAGCCCGAGAGGAGGGCTGCCGCCCGATGAACAACGAGATGATGGATGCGCTGCAGGCGCTCGCTGCCGACAAAGGCATCTCCGTCGACACGCTGTTTGCCGCGCTGGCCGACGCATTGGAGTCCGCGTACAAGCGGATGCCCGATGCGTACGAGTACGCGTGGGTGACGATCGACCCGGAGTCGATGGACATCCGGGTCTACGCCCAGGAGCTGGACGAGGACGGCGAGCCCTACGGCGAGGAATTCGACGTCACGCCCGAGAACTTCGGTCGAATCGCTGCCCAGACCGCCAAGCAGGTCATGATGCAGCGGATCCGAGAGGCCGAGCGCGAGCTGAAGTACGAGGAGTACGCCGGCCGCGAGGGCGACATCGTCACCGGGATCATCCAGCAGAGCGACAGCCGGTACACCCTGCTCGACCTCGGGCGCGTGGAAGCACTGCTGCCGCAGGCCGAGCAGGTCTCCAACGAGCGGCCCGACTCCAACGCCAGGATCAAGGCGTACATCGTCGAGGTCCGCAAGACGGCCAAGGGCCCCCAGATCGTGGTCAGCCGGACCCACCCGGGTCTGATCAAGCGACTGTTCGAGCTCGAGGTCCCCGAGATCGCCGACGGCATCGTCGAGATCAAGGCGTGTGCCCGCGAGCCCGGCCACCGGACGAAGATCGCGGTCTGGTCGAACGATCCCAACGTCGACCCCGTCGGCGCGTGCGTGGGTGCCCGTGGTGCTCGCGTCCGGATGGTCGTGAACGAGCTCCGCGGCGAGAAGATCGACATCGTCCCCTTCTCCGAGGAGCAGGAGGACTTCGTGATGAAGGCCCTCTCGCCGGCGAAGGTGAAAGAGGTCCGGATCGACCAGACCACCGGCACCGCCGAGGTCATCGTGCCCGACTACCAGCTGTCGCTGGCGATCGGGAAGGAGGGCCAGAACGCCCGCCTGACCGCACGTCTGACCGGCTGGCGCGTCGACATCAAGTCCGAGACCCAGCTCGCCGAGGAAGAGGCCTACGGCGACGTCGACTGGGCCGAGGGCGAGTGGATCGTCGACGAGGAGTCCGGCGAGCAGATGTGGCAGCCGGCCGGTGGCGGACCCGCCATCTCGGTCGAGCAGTGGAACGAGATGTTCGCCGAGCAGGCCGAGGAAGGCGACGGCGAAGGCGACGACGCCGGTGAGGCGGAGGCTGCGGCTTCCGACGACACTGCCGAGGCTGCCGAGGGCGACGACGCCGAGGCTGCCGATGGCGATGATGCCGAGGCTGACGACGACGGCGAGGCTGACGACGACGGCGAGGCTGAGGCTTCCGACGACGGCGAGGCTGAGGCTTCCGACGACGGCGAGGCTGAGGCTTCCGACGACGCTGACGAGGCCGAGGCTGAGGCTTCCGACGATGACGACGAGGTCGCTGCGGCGGCCGACGACGGAGCAGACGAACAAGACGGCGCCGCAGAGGACGGCGACGCAGACGAGGAAGGCGGAGAGGCATAGCGCCGGTCCGCACCTGCATCGGCTGCCGGACCCGTCATCCGGCCACCGACCTGGTGCGATGCGCGCTGGGACACGACGGTCGGGTCACCCTCGACCGAACCGGGCCCGGCCGGGGTGCTTGGTTGCACCCCGATCAGCGTTGCCTCGACGTCGCCAAGCGGCGTCGGGCCTTCGACCGGGCCTTCAGAACGAAGGTCGGCGACGAGGCCCTCGACGGAATCGAACAAGAACTCGAGACTTCGCAGAGAGCCTGCGGAGCATGACAGGATGAAACGCTGGGAACCGCACGGAACCCAGCACCGACAAGGGGTTGAACCGAAACCTTGCCAGCCAAAGTACGGGTCTATGAGCTCGCCCGAGAGCTCGGACTGACGAACAAGGAAACGCTCGATCTCTGCGATGACCTCGGCATCGGAGTGAAGAGCCATTCGTCGAGCATCGTGGATGCTCAGGCGGACCGCGTCCGGCGCAAGGCCGAGCGCGAAGGCCTGATTCGTGACGAGCAGCCGGAGGAGCCCAAGAAGGCCCCGGCGAAGAAGAAGGCACCCGCCAAGAAGAAGGCCGCGGCCAAGAAGAAGGCCCCGGCGAAGAAGAAGGCTGCGGCCGCCAAGGAAGCGGAGGAGCCCGTCGAGGAGCCTCCCGCAGAGGAGCCGGTGGCCGAAGAGGCACCTGCGCCGGAACCCGCTGCGGAACCCGAACCCGAGGCCCCCGTCGCCGAGGTGCCCGCGCCCGCCGAACCGCCGAAGCCCAGCCGCGTCGTCACCTCGAGTGGCAGCGCACGCCCGCCGCGCCCCGCTGAGCC
Source organism: Actinomycetota bacterium (assembly GCA_039029775.1). Classification (GTDB taxonomy): domain Bacteria; phylum Actinomycetota; class Acidimicrobiia; order Acidimicrobiales; family UBA8592; genus JBCCFK01. The sequence goes on along the minus strand of JBCCFK010000172.1, from coordinate 4,856 downwards.
TGCGCCGGCCCCGGCCGCAGAGGCCCCGGCGCCCGCGCCCGCGCCCCAGCCCGAGGCGCCGTCGCGTCCTGCCGACTCGCCCGCGCCTGCCGCGTCACTCGACGCACCCCCGACCCCCCGTGGCGCTGCGCCCCGGTCCGCGTCGGGCAAGCCGATCCCGCCTCCGCCCGGCCGTGGAGGCCGAGGCCCCGGGCCTTCCCAGGGTCGCCCCGGCGGCGGCAACCGACCAGGTGCCGGTGCCGGTGGTGGCGGATTCAACCGAGGCGGGCCCGGTGGGCCGCGCCCCGGCGGTGGTGGCCCCGGTGGCGGTGGCCCCGGTGGCGGTCGCCCCGGTGGTCCTCCCGGACGAGGTGGCCCGCAGCGGCCGCAGCGCCGGCGCAAGAGCAGGCGCCGTCGTCGTCAGGAAGAGCTCCAGCCGATGGACGCCCCGTCCTACACCCCCGAGGACGCACCGGTCCCCGAGGGTGAAGTCGTCGTCGAGCGCGCCTCGACGCCGCTCGACGTGGGACCGAAGTTCAACCGAACCGTCGCCGACGTCGTGAAGTTCCTCATGGAGAACGGCGAGATGGTCACGGCCACCCAGTCGCTCTCCGACGAGATGATCGAGCTCTTCGCCGCCGAGATCGGCGCCGAGGTCCGCCTCGTCAACCCGGGCGAGGAGCAGGAACTCGAGCTGATGAAGAAGCTCGACGTGGACGACGAGATCGAGGTCGACGACGACACGCCTGGTCGTCCGCCTGTGATCACCGTCATGGGCCACGTCGACCACGGCAAGACCAAGCTGCTCGACCAGATCCGCAACGCAAACGTGGTCGACGGTGAGGCCGGCGGCATCACCCAGCACATCGGCGCCTACCAGGCCGACGTCCACGGTGACCTGCTGACGTTCCTCGACACCCCGGGCCACGAGGCGTTCACCGCCATGCGCGCCCGTGGCGCCGAATCGACCGACATCGTCATTCTGGTGGTGGCGGCCGACGACGGCTTCATGCCCCAGACCGAGGAGGCGCTGAGCCACGCCCGTGCGGCCGAGGTGCCGATCGTGGTGGCGATCAACAAGATCGACCGCGACAACGCCGACGTCCAGCGGGTCATGAGCCAGCTGGCCGAACGCGAGCTCGTCCCCGAGTCCTGGGGTGGCGACACCATCGTCAACGAGATCTCGGCGCTGCAGAACGTCGGCATCGACGAGCTGCTCGAGAGCCTCCTGCTGGTGGCCGAGGTCGAGGACCTCAAGGCCTCGCCGGAAGGTCGGGCGCAGGGCTCGGTGCTCGAGGCGCACCTCGACATCGGGCGTGGTCCGGTGGCCACGGTCCTCGTGCAGCACGGCACCCTGAAGGTCGGCGACCCGATGGTGGCCGGTCCTGCCTGGGGCCGCGTCCGGGCACTGATCAACGACAAGGGCGAGCAGGTCAAGGAGGCGGGCCCGTCGGTCCCGGTCCAGGTCCTGGGCCTCTCCGACGTGGCCAATGCCGGCGACCAGTTCGTCGTGGCCCCCGACGAGAAGACAGCCCGCGACGTCGCCGACACCCGTGAGCACTACACCCGTGTGGCCTCGCTGGGCCGAGACGCCTCGGCGACCGCCGGCGGCGCCAAGCTCGAGGACATCTTCAGCGCCATCAAGGCCGGCGAGAGCGCCACGCTCAACCTGATCGTGAAGGCGGACGTGAACGGCTCGCTCGAGGCGGTCACCGACAGCCTCCGCAAGCTCGAGACCGAGGAGGTGAAGCTTTCCTTCGTCCATCGAGGCGTCGGCGGCATCACCGAGAACGACGTCCAGCTCGCTGCGGCGGCCAACGCGACCATCCTCGGCTTCAACGTGCGCCCGGACCGCAAGGCCCGTGAGCTCGCCGAGACCGAGCACGTCGAGATCCGCAACTACGAGATCATCTACAAGCTGCTCGAGGACATCGAGGCCGCCATGGTCGGCATGCTCGCTCCCGAGTTCGAAGAGGTGGTCACCGGCGAAGCCGAGGTCAGGGAGATCTTCCGGGTCCCCCGGGTCGGCGCCATCGCCGGTTGCTACGTCCTCAACGGTCAGATCACCCGTGGCTCCAAGGTGCGCTTCCTCCGAGAGGGCGTCATCATCTGGAAGGGCGACATCTCGTCGCTCAAGCGGTTCAAGGACGACGTGCGCGAGGTCGCTGCCGGCTACGAATGTGGCATCGGCCTCTCCGACTTCCAGGACCTCAAGTCCGGCGACATCATCGAGACCTTCGAGGAACGCGAGATCGCCCGAGCGCTCTGATCCGGTGTCAGAGCAAGATCCTTGCTCTGACACCGCATCGAACCGTTACCGTCGCAGTCATGTACGTGATGGCGATGCGGATGGAGCTTCGGTTTCCCGGCGCGCAGTCCTTGAAGGAGAAGCGGTCGTTGCTGCGGCCGGTGCTCGACGGCGGCCGCCACCGGTTCCCGGTGGCGATGGCCGAGGTGGACCACCAGGACTCGTGGCAGCGCGCCGCGGTCGGCGTCGCCGCGGTGTCGTCGACCGCGACCAAGGCGGCGCAAGTCCTCGACGACGTGGAGCGATTCGTCTGGACGCTGCCCGAGCTCGAGGTGTTGGACGCGGACCGCGAGTGGGTTGAGATGGACCGATGAGGCGAGCGGTCGACGTGACGGACGCGGTGGCGGTCGGGCCCTACAGCCACGGCGTCAGGTCGAACGGGCACCTGTTCTGTTCGGGCCAGACCCCGCTCGACCCCGCGACCGGTTCGCTGGTCACCGGCGGGGTGGCCGCGCAGACTCGCCAGTGCTTCACCAACCTGTTCGCGGTCCTCGAAGCGGCACATCTCGGACCCGATCACGTGGTGAAGTGCAACGTCTACCTGACCGACATGGCTGACTTCGACGAGATGAACGCCGCCTACGAGGAGGTGTTCGACGAGCCCTATCCGGCGCGGACGACGGTCGCCGTCGCGGGTCTCCCGCTGGGTGCCTCCGTCGAGATCGAGCTCGTCGCGGCCCTGCCGTCGGGCGCCGACGCGGCCGACGGGTAGCCTGCAGGCATGGCCAAACGTCGTCGCAACGCCCCCCGGGACTACCCCCGGACGGCCCGGCTGAATGAGCTGTTGCGCGAGATCATCGCGTCGCAGATCGACCGGATCGACGACGACCGGATGGGGTGGGTGAGCGTCTCCGGTGTCGATGTCGACAACGAGTTGACGCTCGCCAGGGTCTACCTGTCCTCGCTCGAGGACGACCTCGACGCCTCGGTCGAGGTCCTCGAGGAGCATCGCGGCTCGATCAAGAAGGCGATCGGCTCGCAGGCTCGGCTGCGACGCGTCCCCGAGCTGCAGTTCATCACCGATCCGGCCATCCAGAGCGGCGGGCGCGTGGAGGAGATCCTCTCCGAACTGCGCGACGCCGGCGAACTGGAGTGAGCCGCAAGCGCCACGACAGCGGCCCCGACGGATTCGCCGTCGTCGACAAGGAAGCCGGCTGGACGAGCCACGACGTGGTGGCCAAGGCCCGAGGGATCCTCGGCACCCGGAAGGTCGGTCACTCGGGGACCCTCGACCCGCCCGCCACGGGCGTCCTCATCCTGGGCGTCGGCCGCGGCACGCGGTTGCTCCGGTTCATCACCGAGCTGCCCAAGACCTATGTGGCGACGTTCCGGCTCGGCGTCGAGACCTCCACCCTCGACGCCGAAGGTGACGTCACCGCCGCCCATGACATGGGCGGCGTCGACCTGACCGCCGTGCGGGCCGCGTCGGTCGACTTCGTGGGTGACATCGAACAGATCCCGCCGATGGTGTCGGCGGTGAAGGTCGACGGCAGGCGCCTCCACGAGCTCGCTCGAGAAGGCAGGGAGGTGGAACGCAAGCCGCGCCCGGTCACCATCCACTCGCTCGACATCGACCCCACCGACGAGGCGGACGTGTTCGAGCTCACGGTGACCTGTTCGTCGGGCACCTACGTGCGCACACTCGCTGCCGACATCGGCGCGGCGCTCGGTGGCGGGGCCCATGTCGTCACGCTGCGCCGGACCGCGATCGGGCGCTTCGGGGAGGAGACGGCCACGTCGCTGGAACACGTGTCCCTGATCTCGTTGGCGGACGGGCTTCGCGATCGGCCGCGGGTGGTGGTGGACGGCGACGTGCTGACAGCCGTCAGAGTGGGCAAGGTCCTGGAACGCAGCGTGCTCGGTGCCGGTGGGGAGGGGCCATGGGCCGTCGTCGATCCCGACGGTTCGCTGCTCGCCGTCTACGAGCCGCATCGGGACACGACCGTGAAGCCCGCCGTCGTCGTGGCTCCCGCCGCCACCTGACGCACGATGGGCGATTCGCCCATACCCCGAAGGAGTCCGAGCGGGGTGCCGATAGCTTGCATGCAATGGCCATGCAGCTGATCAACGACGGGCAGACCATCTCCGACGACGTCGCCGGCACCGCTGTCAGCATCGGCGTCTACGACGGCGTGCACCTCGGGCACCGGACCCTCCTCCAGTCGCTGCGCGCCCGGGCCGAGGCCGAGGGCCTCGCCACGGCCGTCGTGACCTTCGACAAGCACCCCGCCCTGGTCACCCGCCCCGAGAACGCGCCCAAGCTCCTGACCACGCTGGACCAGAAGCTCGAGCTCCTCGACGAGGTCGGCGTCGACTACGTGTACCTCGTGCAGTTCGACGAGGAGCGATCCAAGACCGCTGCCGCCGACTTCTTCCAACAGGTCTTCCTCGACGGCGTCCGCGCCAAGGCCATCGTGGTCGGCGAGGACTTCCACTTCGGCCGCAACCGCGAGGGCAATGTCGACTCGCTGCGGGTCGCCGGCGAGCCCCATGGCATCGACGTCACCGGCCTCGAGCTCGTCAAGGTCAACGAGGAGGCACCCGAACCGGTGTCGTCGACCGCCATCCG
>JBCCFK010000171.1:0-9539 GCA_039029775.1 Actinomycetota bacterium | reverse complement strand
CGCTCGTCCGAGCTCCCTCCCCCGACCACGCTTGTGGCGCTGCGGCTGCGCCCGAGGCGCCCCTCCCCCGACCACGCTTCGGGCCCTGCGGCTGCGCCCGAGGCGCCCCTCCCCCGACCACGCTTCGGGCGCTCCTCCCTCGTGGTCGTCGAGCGCCCGTCTAGGTTTCCCTCATGGACTCGAGCGCACCGCTGAATCCGGCGCAACAGGAGGTACTCGACCTCCTCGGCGCAACACCGGACCAGCGGCCGCTCTTCGACCGGAACCTCCGCGTCGAGCTGAAGTCCGAACTCGAGGCCGCGCTCGGCTGGGTCGCCGATCACATCCCGGCCGAAGACGACCTGTTCGTGTCGAAGCGTGCCATCGCCCAGGTGATGAGTTGCGAGACGAAGTACCTCGCCGAGCTCGAGACCGACTTCGAGTGGTCGATTCCGGTGGCCCGCGGCACCATCACCCACAAGGCAATCGAGCTCTCCGTGCACTGGCGCGGCGAGGTCGTACCGCTGGACCTGGTGGACGAGGTCCTGGCCAAGCTCGAGTTCGCCGACGACAACCTGGCCCACTGGTACCAGGGCCTGGACGAGACCGACCGAGCCGAGCTCCGCAGCGAGGTCAACAACCGGCTGATCGCGTTTCTCGAGACATGGCCGGCGTTGAAGCCGGCGTGGCGCCCCGCAGTCGAGGCCGGCGTCCGCGCCGAGCTCGCCCAGCGGAAGCTGATCCTGTCGGGCAAGGTCGACCTCGCATTGGGACGGGCGACGGGCAATCAGGCCGGCAAGGTCATCATCGACCTCAAGACGGGCAACTTCTCCCCCGTCCATCGCGACGACCTCAGGTTCTACGCGCTCCTCGACGCCATGCGCATCGGGACGCCGCCGCGGCTCGTCGCCACCTACTACCTCGACCGTGGCGAGTTCACGCCCGAAGCCATCACCGAAGACGTGCTGTACGCGTCCGTCGCACGCGTGACGGATGCGGTCGGCCGCATCGTGGCGATCCGCTTCGGAGGCGCGGAACCCGAGACCCAGGCGGGCCCGGGTTGTCGATGGTGCCCCAAGCTCGAGAGCTGTCCGGTCGGAACGGCCCATGTCTCCCTCGAAGACGAGCTGGCCGACCACATCTGATCCATACTTCTCGCATGGAATACCTCATCTCGGAAGTGGACGACGCCGGCGTCGCCACCCTCACGATCAACGATCCCGACCGTCGCAACGCGATCAACCTCCAGATGAACGAGGAGATCGTCGAGGAGATGGAGCGCCTCGAGAACTCCGGTGATGCACGGGCGATCATCGTCACGGGAGCCGGCAAGGGGTTCTGCGCCGGAGCCGACCTCGGCGACTTGCTGGCCGCGCGGGAGCGGGACAACATCCACGACATCTACCGCGGCTTCCTGCGCATCGCGCACTCGCCCTTGCCCGTCGTGGCCGCGGTCAACGGTGCTGCGGTCGGTGCCGGCATGAACATGGCCCTCGCAGCCGACGTGATCGTCGCCGGCGATCGGGCTCGCTTCGACAGCCGATTCCTCCAGATCGGCATCCATCCCGGCGGCGGCCACACCTGGCGCCTGATGAACAAGACCAACGAACAGGTCACCAGAGCGATGGTCCTGTTCGGTGAGGTGCTCGACGGCGCCCGCGCCGCAGAGGTGGGCCTGGCCTGGAAACACGTCCCCCAGGACGAGCTCATGGCCGCGGCCCACGAGATGGCGGCGCGCGCCGCGACCTACCCGCCGAGACTCCAGCGCATGACCAAGACCGAGATGGCCAAGCTGTCGGCGATCGACACCTCACCGGCGGCGGTCGAACACGAGGTCAAGCCACAGGTCGCCTCGATGGCCTATCCGGAGTTCCAGGCGCTGGTGTCGAAACTCCAGGCCGACATCAGCTCCAAGGAGTGACCGGGCGGCCCTAGAGCCAGGCGGCCGAGAGCTCGTCGGCCCGGATCGCCCACTCCTCGGAGGTCATCGCGTAGCGCACGTGATCCTCCCACGCACCGTTGATCTCGAGGTACCGCACCGCGACCCCCTCCTCGCGGATGTCCAGCTTGTCGACGACGCGGCGACTGGCGCTGTTCCTCGGGATGATGGCGATCTGCATCCGGTGGAGCCCGAGCTCCTCGAACCCGAACTTCAGGGCGACCACCAGCGACTCCGGCGTGTAGCCGAGCCCGGCCTTGACCTCATCGACCCAGTAGCCGACGTAGCAGTTCTGGAACGGGCCTCGCTGGACCGACGAGATGTTCATCTCACCGGCGAACTCGCCATCGACGAACACGCCGAACCCGAACCCGGTCCCGAGATGACGCTCGCGCTCTCGGGCGTTGCAGCGCGCGGCGAACGCATGCCGGTCGTTGATCACATCGGGTGACCCGGGAGGCCGGCTCGGTTCCCACTTCGTCAACCAGTCGTGGTTGCGCGTCCTGACCTCGCGCCACGCCGGGAAGTCCGACGGCACCAGAGGCCGAAGCTGGACCCGTCGACCGCGCAGGCTGGGGTTGATCTCGCGCACTGTGGATCGCCCCCGTCCGAGTCTCATCCGCCCGACCCTACTCCGGGCGATCAGAGGAGGCTCATCGCCAGACCGTCGAGGATGTCGGCCTCGCTGACCAGGCAGCGCTCGAATTCGAACTGGCGCATGATCCGAACCAGCACGCAGAGCCCGCCGACGATCACGTCGACCCGGCCCTCCTCCATGCCGGGGTTCGCCAGGCGGTCCTCGCGGTCCTCGGTGGCCAACGTGCGGAAGACGTCCTCCACCGCGTCCTTGGTCAGCACGAAGTGGTGAATCCGGTCGCGGTCGTACTCGTGGAGACCCTGCTCGATCGCCGCGGCGGCAGAGACCGTCCCGGCGAGGCCCACGAGCGTCGTCGCCGACGCGGCCTCCGGGATCGCGGCGACGACGTCGTCGAGATGCAACTCGACGATCGAGAGTGCGGCGACGAGCTCCTCGGGCAGTGCCGGGTCGCTCTCGATGTGCTGCTCGGTGAGCCGGACACAGCCCATGTCCGTCGACACGCCCTTCTGGAAGGTGTCACCGCCGTAGGCGAACTCCGTGGACCCTCCGCCGATGTCGACGACCAGGAACGGCCCGTCCGCGGGATCGAGATCGGCGGTGGCGCCGCGAAACGAGAGCTCGGCTTCCTCCTCGCCCGAGATGAGCTCGGGCCGAACACCGACGACCACCTCGGCGAGATCGAAGAAGTGCTCGCGGTTTCGCGCGTCGCGAGCAGCGGATGTCGCGGTCATCCGGATGGCATCCACGTCGTGCGCGTCGATCACGGCTCGGTAGCGCTGCAGGCACTCGACCACCCGACCCAATGCCGCGTCGGACAGCTCGCCGGTGGCGTCGACGCCCTCACCGAGCCGGGTGATGGTCATGAGGCGTTCCAGGGTCTCGTGACCGCCCCCTGGCGTGGACCGAGCGACGAGCAGACGGGTGCTGTTGGTCCCGCAGTCGATGGCGGCCACCGTTCGGGTCACGGGGTCTCCTCCGCGGGTGCTTCCAGTGCGGCCAGGCGGCCGGCGACCCACCGACCGACCGGGTCGTCCCCGCCGGCCAGCCACCACGCGTAGTGCGCGTGAAGGCACTTCAGGCCCTTGCGGGTTCCGCCGACGCCACCGGTCGGTCGTGGACCCGTGTGGGCGGTGTCGATCGCGGCCTCGCGCTCCGCCGCGTAGCGATCGTGGGCGGCCTGGACCGCCGACGGGTCGAGGGCCGCCTCCGCCTCGCGGACCGCTCCGTTGGACTCGAGCCGGCTGACGACCAGGCGATCGTGCTCGCTCACCAGCCAGTACCTCGTGGGCATCGGGGTCCCGTCATCGAGGAAGGGCGCGTTCCTGATCACCCGGGGGACGCCGTCGTCGTCTCGAACGACGACCTCGAAGTCGGACTGGGGCGCGCGTCCGAGCAGGGCTCGGACCTGTTCGATGTCGTCGGCCGTGGCCAAGACGACGATCAGCCGCCTCGGAGCATCCGCCGCAGGACGATGAGCACGAAGAGCACGCCGACCGGGAGCGCGATGCGCTGGAGCAGCGGTGTGCCGGCCACGTCGAGGAGGTCGACGGCCTCGGCCTCGGGCGAATCGATCTTGCGCACGGCAGGCTCGGCGGACCCGTCATCGGTTGCGGCTTCGGCCGGCGCGGGCTCTTCGGCCGCTTCCTCGCCACCGCCCTCCTCGATGAGCGTCTCGAGGTTGTCGGCGAACTGGCCCATCAGCTTGGTGCTGACGTCAGCGATCGCGCCGCGACCGAACTGTGCGACCTTGCCGGTGATGGTGAGATCGGTGTCGACGTTGACCTTGGTCTTGTCGTCGGCGAGCGGATCGAGCTTGGCCGTGATCAGCGCCGAAGCGTTGCCCGAGCTGCCCCGACCATCGCCCTTGATGACGATGCGCCAGTTGTCCTTGTCGCGCTCCTGATAGACGGCAGCGCCCTTGTACTGAGCGGTGATCGGGCCGACCTTGACCTTGACGACACCACGCATCTCCTCGCCTTCGATCTCCTGGAGCTGGGCTCCTGGAAGGCAGGGAGCGATGCGCTCGGGGTCGTTGAACGCCGCCCAGACTTCCTCCACGCCGGCGTTCACTTCGATCTCGTTGCTCAGCTCCATCGGCTCAAGTCACCCCTGGTGTCGATGTCGATCAGTTCGCCTTCGCAGGCTACCTCGGTAACCACGTCGGGCCTCATGCGCATGAGGGACCTCGCGCCCTCGTCACCGGACAGCGGCAACAGCGACCAGAGCTCCTCACCGATCTTCACCGGTGGGGACCGCCGACCGGAGAACGTGGCCGTGACGAGCTGGCCCGGCGCCGCTGCGACGGTCTCCCATGCCGACGAAGGAACCAGCGGCATGTCCCCGAGACCGACGACGATCGCGTCGTGCCCGTCTGCTCCTGCGACCGCCGTCGCGGTGTTGAGCGAGGTGGCCTGACCATCGGCGTAGTTGTGGTTCTCGACGATCGTGACCCCCTCGGGCACCACGTCGGTCAGGTCCACGGCGCCCGTCACGCAGTACACGTCGGCGAAGCCGGCACCGAGGGCGGCTTCGAGGGCCCACACGACGAGGGGCTTTCCTCGGAAGGGAGCGAGCAACTTGTGGGACTCGCCTTCGTATCTGGAACCGAATCCGGCGGCCAGGACCACCCCGGCGATGCTGCCCGACCGGTGCGAGGCCACGACGTTGTCACTCATCGTCCCAGTGTGCCGTGCGACTCACCGGATGACGCGACGATGACACCGGTTCGCGAGCGTTCGAACCGTGCGATCTCCACCCTCGCCAGCGTCGCCGCCCTCGCCGCCGCCCCCTCGGCTCGCGCCGGTCGGGACAGGAGTGGAGTCGACGCTACGCTCTCGGCTCGGACCGAATGCGTCCGATGAGTTGCACGTGAGCAATCGCCCCTTCCGCACCCGCCCACCCCAGATCGACGGCGCCGTCCTCCGGCGCCGGGTGCAGCGGGTCCTGCACCAACGGTTCGATCAGCGGGTCACCGTCGTCCAGGCCGGAGCCGGTTTCGGCAAGACCACCGCGCTCGCGCAGGCCGTCGACCAGAACCGACTCCTCCCGCTCGGGATCGACGTCTGGATGGGCTGCGAGCCGGGCGACGTCGACGCGGGGCATCTGCTGTCCGGCTTCGCCGCCGCGGTCGGGCTCGCCGACGACGCGGACCGGGAGACCGTCCTGGCCACCCTGGCGGCGCACTCCCCCACGGCGGTGTGCCTGATCGTCGACGACGTTCACGAGATCACCGCCGGGTCCGAGGGCGCCGCGGCGCTGGCCGCACTCGTCGACGACCTGCCCGCCAACGCCGGTGTCGTGCTCGCCGGCAGGGTCGATCCCCCGGTCGCACTGGCCCGCCTGGAAGCCCAGGGCCAGGTCAGCCGCCTGGGCGAGGACGACCTGGCGCTGACGGCCGAGGAGATAGCGGACATGGCCGGCGACGGCCGCGCGGGTGAGCTCGACGGCCTCGGCGGGTGGCCGGCCCTGATCTCGCTCGCGCTGCAGGCTCGGGGCGTCCGTTCGTTTCTCGACCAGGAGGTCCTCCGGTCGCTCCAACCCGACCAGCGGGAGGTCCTCGAGGTGGTGGTGGCACTCGGGGGCGCCGACGCCGAACTGATCGGCACGGTCCTGGGTCGGGACGTGATCCCGACCCTGCGGAGCCTGCCCCTCGTGCACGAGGCCGACGGTTGGTTCGAGGCGCACGACCTCTGGGCGAACGCCGTCGAGGCACCGGCGGGGATCTCCACGCTTCGCCACGAGGCCGTACGACACCTGCTGGAGCGCGGCGATGCCGCCCACGCGGTGGAGCAGTGTCTGCGCACGGGCCTCGACGACCTGCTCGGCTCCGCGCTGCGCCAGGCCGCGATGCCAGGTTGGTCGGTCCCGATCGAACGCAAGCGGTCGTGGCTCGAACGGCTCCCGACCAAGGTCCGCGATCTCGGTGTGGGGCACTACCTGGCGGGTCTGGTCGCTCGCGACGCCGATGCGGGCTCGACTCGCTCCCGCGACCACTTCGCGACCGCGGCCGAACGGTTCGTCGAGGAGGGCGACGTCGAGGCCGAAGTCCTCGCGCTCGCCGCGCTGGGCGTGGCCGACCACATCCGTCGCGACACCGCGGCTCTGCTCCCCACCGGCATCCGATTGGCGGAGCTCTCCGGGCAGGGGGTCGCATCGGCCACCACGTATGCGCTGCTGGGCGAGGCCATCGTGCACCTGGCCGCGGCGGACCCGGACGCGATGCTGTCGACCATCTCCCGCATCGACCCGGAATCGCTCCACGGGCCGTTCCCTGCGATGGCGGACTGGGTGAGGACGCAGGCGCTCAGCCTGGCCGGCAGACCGTCCATGGACGTCGCCCGTCGCTGCGTCGAAGGCGGGGTGCCGCTCCCGGGCATGAGCGACGTCCTGATGGCCGCGGCGTGGCGCGAGGGCGAGATCGCCACGGCACGCCACGAGATGGACCACGGCCAGATCCCCGACGGTGAACGCGACCGGTACCTGCGGTTCATCTGGCGCGCGGTGATCGCGACGGCCGTGGGCGACGTCGACCGGGCCCGGCGCGAACTCGCTGCGGCCCGCGACCGGAGGGTTGGTCACGACGGGGAGATCACCGACCTCGCGCTGCGCCTCGCCGAGGCCACTCTCGCCCTCGAGACCGACGGACCCGTCGACGGCCCGGCAGCGTTCGCCGCGCAGATCGACGCCTTCCCCGTCGGCGACCAGACCCTGTTCTGGTACACCGCAGCGCTCGGCCACCTGGCCCGCTATCACCCGGCGACGGCCGACGAGCTCGAACAGCGGAACCTCGGTCCGCTGCACCGCCGGGACCTCGCGGTCGGGCGGGCGCTGTTCGCACTCGATCGCGGAGACCTCGACCCGATGGTCGAAGCCCCGTGGCCGGAGCCGGTCGGTGGTGTGCTCCCCGCCGCCATGCTTCGCGGCGCATGTGAGTTCGTCGCGGCCGGCTGGGCCGTCGATCGGCCCGAGGCCGCTCCGACGGCCGACTGGCTGGCCCTCGAGGTGGGTGAACCGGCCCGGGCCCACTTCCGGACGATCGCCGACGACCACGAGGTGGCGAAGGTGGCCCGAGCGGCGGGCGAGATCCTCGGCCGCATCCCCGTGCCGCCTCCGGAGCCGCGCGAACTCCGGCTCCTGGGTCCTGCCGAGTTGATCATCGGCGGCCGGGCGGTCGACGACGCCAACTGGCGACGCGAGAAGCTGCGTTCGCTGATCGGCTATCTCGTCCTCAACCCCACGACCACCCGAGACGCCGTCATGACGGCGCTGTGGCCCGAGGCGGACGAGGACGCCGCTCGCCGGAACCTCCGTTCGACACTGAACCTCGCGCACAAGGTCCTGGAGCCCGCCCGGGCGTCAGGCGACGCCACGTGGTTCATCCGGTCCGACGGTGCGTCGATGCGCCTGATGGTCGACGAGCACCTCCGCATCGATGCACTGCGGTTCGACCACCTGCTGAACTCGGCCGACTCGCTCCTCGACGACGGTGCGCCGAGCATGGCGCTCCCGCTGTTCGTCGAGGCCTCGGCGCTCTACCGCGGTGACTTCCTGGCCGACGCGTCCTACGACGACTGGGCCATCGCCGCCCGGGACCTCCTGCGGTCCCGCTTCGTCGACGGCACCTGCCGCGCCGCCGAGTTGCTGCTCGCGGCGAACCGGATCGACGAATCGCTCGCGTATGCCACCAAGGTCCTCGATGCCGAGCCCTGGAGCGAGCGCGCCCACCGAGCGGTCATCGCCGCCCACCTCGAGCGCGGAGATCGCACCGCGGCTCGCCGTGCGCTCGCCGCCTGCGAGGAGGCCCTCGCCGACTTCGGCGGCCCTGCCGACGACGCCACTCAGATGCTCTCCCGGCGCCTCGAGCAGTAGCGCCCACCGGCGTACCGTGGTTCCATGCGGCGCGGCGGCTCACTCGTCCTTCTCACCTGGCTCGTCGCCGCGTGCAGCAGCGATGAAGACGCGGACAGCGACGGCTTCCTCGGCGGAATCTGGGATGGGATCGGCGACTTCTTCGATGGAGTGCTGCTCTGGACCGGTCTCTTCCTGCTGTTCGTGCTGATCGTCTCCGCGGCGCTGATCCTGCCCGCGACGTGGCTCCGGGGGCGGTTCGGGCGGCCCGACGACCGCGAGCACTGGGAGCAGTAGTCGTCGGTTCAGCCCGCCAGGCCCGGAACCCAGATGAGCGTCTGGTCGGGGTGGACGAGGCCGGAGCAGGACGCCACCCGCCCGCAGGCATCGCCGCCCCACACGACGATGGCGTCACCGGTCGACACCGCGACGGGGAACTGCCGATCCCAGTTCGCATCGGGCAGCGGGGCATCGTTCCACTCGCCGCTCTCGACATCGAGCACAACATCGCCGTAGGACACGAGCGTCCCGACGACGGCGGCAGGCCATCTGGTCGCGCTTCCCGACGACTCGAGGTCGGTTGGGGGTCCGTCTGAGAAGAGAGCGCCGACGGCGTCGTGTACAGGCACCACAACGATGTCCCCCACGGTCGCCACGGCGTTCGGGTCGACGTCGAGGCCACGGACACCGACCGCCGTCGTCTCGTCGAGGACTCGGCCGGTGGCGGGATCGAGGCGCCGGACCACGACGTCGGTGGCGTCGTCCACCGTGACCGTGACCACTGCGTCGCCGTCCCATCGCACCGCCACGCCCCGACGGGCAGGCTCGCCATAGGGCGTGAGCGCGGTGACGAAGCCCTCGACCGGATCCAGGGCGATCACGTCGGCCGATGGGTCGCCCGTTGGGGGCGGGACGGCCCCGACCACCACGACGGCCCCTCCGGTCCAGACCGCGTCGGACAGCGGCGCGACCGCCGACCAGGCCAGGTCGACCTCCCGCCAGGCGTCAGCTGCCGGGTCGTACGCTGCGGCCCCCGAGAGCGACCGGTCGTCCCCGTCGACGCCACCGATCACGACCATCTCGGAGCCCGTCCAGACCGCGACCGGCCATGCCCGCGCCGAGAACCGTGTGGGCGACAGCAGGCGCCACCCGCCCGTTTCGGGGTCGAACGCGGCG
>JBCCFK010000170.1:0-9552 GCA_039029775.1 Actinomycetota bacterium | reverse complement strand
ATGTCGCTGAGATCCTCGATCTCGTCGGGTGCGGGCATGTCCTGGGCGGGTTGCGCGGGCTGATTCCGGGGCACTTCGTGCTCACCGCCGGGGGTCCACAGGCTGCTCATGAGGGTTCTCTGCTCTCGATCGTGGGCGTTCGCCGCCGTCGGGCCAGGTGGAGCGCCAGCGGGCTCCTGGTACTCTAGGGCCCTGCTCCAGGGTCACGTCCTGGGCGAACGTGGAAAGTGTCGTCGAGAGGCGGCCACCCGGCCAGGTCACCTGCGCTGCGGTCCGACATCAGCCACATCCCAGCTCCGGCTGGGCGTGTTCTGGCGGGTGCTGGCTTTCCCGGTACCCGCCTTTTTCGTGTCCCGGGGGCCCACACCGATTACGGTGCGGTCCACGAACCCGAGGTCGCCGGCTCCGGCCGACCACCGACGGTCACGAACCCAACAGGAGAACACGACTTGATCAGGAGCCTGCCATAGCTGGGAACCAAGAGCCTCGCATCAACGACCGCATCCGGGCCCGTGAGGTCCGGCTCGTGGGAGCGGATGGCGAGCAGATCGGCATCAAGCCGCTGCCCGAGGCTCTCGCCGCAGCCCGCCAGCAAGGACTCGACCTGGTGGAGGTCGCCGACAAGGCCAATCCGCCCGTCTGCCGAATCATGGATTACGGCAAGTACAAGTACGAGGCCGCACAGAAGGCAAAGGATGCCCGCAAGAAGGGCACCAACATCGTCGTCAAGGAGATGAAGTACCGGCCCAAGATCGGGCAGGGCGACTTCGACACCAAGACCCGCAAGGTCAAGGGATTCCTCGAAGAAGGTCACAAGGTGAAGCTGACCATCATGTTCCGGGGCCGAGAGGTCCAACACCCGGAACTGGGTCGCCGGATCCTCGATGATGTGGCCGAAGTGGTCGAGGACATCGCCAAGGTGGAGGCTTATCCACGACTCGATGGACGGAACATGACGATGGTGCTCGCGCCGGACAAGAAGGCCATCGAGGCCCTCAAGAAGGCACGGGCCGCCGAGGCGTCGGAGGCCGAGGCCGCCGAATCCGAAGCCGCCGTCGCCGACTGACCGTCACCACCAGCAGGCACAACCCGGGGAGCCGATGGCTCATCTCTCCGCCGTCAGCGGTGTGAGGGTCGAGCGCGGCCCCTCAGCGCGTCGTCCGGTCCGCCGGGCGCTCCCGATCACGGTTCCCCTCACGGAGGAGTCCCCATGTCGAAGATGAAGACCCACAAGGGCGCGAAGAAGCGGTTCAAGACCACAGGATCCGGCAAGATCCGTCGGGGCCGCACCAACAAGCAGCACCTGGCCGCGGCCAAGTCGCCGAAGCGCACCCGCCAGCTCCGCCGGCCGGGTCAGGTCGCCGACGCCGATGCGCCCAACGTGCGCAAGATGCTGAACAGCTGAGGAGGTTGCTGAGATGGCACGTGTCAAGCGAGCAGTTCATTCCAAGAAGCGCCGCCGGCAGGTCCTCGGCCGCGCCAAGGGCTACTACGGCAACAAGAGCCGAAGCTTCAAGTCCGCCAACGAGCAGGTCATGCACTCGGGGAACTACGCGTTCCGCGATCGCCGGGCCCGCAAGGGCGAGATGCGCAAGCTGTGGATCCAGCGGATCAATGCGGCTTGCCGGGAGAACGGCACCACCTACAGCGCGTTCATCGCCGGCCTGAAGGCGGCGGAGATCGAGATCGACCGCAAGAACCTCGCCGAGATCGCCGTGAGCGACCCGGCGGCGTTCGCAGCGCTCGTCGCCGCCGCCGACGAGGCCCGCACCGCGGCCTGAGCCGCCGAAACCGATGGAACCCCTGTCGCCCCGCAACCCGCGGGTCCAGGAGGTTCGCCGACTCGCCCGCCAGGGCCGCCACCGTGCGGACCGGCGGGCGTTCGTCGTGGAAGGGCAGGTGCTCGTCCTGGAAGCGGCTCGCGCCGGTCTGATCCAGGAGGCGTACGCGGCCCCCGCGGTCGATGCGGCCTGGCTCGACGAGATGGCTGATCTCGGCACCGCGGTCACGTTTGCCTCCGATGCCGCAATCGAGGCGATGGCCACCACCGTCACGCCACAGCCGGTCGTCGCCGTCGCGGCGATGCCCGCCGAGTTCGCCCTTCACGAGCTGGGCGCGGGCCACGTCGTCGTGCTCGACGCGGTCGGGGATCCGGGCAATGCCGGCACGATCCTCCGCTCGGCCGAGGCGTCCGGTGCCGCGTGCGTGGTCGTCGGGCCCGGAAGCGTCGACCCGTTCGGACCCAAGGTCGTCCGGGCGAGTGCCGGTGCGGTCTTTCGGGTGCCGGTGAGCCGCGTCGACGACCTCCGCGATGCCCTCGAGGTCCTCCGGTCGACGGGCCGTCGCAGCTACGGGACCGCGGTCGACGCCGGTGCGGTCTACGACGAGGTCGACCTGACAGAGGCCACGATCGTCATGGGGAGCGAAGCCCACGGGATGAGCGACGACGTGCGGGCGGAGGTCGACGCGGTGGTCAGGATCCCACAAGCCGGTGCAGGCGAGTCGCTCAACGTGGCCATGGCCGCCACCGTGCTCGGTTTCGAGGCGGCGCGGCAGCGTCGAGCCTCCACAGCAGGACAGACCGGCGCCGATACCCTTCGTGAATTCAGTTGATCAACCCGTCCCCGAACCATCACGCTGACCACCGATGAGCAATCACGACGATCTGGTCGCCGAAGCCGAGGCCGCTTTGGCGGGCGTGGCGACACTCGACGAGCTGGGCGCTCGCCAGAGCGACCATCTCGGCAAGAAGGCCGCCATCAACCTCGCGAAGAAGGAGCTGGGTTCGCTCGAACCCGACGAACGCGCCGAAGCCGGCAAGGCGATCAACGCCGCCAAGGGCCGGATCGAGGAGCTCTTCGCCGCACGACGCTCCGAGCTGGAGATCGAGGCGCGGGCAGCGCAGCTCGAGGACGAGCGTCTCGACCTCACCGAGGTCCGCACCGAGCTCCGTCGCGGTCATGCACACCTGGTCACCCAGGCCCGCGACCGCCTCGAAGACGTGTTCGTCGGCATGGGCTACACCGTCGCCGAGGGTCCCGAGGTGGAGAGCGCCTGGTACAACTTCGAGGCCCTCAACATCCCCGACTGGCACCCGGCCCGCGGCAGTTTCGACACGATCTTCGTGAACCTCGGTGAACCCGAAGAGGTGATGCTGCGCAGTCACACCTCGCCGGTGCAGATCCGCACGATGGAGAACCAGAAGCCGCCGATCTACATCGTGGCCCCCGGACGCACGTTCCGGACCGACGCCGCCGATGCGACCCACCTTCCGGCGTTCAACCAGATCGAGGGTCTCGTCATCGACAAGGGCATCACGATGGGTGATCTCGCCGGGACCATCGACGAGTTCGTCAAGGCGTTCTTCGGCGCAGAGGTCAAGAGTCGACTGCGCCCGAGCTACTTCCCGTTCACCGAGCCGTCCGCCGAGTTCGACATCTCGCGGGCCGACGGCTCCTGGCTGGAGCTGGGCGGGTGCGGGATGGTCCATCCCAACGTCCTGCGCAACTGCGGCATCGATCCCGAGGAGTGGCAGGGCTTCGCGTTCGGGTTCGGGATCGATCGGCTGGCGGTCATGCGGTACCAACTCGACGACATCCGCGAGCTCGTCAACAACGACGTCCGCTTCCTGAGGCAGTTCTGATGAAGGTCCTGTTGTCCTGGCTTCGTGAGTTCGCGCCCGACATCGACGGCGATCCCGTCGAGTTGGGCGAGGTGCTGTCGGGTCTGGGGCTCGCGGTCGAGGAGATGACGGTCACGGGCGAGGGGCTCGACGGCATCGTGCTGGCCAAGGTCCTCGACCTCCGCCCACACCCCGACGCCGACAAGATCCAGCTCGTCGACGTCGACATGGGCGACGGTGAAGCGCTTCAGGTCTGCTGTGGCGCGTTCAACATGTCGGTCGGCGACCTGATCCCGTTCGCCACGATCGGGACCGTCATGCCCAACGGCATGGAGATCGCCCAGCGCAAGATGCGGGGCGAGACGTCCAACGGCATGTGCTGTTCCTCGGCCGAGATCGGCCTCGGCGACGATCACGACGGCATCCTCGTGCTCACCGACCGCGCCGACGAGGGTGCCCTCGGCGCTCCGATCACCGAAGTGCTGGGGATCGAGCGGGACATCCTCTGGGACCTCGAGGTCAACGCGAACCGGCCCGACGCCATGTCGGTGGCCGGTGTCGCCCGGGACCTCGCAGCCGGCCTCGGTGTGCCCTTCGCGATGCCCGACTTCGAGATCGCCACCACCGATGAGGTCGTGGCCGACGTGGCCAAGGTCGAGATCCTCGATCCGACCCTGTGCGGTCGATTCCTGGCCCGGGTGCTCCGCGGCGTCACGATCGGGACCTCGCCGCAGTGGGTCCAGAACCGACTGACCGCGCTCGGCATGCGACCGATCAACAGCGTGGTCGACATCTCCAACTACGTGATGCTCGAGCTCGGTCAACCGAACCACACCTACGACCTGGCCACCGTCCCCGACGGTCATCTGCGGGTGCGGCGGGCCTCGGAGGGCGAGACCATCACCACCCTCGATGGCATCGACCGCACCTTGACCGCGATCGACGGCGTCATCGCCGACGGCACCGATCGCGCCATCGGCATCGCCGGCGTCATGGGCGGCCTCGACACCGAGATCTCCGACGCGACCACCGATGTCCTGCTCGAGATGGCGTGGTGGGACCCGCCGTCGATCAGCCGCACCGTGAAGCGGCTGAACCTGCCGTCGGAGGCATCCGTTCGATACCGGCGCGGCGCTGACCACGGCGAGAACATGGACAGGGCACTCGATCGCTTCTCGCAGCTGATCGCGGAAGCCGGCGTCACCACGGCGTCGGGCACCATCGACGAGCGCGGCGACCTGCCGAGCGCCGAGCCGATCCGGGTGCGTCCGGCGAAGCTCAACGGTCTCCTCGGGACCGAGCTGCACGCCGACGCCATGGCCGACCACCTGACCTCGATCGGGTTCGCGGTCGAGGGCAACGGTGATGCGCTCGACGTCACCGTCCCCAGCTGGCGATGGGACACCCAGACCGAGACCGACGTGGCCGAGGAAGTGGCCCGGATGTTCGGGTACGCCAACATCGAGCGGACGGTTCCCAAGGGTGACGACGCCGGTGGCCTGAGCGAGTACCAACAGGACCGTCGCCTCGTGCGCCAGGTGCTGATGGGTGCGGGGTGCGACGAGACCTTCCCGATGCCGTTCCTGGCGCCGGGGGATCTCGCCGACGCCGGCCTCGCCGAAGAGGGCGTGACGCTCACGAACCCGCTCGTCCACGAGGAGTCCGTCCTGCGGACGTCGCTCATGCCCGGGCAGCTCAAGGCGATCGCCTACAACCAGTCACATCGCGTGGACGACATCCGGCTGTTCGAGATCGGCCATGTGTTCCTGCCCTCGCCGGAGGAGCAGTTGCTGCCGGACGAGCGTGAGCATCTCTCCATCGCGCTGGCCGGCGAAGAGGCGCCCGCCGCCGTCGAGGTTCTCGACGCCCTCGACAGCGCTCTGGCCCTGCCCAACTTGCAGTTGCGGACAGCGACGCCCGCCGGGATGCACCCGACCCGGTCCGCCGAGATCGTGATCGCAGGCCGAGTCCGCGGCCATGTCGGCGAGGTCGACCCCGCGGTCCTCGGCGCCTACGGGGTCGAGGGCCGGGTGGCCTGGGTCGAACTCGATCTCGGAGCCGTGCTCGAAGGCCCGCACGGCAATCGGAAGTACACCCCGGTGTCCAAGTACCCGTCGAGCGACATCGACCTGGCGTTCGAGGTCCCGGACGGCATCCCGGCGTCCTCGGTGGCGGGCTCGCTCCGGAAGGGCGGCGGCAAGCTCCTTGTCTCGCTCGAGCTGTTCGACGTCTACCGCGGCCCAGGTGTCGCAGACGGCGCGCGGAGCCTGGCATACCGACTGCGGTTCCAGTCCGACGACCGCACCCTCACCGACGGCGAGGTGGCCGAGGTTCGTCAGGCGTGCATCGACACCGTCCAGAAGCAACAGGAGGGGTCCAGCCTCCGCGGCTGACCGACCGGGGCGTCAGAACACGAAGAAGGCGGCGACCGCGCCGCCGAGGCACGCTGCCGCAGCGACCAGGTCGGCCGACCTGCGCTTCGGCAGGGGGGCGTGGGGCGCCCGGGTCGAACCACGCGCCACCATGGCCCGGCCCAACTCGCCCGCCCGTCGGTGCGCGGCGACCACGACCGTCGAGCTGAAGTCCACCATGTCGCCCAGGGCGCCGCGGACGCCACCTCGGCGATCGGTGCGGTCGGGCCGCGTCCGGTATGCGTCGGTGACGGCACTCACCTCGCTCCCGATCTCCGGCACGGAACGCACGGCCAGGACGATGACGGTGGTCAGCTCGTCCACGGGCGCCCTGACCAGCCTGAGGGGCCTGAGCAGGTTGGCGAGCCCGAGCCCGATGTCGGTCAGCGAGGTGGTCCAGGTCAGGAGCGCGGCGAACCCGACCAGCAGGAGACCGAGCGCGAGGAGCTGGGCGAACTCGAGCACACCGCCGAGTTCGATACCCCCGACCACCGGATCCCCGCCCGAGAACAGGGAGAACATGAAGCTGAAGCCCACGATCAGCAGGAAGAGTCGTGGCGGCGGCGCGAGCATCGTGCGGGGGAGGCGGGACAGGAGAAAGGCTCCGACGAGGACCGTCCAGCCTGCGGCGATCGCCGCCCAACCGAGGTTGAGTGCGACCCCCATCGAGACCGCGATGAGGCACACGATCTTCGTGTCGGGCCGCAGGCGGTGCAGTGTCGACGTGCGCTCGAGGTGGCGGAACTGGATCGTCCTCATCCCAGCCCGCCCGAGATCTCGGACAGCTCCACGATCCGGATGCCTTCCCGCTCGGCCCAGATCGGGTCGTGCGAGACGATGAGCACGGAGGTCCCCTGGAGCGTCAACCGGTCGATCACGCGGCGGAGGTCGTCGCGGCCGGCGGCGTCGAGTCCGGCGAGCGGCTCGTCCATGACGACCACCCGGGCCTGGCGAGCCAGGATGCCTGCCAGGAGCGCCCGCCGCTGCTGGCCGCCGCTGAGCTCCGCGACGCGTCGACCAGCGTCGAGTGCCGGGTCGAATCCCACCGCCCTGAGAGCGCCGTGGACCACGCGCTCGTCCTTGGTGCCGGCCATCGAGGTGACCTCGGCGTAGAGGGTGGACCGGAGCAGTTGGAGTCGGGGGTGCTGGAAGGCCACGGCGATCTCGCGGGTCCGTTCGTGCACTGGACTGCCGTCGACGAGGATGCGTCCCTCGGAGGGGCGCAGGATGCCCGCCAGCATGCGCACCAGTGTCGTCTTGCCGCTGCCGTTCTCGCCGTGGAGTGCGAGGACCTCGCCCTTGCGGAGGTCGAGGTCGACCCCGGCGAGGACACGACGCTCCCAGGGAGATCCAGGGTCGTAGACGTACCCGACGCCCGAGACGTGGAGCATCACCGCTCCCCGGGGACGCTCGGGATGACGCGGGGAGAGGGCCGGGGTCGGGGTGCCGACCTCGGTGCGTCGCGCGAACCGGTCGAACTCATCGGTGAGGTGGGTCGAGTGCACCACGGCTGCATCGACATCGGCGAGCAGGTCGAGGACGCGCCGGCGGCCATCGGGGTCGAGCATGGCGGTCGACTCGTCGGACAGCACGAGCGCGGGGTTGCGGGCGAGCGCGGCGGCCACGGCGAGGCGTTGCAGTTCACCGCCCGACAGCCGGCTCGTGGGCTGTTCGGCCAGATGTTCCAGGCCGACCTGGCGCAGCAGCGCGAGGGGGTCGTCGATCCCGGTCGTCCCCCAGGCGAGATCGTCGACGACGCGGAGGCCCAGCACCTGAGTCTGGGGCGCCTGACCGATCAGGGCGGTTCCCCCCGGCTCGCCCAGGCCCGGTCGCCCCGACCGGGCGATCCCCTCGACGGGGTGGAGCCCGGCGATCGCCTCGATCAAGGTGGTCTTGCCGGCCCCGTTGTCGCCGACCACGACCACCCGGTCGCCAGGATCGACGCGGTCGGGCCGGACCGGCACACTCTGTCGGCCAGCGCGCCGATGCACCACGACGCCGTCGAGCGAGAAGGGCACCGGCGCGGGCGCAGTCGGGGAGCCCGCACCGGCCACGGGAGGTGTCCACGGAGCATCGAGCGATCGCTCGACCCGCTGGAGGACGAATCGGCCCACTCGGCGAACGATCAGGCCGTACACGATCGTCACGCCGAGCTGCAGCACGGGGACCATCAGCCACCAGTGCTCGATCGACCAGTCTGTGAACCGCGTTCCGTCGTCGGCGATGCGGTCCAGGCCGATCCGTTCGAGCACCCGGCCGAAGCCGACCCACTGGTTGCGGGCATTCTCGAAGCTCAGCTGACGTACGTCGGAGAACAGGGCCAGGAAAGCCAGGGTCGCGGCCGAGACGATCGGCCATGCCGTGACCACCGTCAGGGCGACGTGGGGGAGCAAGCGAAGCCGGCGGGCGAGGCCGCGTCCGCCGGCCCATCCGAAGAGCCCGGCGACGAACGCCTGCGAGATCGGCCCGATCCCACCGAGCAGCAGGGCCATCGCCATCGAGGCGGTCGTGGACATCACCACGACGCGGCTGCGGCGACGCGCGCTCAGGACGGCGACGACGATCGTGCCGAGGACCTGGAAGAACGTCCCGGCCGCGAGCAGTCGGCCGAATGTCAGCAGTCCGACGACCACCGCCGCGGTGACTGCGGCGTCGGCGAGCTCGGCGGCGTCGAGGGGGCCGCGGTGTCGCTCGGCTCTCGGTGGTGCCGCGCCGCCGTCCACCCGGACCTCGGCGGCATCTGGTCGGCTGCGCACGCCCCCATTTGTACCCGCGTGAGCGGCGGTTTCCGGGGTCGGATGGCACTGACGGTCGGCGGGTCGCACCTGGCGGCACGAGGGCTATCGTCGGCCCATGGCTGGATCCATTCTCGGAAATCGGGTCGCTCGGACCGAGGACCCCGAACTCCTCACCGCCGGCGGGACCTACGTCTACGACGTCGACCTCCCGGGTGTGACCCACGCGGTCTTCGTGCGGTCGCCGTTCGCGCATGCGCTGGTCGGCGACATCGACATCGCCGAGGCAGAGGCGGCGCCGGGCGTGGTGGCGGTGCACACCGGGCGCACGATCGGCCTCGATCCCGGACACGGGTTCGTGAAGGTGGACGATGCGTTCGCTCGCCACCCGATCGCGGTCGACCGTGTGCGCTTCGTGGGCGAGGCGGTGGCCGTCGTGGTGGCCGAGACCCTCGCCGAGGCCCAGGACGCGGCGGAGCTGGTCTTCGTCGACTACGAGCCCCTTCCTGTCCTCGTCGACCCCGAGGCTGCGCTGGACGCCGAGGTCTCGCTGTTCGACGGCAAGCCGGACAACCTGGCCATCACGGCCACCGATCCGGCGACGGACGTCCTGGCCGAGGCCGACGTCGTCGTGCGCGGTCGGTACCTCAACCAACGCCTCGCCGCGGCCCCGATCGAGCCGAACTCCGCCGCAGCGGCCGTCGGTGACGACGGCCGGGTCACCGTGTGGGCGGCGACGCAGATGCCGCACCTGCTCCAGCGCCAGCTGGCGGGAGCCACCGGT
>JBCCFK010000169.1:0-9553 GCA_039029775.1 Actinomycetota bacterium | reverse complement strand
GCACCGAGCCCGCTGCGAACGTGTTGGCGTTGGAGAGGGCGATTCGACCGGCTGGGCTGACCTGCACCAGGCCGAGCTCGGTGTGCCCGGCCTGCATGTCGACCAGCGCCGCGTTGACGTCGAGCACGCTCGAAGCGCTCGACACCCAGGTCGGGTTGACCGAGATGAAGCCGCCGGCGTTCTCGAACTGGACGGTTCCCTGGTTGGTGAAGGTCTGGTTCCCGTTGCCGAAGACCTGCGCCTGAGCGATGACCGTCCCCAGATTGATCATCGCCGTGCCGATGCTGCCGTTGAACGCTCCCCCCGCGGCACCCCCGGTCGTCGCGAGCGTGCCCTGCGTGGTGATGGTGGTGACCGGGACGTTGAACTGCGTGGCGGATGCGCCGCTGATCTCGAGAAAGCCGGGGACAGCGTCGGCGCCGATGCCGAAGCTCTCACCAGCGAAGGTCACGCCCTCGGCGTCGAGCATGTAGTTCGCAGGGTCGAGGCTGGCGGAGGCCTTGGCGAACGCCAGGCTGTTGGCGACGGACGAGGGTGTCCCCCACGTCTTGGTGCCGCTCATCGTGACCCGACCCGGTGCGGTGCCGCCCGTGCCCTGGATCGAGCCGGTGAGGGTCTGGCTGCCGCCCCACGTCATCGTCGTGCCGGTGGCCGCCTGGATCGTGATCTGCGACGCACCGCCGTCCCAGATGCCATCGGTGAAGACGTTGAAGGCACCTCCCTGGATGTCGATGACCGAGCCGGGATCGAGGTCCAGGTCGACGCCGAACGGGATGTTGAGCGTCCCGGCCCCGGCCTTCTCGATCGTCCCCGTGGCCGAGATCACCGACGAGAACGGAGAGGCGAGCAGGACGTCTTGATTCGTTGCGCTGCTCCAGCGCCATGTGCCGTCGATCGTGACGGTGTTCTGCCCCTGCAGGAACAGCTCGGGCCCCGCCATGACGAGCTGGCCGGTCACGATGAGATCGCCGTCCGGACCGAACATGCGGAGATCGTCGCTGACGTCGACGGCGCCGGTCGCGGTGACGGAGAACTGGCCGAGGATGTCGACCTGGTCCTGGAAGCCGGCGGTGCCACGCACGCGAAGCGTGCCCCCCGAGATCACATCGATCGGGGCCTGCACCGTCAGGTCGGCCCCATCGAGTACGTCGAGCGTCCCGCTGACCGTCGAGGCCGTGTTCGAGGCACCACCGGTGATCGTCAGCGTGTTCGGCGAGGCGACATCGACGTCCGAGCCGGCGCCCAGCACGAGGACTCCGACATCCGCGTCGGCGCCGACCGTGACGGAGGCGGCTGGAACGCCCGGGATGATCGCAGTGTCATCGCCATCGGGAACGAGACCCGTATCCCAGTTGGTGGCGACCTCCCAGTTGCCCGTCGCGCCTCCGATCCAGTTGTGCGTCAGCGCGACGTCGAGGAACGAGTACGCCGCGCCGGACTCTCCTTGCAGCAGTGGCTGCGGGCCTGCCTGGAGGTCGTTCTGGTGCGCCGACATCGTCAGCGTCCGTCCATCGACCGAGATGGACCGTGCGAGCCCCGTTTACGGGACGGCGGTGTCGAAGAGCTCAGTCGGCGGCGCCGTGGTCTGGAACCCGGATCCGTCGATGTCGCGGTACAGCTCCACCTGAGCGCCCTGGCCCCAGAACAGGTTCTCGCCGATCAATGCGAGCTCGTGGTTGGGCTCGGTCACGCGACTGCCGACCTGCGTGTCCGAGATCGAGGCGATGACGGCGTACCCGACGACAGGCTTGATCAGGTGGGCCTGGCGATCGGAGCCACCACTGCCATCGCCGATCCCGGCTGCGGCGTACGTCCCGTTGGATGCAGCGACCGATGTGCCGACCATGTCGCCGGCATCCCATCCCGGCCCGGAGATGAAGCTCGGCACGCCGGCGCCGGTCGTGATGTTGTCCCAGAGGAGGACTGCGCCCGCGTCGGCACCGGCGGTGTCGTTGAACGGTGCCCCTGCGATCAGCACGTCGTTGTCCCGGTCGACGGCGATCGAGTATCCGAGCTGATCACCGGCGAAGAGCACGCCCACGACGGGCAGGGCACCCTGGCTGAACCAAAGGCCAGGACCCGATTCCGTGAAGTGGAACACCTCCCCGGCGCTGCCTTCAGCGGGTGCTCCGACGAAGAGACGGTCCTCGGCATAGAGCGCGACCGACGCACCGAACCCGTCGTAGGTGACAGCCCCACCGACACTGCCTGCGCTGGTCCAGGTGGCCGCTCCTGTGCGCTCGAAGACGTAGACGATCCCGCCTTCGGCCTGGTTGCCGAGCCGGTCCGACTCGCCGATGGCGACCCGGTCACCGAAGACCGACAGGGAGTCGCCGAAGTGCGCACGCGCCTCGGGACTCGGCGAGACGATCACGCCATCGGCGGTCCATGGCGAGGTCGAGTCGGCCCGCTCATACATGTAGACGGCGCCACCGCTGGAGGCGGCGGAAGAGTCGCGATGGCTGCCCACCGCAAGACGGTTCCCGGAGACGCTGACCTCGAAGCCGTAGCGGTCCCCATGGTTCGCGACGAACGGGTTGACCGCCTCGTCGAGGAAGACGCTGTAGGACCGGATGCGGATCTGGCCGCTGTCGGCGCCCGCGGTGTCGTTGCCTGGGCCACCGATCACGTAGGTGTCGCCCTCGCTTGCCACCGAGAAGCCCCAGTTGTCGCCGGCGTTGTTCGGCAGGAGCTGGACCTGCCCCGTGCCGACGCTGTTGGCGACGCCGTCGACGGGGAAGTACGTCACCGAGCCCCGATCGGTCGCTCCCGAATCGGACAGGTACTCGCCGAAGATGTAGCGGCCACCGTCGAAGTCGATATCGATGCCCTTGCCGCCACTCCCGAACGTGCCCCCAAGCGACACGCGATTCGCGGCGATCGGAGCGTCAGCAGTCGCCAGGCGGTAGGTCCACATGATGTCGCTGCCGGGCTGAGTTCCGTCCTCCTCTCGCCGGTTGATGGGTTCTCCGACGAACATCCACGTGTCATCGCCGCCGCTGTCGACCTCGACAGCGACCGCGGCACCGGAGTTGTGGTCGTTGCCCCCACCGGTGTTCAACACCAACGGCGTCGTGTAGGACGTCCCGTTCCACCGGAGGTAGTAGGACTGCCCGTTGTCCGTGAATGCGAACGCGTCGATGCCCGGAGCGCCGACCACCAAGTGCGTACCCGCGTCGGCCATGGAGACGGCGTAGCCGGCGAGGTCGCCGGCCGCGCCTGGGCCGAGTGTGGGGACCACACCACCGGGCGTCGTCCGCCACAGGTTCCCGGCGCGAGTGAAGATCGCGGCGAAGCCGGCATCGCCGTTGAACCCGGGCGCGCCAACGAGGAGGCCTTGGTCGCTCAGGTCGACCGCGTAGCCGAAGTCAGCATCCGCGAACCCTGCGCCCACGCCGATCGTGTCGCCACACGGCGACGTCACCCCCGGGTCGCACTGGTAAACGATCCCGGTCTGCTGCCACGCGCCACCGCCGCCGGTGGGTTCGAAGATGTAGACCGCGCCGGCATTGCTTCCGTTGTCGTCGTTGTCGGGCGCACCGACCACGACGGTCTCGCCGCGCACGTCGACGTCCCAGCCGAAGCGCTGGTTCGTGGCGGCGCTCGCAGTGCTTGCGGAGTAGAGGTTCGCCTCGAACACGAACCCGGAGCCTGAGTCGCGGTACACGTACGCAGTGCCCCGGTTGTTGCCCTGGTCGTCGTCGAATGGGGCACCGACAACCAGGATCGTGTCGCCGGACGAGTCGTCCAGAGCGACCGAGAACCCGTACAGCTCGTTGGCGGCATCAGCGTTGGGAAGCAGCTGCTGATCCTCAGTGATCGTGGGATCGACCGTGATCGGGTACACGGCTCCGGTGGTGTCCACGTTGAGCGTGATCGTCGTGCCGTCTATGCCCATCGATGCCGGCAGTTCGGCTCCGGTGGCGTCGAATACGAACAGGTCTCGATACCAGAGCTGGGTGCCATCGGCTCGGTCGATGAGGACGTCCTCACCGACGAACGCCAGGCCACTCGCTGCGACGTCGACGCGGATGACGAGGTCGCCGCCGGCGTGCATCGGGGTGTCGATGACGTAGCCGTGCTCGATGCCCTCGGCGACGGTGTGGAAGTACTCGGTGACGCCGGCGCGGACGAGCTCGACGCCGGCCGCGGTCTCGACGACCACGGCGGAGCCGACCGGACCCGACCCGATGGTCGAGGTCGAGAGGCCGACGGGCGAGGCCGACGAGGCGGTGGTGATGGTGGCGCCCGTCGGGCTGAACGCGGCGTCGATGCCGGCCGACGACATCACGGCCGCGGACGGAAGCGCCAGGTTGATGGGCGGCGCTGCGTCGGTTGGCGCGGTTGTCGTGGGCGTGATCGTCAACGGCAGCTCGGCCACGGTCGCCGGGGCTTGCAAGAGCGGTGCCGGTTGGGCGGACACCGCGGTCGAACCCTGGCGAGCGGCGATCTGGGACTGGATGTCGGCCCACTCTGCGGCGGTCAAACCCTCGGGCACCTCGCCGGGGAGGACGGTCTGGCTGGAGGAGGTGGCCGTGTCGACGGCACTTGAGAGAGACCCCTCCTGCGAGGTCGTCGGCGCGTCGGTGGCGAAGGGATCCTCGGCGACCGTGAGAACGGACGCGATGAGCGCTGCGGTCAGCAGCGCGACGAGCAGTGCGCGGAGGTCCGACTGCCTCGGCAGTCGAATGCCACGCGGACCGAGCCGGCTCGGAGCCAGCGCGAACGTCCCTGCCATCAGTTGTTGCCCTTTCCTTCGCCCCGCAAACGAAGGCGTGGTCCCAACGGGACAGGCCCCTGCCGGCCGGAGCCGACCCCCTGTCCCACCAAACGCCCCATGTGGAAGACCCAACGGGATTCAATCAGATCTGACGTAGTCGTTGCCACAACCTCACCCGGATTCCTCCGACTGCGCCGCCCGGATCGCGTGCATGTCGACGCGATGTGGCCGGGCGGACACCGTCCGTCGGAACCTCAGCCTTGTCGAGGCGACGAAACCGAACCGTCATGACGGGAACGTAACGGCGCAGTCGCGCGAGATCTGGAACCTCGATCACACACGCCCGTCGTCGTCAGGACGGGGTGAGGCGCTCCCGGATCGCGTCGCTGATCAACCCGAGCCGCTCCTGCGGAGGCACGCGCTCGGGGTCGACCGGCACACCGGTCAACAAGGCGACGGACTCGACGGTGATCTGGCCCGACGAGCGGCGGAGGGCCTGGGGCGTGCAGCCGTCGACGCCACAGCTCGCGGCGAATGTCCGGATCCGGCGGGTCATCGTCTGGCGCGAGACGCCGCCGAAGAGTCGGCCGCCCTCCGAGCTCCGGATCAGCAGCTCCAGCGTGCCCCGCATGGATCGCGGGAACCGGACGTCCTCGCCGTCGATGGTCATACGCAATGCGGCGCCCAGGTGCTCCGGGCCGAGGGCCAACAGCCCGTCGAGGGTCGCGACGCGCGAGGCGAACAACAGACATGCCACCCCCTCGCGGACGGTGCCGGGGCCGTCGACACCTCCGATCAGGGCCGAGATGTCGTCGAGTCCCAGTGGGGCGGCTCGCTCCACGTCGGGTGCCTCAGCGACCGGCGGCGCCGACGTCGCCGTGCCGTCGCGCCATCTGAGGAATCCGGCGGCCGCTGCGAGGCGGCGTCGGATGGTCGACGGCCGGTACCCGGCGGCGAGCAACCACTCGCGGTATCGCTCGAGGTCGACGGGTCCCCTCGCCGCCCTCGCCTCGACGTACTCCTGGAGCTGCGCGAGGTCCCGGCGGTACGCGGCAACGGTGCGTGGCGACCGTTGGGTCGCGAGGAAGGCTTCGACGTCGATTCGGGTGACCATGGCGATGTCGGGCGCACCATAACGCGATCGGTCGCAATCCAACAGGCTGGATGAGACCGTTGACTGGTCTGATTCCATAATGCATTATGCTCACCCCTCTTTCGCCAGCACCCGAGCCACCGTGCGCACGTGGTGCCGCACGACACAGCCCGAGTGTCAGCCGGCCGACAGACGGGTCGCCCCATGGCGCGTAACGTCCCCGGTGGGTTCGGCGCCATCAGTCAAACAATCATCCGGGGAATGATGGCGCCGAACCCCGAGCTCGCAGAGCGGCCCCGTCGGGGCCGCTCGTTCAGTTCCGGAGCTCGGGGCGGATCAGGTACGTCAGGCGCGCGGCGCCGACGTGTTCCCGGAACTGCTCGCTGGTGTAGCCGCTGACCCGGGCTGCCGTCTTCGCGCGCGCCGTCGCGGACCGCTCGATCCCGAACAGCGGTCCCATCTCGCCGAAGTGCTCTCCCGGGCCGAGCGTGACCAGGTGCTCGGTGCGGTCGCCACCGAGCTCGCGCACGATGTCGATCTCGCCCTCGTCGATCAGGTAGATCCGATTGCCACGCGAACCCTGGGCGAAGAGCAGCTCGCCCGCCTCGAGCTCGGTCACCATGACGCCCACACCCTCGTCGCGGAACTTCGGCACCATCTCGACGATCTCGTCGGCGAGTGGGAGCAGGCGATCGTCGTGGGTGGCGACGACGACCACGCGGCCCGGCGATGCCAGCTCGCGCAACAGCCGCAGCACCCCTTCGACCTGGATGTAGTCGAGCGACGCTGTGGGTTCGTCGGCGATGATCAGAGGCGGGTCGTGAGCGAGCGCTCGGGCGAGGGACACCCGCTGCTGCTGCCCGCCGGACATCTGGCTCGGCTTGTGCTGCATCCGCTCCTCGAGCCCGACTTCGCGCAGCAGCTCCTCAGAGCGCGACCTGGCGTCGGCGGCCGAGACGCCGGCCGCGCGGAGGGGCGCCATCACGTTCTCGACCGCGGTGAGCGACGGCACGAGGTTGAACGCCTGGAAGACGATGCCGACGTCACGCTGGCGGTACCTGCTCAGCGCATCGCCGCGGAGCGCGGCGATGTCCTTGCCACCGTGATGGATCGACCCGGAGGTCGGGGTCAGGATGCCGCCGAGGCACGACAGCAACGTCGTCTTGCCACACCCGGACGGCCCCAACAGCACGGCCAGTGAGCCGTCGCCGATGGTGACGGAGAAGCTGTCGAGGGGCCGGACGGGGTATTCACCGCCGTCGAACTCCACGGTGAGCTTGTCGATGACGAGATCGGTCATGGTGCTCCTCCCCTACCCGAACGCCTGACTGGGATCGACCGAGATCGCTCTGCGCACGCCGACGAAACTCGACAGCACGGCGATCACGACCGCCACCGGGATCACCGGCCAAGCCACGCTGAAGGGCAGGCTGAGCAGACCCGGATAGATCGGCTTCATGAGGTGGGCGAGACCGATCGAGAGCACCCCCGCGATGACGCCCAGCATCACGGCCTGCAGGGCCAGGCCCAGCACGAGGTCGGCGTTGGAGGCCCCGGTAGCCTTGAAGATCGCGAAGTCGCGCACCCGCTCGAGGGCGGCGAGATAGAGCACGGCGCCGACGATGACGACGGCCAGGACCCACAGCGTCGCCCGGAACGAGTCGATGGATCGCTTGGCATCAGCGGTGCGGTTGACCACGTCGTCGACCGCGGCGCTCCGGCTCTGCAGCTGGAGGCCTTCGGGGACCGACGAGGGTTCGCCATCGATGGCGATGGCCGTGACCAACGACCGCCCACCGGCCAGCAGCTCCTGGGCTTGGCCGGGATCGATGAACACGCCGGCGGTGGCGATGTCCCAGGATGCGAACTCGGTGACACCGACCACGGCCATTGGGGCGCCGGCGATCACGAACCGATCGCCTACCCCCAACTCGTCGATCTCGCTGTCGACGACGGCCTCGCCGGGTCCTTCCACGCCTCGACCCTCGAGGATGGTCGACGGCCAGCCACCCGACGCATTGGCCGCGGCGACCACCACAGCGACGGGCTGGTCCTCGACCAGGATTGCGTTGGGGGCCAACAGGATCGGCTCGGCAGCTGTCACCCCGGGATCGGCGAGCAGCTGGTCGGCGACCTCGGCGGGGAACGGCGAGGTCGCGGTCATCGGGCCGGAGCTGCCCTCGACCACCGCGTACCGGTCGGCGTCGAACACCCCGACCAGGCGTTCACCTCGGAGGTTGAAGCCCTCCGAGAAGGCCGACAGCAAGAGCGTGATGGCCAACACCAACGCCATGCCGACGCCGATGACCAGGAAGCGACGGAGCCGCGACCGGAAGTCCGGCCACGCGACCATCCAGATGAATCCCCACTTCGGCAACCCCGCAACCCCCCGCAGCGTCTTTGGCGGAGGAAGATAGCTCAGTCGGCGAGCGCCGATCGCACCGCGCCGATGAACCCGTCGGCGTGGGCACCGATCTGGGCGGCCACGTCGGAGGCGGACAGCCCTGCCACCTGGACCCGCACGTTGACCGTGTCGCAGGCCGATTCGGCGACGGTGGCGGCGAGGCGCTCCCCCGCTTCGGCCGGCGTCTGAGCCACGATCGTGCCGTCGGTCTCGCCCCAGTTGGCGACCGCCTGGTCGGGCGCATAGCTGCGGTAGTGGGCCATCTGCGCGTCGATCGCGGCCTGCGGCGGATCGCCGATCCAGACCCGCCGGATCAACACGGTGGGGCCGGTCCCCCCGGCCTGCGTGTAGGCATCGGAGAGCCGCGCCGAGACCTCCGGTGTCTGGAGCGAGTCGTACAGGACCCCGAGACCGAGGCGGGCCGCGCGCCTGACCGCTCCAGGGCTCTGGGCGGCGACGACCATCGGCATCGGATGATCGCCGCATCGGGCGACGGCGGCGTCGTCGGCGAGCGGGCCGTCCACGCGCCCGCGCAGGGCATCGACCGTCCACGGGAGGGCGTCCTTGAACCGGTCGACCACCTCGTCGAACGGGACCTCGGCCAGTGCGAAGTCGACGGGCAGTGCGCCCGCCGCAAAGCCGGCGCCGACCCGGCCCGGGTACGCCGCGTGCAACCACGCCAGCTCCTCGGCGACGAGCGCCCGCGCCTTCAGCGGGAGGAGCAGCGGACATGGCGCGACCCAGATGTGCCCGGTGGCCGCCAGCAGGAAACCTGCGAGCTGGGTCGGGTTGGGCAGGTAGCCCGGGAAGCCGGCGTGATGCTCGCTGACCATCACCCCGTCGTATCCGACCGCCTCGGCCAGGCGGGCCTCCTGGCGCAGCTCCTCGATCTGGTCCTCGGGCGTCCCCGGACAGGGATAGAGCCGGAGCGAGATCGAGCCGGTCGCGAGCGGGGCGCTCACGCCTCGGGGAGCTCGCCGTGCAACACGTCCTCGCCGAGGCCACCGAAGAACTGGGTGAACTGCGGACCGCGCCGGAGCGAGTGGCCGCCGTCGATGTTGATGCACTGGCCCGTGATCCAGCGCGACTCGGGACCGATCAGGAACCGGGCCAGCGCGCCGACGTCGTCAGGCTCCCCCACATCGCCGAGCGGCGTGTTCTCGATGTAGCTCGCGTAGACCTCGCTGTCGCGGGGCACGCCCTCCATGAGCTCGGTGGCGATGAAGCCGGGGCGGATCGCGTTGAAGCGGATGTTGGCCGGCCCGTACTCGTCGGCGGCGTTGCGGATCATCTGTTCGATGCCGGCCTTGGCCGCCGGGTAGGCGCCGAACCAGAG
>JBCCFK010000168.1:0-9591 GCA_039029775.1 Actinomycetota bacterium | reverse complement strand
TTCCCGGGAGCGGCTTTGTGGCGCGATTCCTTCCCCTGCGTCCCCTCAGCTGGGGTGCAGCACGCAGTAGGCGGGGCGCACGTCGTCGAGCGCGACCGCATCGTCGGCGGCCGCCACGTGAAGCGCGGCGACGACCCCGAGACCGACGACGGCCACGGCGGCCGCGGTCGGCGCCAGCCGGACGCCGCCCTCACCGACGGGGGGCGGCTCGGGCACCGGGCCTTCGGTGATCAGCAGGTGCAGGACCATGGCCAGCACGCCGAGCCCCACGGCGATCCACCACGACGAGTCGTAGGAGCCGGTGGCATCGGCGAGTTCGCCGCCGATCCATGCCCCCCCGAAGGCCCCGACCTGGTGCGAGAGGAAGACGATCCCGAAGAGTGTCCCCGAGTGCGCGGTGCCGAATTGCTCGGTGACCATGGCAGACGTGAGCGGCACGGTCGAGAGCCACAGCACTCCGATGGCCGCACCGAACACGATGGTCGAGGTCCCGCTGGCCGGGAGGAGCACGAAGGCCGTGATGACGACGGCGCGGAGCGCATAGATGCCGGCGAGGAGCCGGGTCTTCGAGTGTCGGGCGCCGAGCCACCCCGCAGCGAGCGACCCGAAGACGTTGAACAGACCGATGAGGGCCAACGACGTCGATGCGGCGGAACCCGACTGGCCGAGGTCCTCGGAGTACGACGGGAGGTGGGTGGCGATGAAGGTCACGTGGAACCCACAGACGAAGAACGCGCCGTTCAACAGCAGGTAGGGCCTCGCGTGGGCCGCTCGGCGGAGCTCGGCTCGCAGTGGTCTGGCGGACGGGTCGCTTCCGGCGTCGGCGGTGACGAAGTCCGCGGCACGGCCCTTGATCGCGGGGGTGAACACGATTGCCGCCAGCGCGATGACCGCGAGGAGGACCGCCGTGTCCTCCCAGGAGGTCGCGTCGATCCGGTTGCGAGCCACCGGCACGAGGACGAACTGGCCGAGGGAGCCCACGGCGCTCACGATGCCCAGCGCCATCGATCGCCGCTCGGCCTCGACCATCCGACCGACCGCCGAGAGGACGACGGCGAAGCTCGCGGCGCCCACCGACAGTCCGGTGAGGAAGCCGGCGGAGAGCAGCAACATGCCGGTGCTCTCGGCGGTCGACATCAGGACCATCGCCACGAAGTACAGGATCGTGCCGCCCGCGAGGGTCCGGGCCGCCCCGTATCGGTCGGAGATCGCCCCGGCGACGGGCTGACTGAGGCCCCAGACCACCTGCTGGATGGCGACGGCGAGGGCGAACGTGCCCCGGTCGGTGTCGAGCGACTCGATGACCGGGTCGAGGAACAGCCCGAACGTGGAGCGGACGCCGAGGGAGATCGCCGTGATCGCGCCGCCGGCCGCGATCACGGCCCACAGCGGCAGACGGGAACCCCGGCGGGACGTGACGGCAGCCATCGCTCGCCGACCCTAGTGCCGGGCAACGCGTGACCCGATCGCCTTTCGTTCGGGAGCGACTGGCGTAGCGACCGTGCTGTACCGTCGGTTCACCGTCGAGCGCTGGAGTCCCCATGGCCACCTTCGTCCTGCTCACCCGATTGACCGCCGAAGGCGGCCGCACGCTCGCGGCGAACCCGGAACGCATCGACGCCGTCAACTCCGAGATCGGCGAGTTCGGGTGCTCGGTCGTGGCGCAGTACGCAACGCTGGGGAACTACGACTTCGTCACCATCATCGAGGGACCCGACAACGAGACCGTGGCCCGATTGTCGGTGAACCTGGCGTCTCGAGGCACCGTCGAGATCACCACGCTCCCGGCCATCCCGCGGTCGGACTTCATCCACTCCCTGATGGAGGGTCGCAACGGCGGCGGCTGAGGGGCCCGAGCTCAGCTCACCTGGGAGCGCATCCGTTCGAACAGATCGATGCCGAACTGATCGAACAGGTGCACCATGTCGACGAACACCCAGTTCTCGACGTACTGCTCGCCCTCGCGCTTCCACCAGTCGAGCCCGTTGAAGACGATCGTCGCGCCGGTGGCAGCAGCGTCGAGGTACGGCCCCGTGTGCGTGGCCTTGACACCCGCCCAGCCGGGAGCAGCGCTGTAGACGCCCTCGGCGAAGATGGCGGTCAGGTCCTGGACCTGGCGATCCGGGTAGGCGACGAGCCAGGGCCGCTGATGGTTGTCCTCGAACTCCTGGAGGCTGAGGCAGGCACCGATGCCCCCCGGGCCGTACCACTGCACGTCCGGGTGGAACCAGTCCGCCATGCCCATCGAGGACAGTTCCTCCTGGTCGTAGACGTTCAGGCCGTCGTAGAGGAAACGGCGGAGGTGGTCGAGGCTGTGGTCCGAGACGGCCTGGTCCTGCGCATCGACGAGCACGCCGTCGTCGAGGCGGGGCGGCGGATACAGGCCGGGCCGGCCACGGCAGGGCGGCAGGACGTGCACGCCGGCCTGCTCCATCAGGTCCACCACGTCGATGAGTAAGTAGATCTCGTCGATGCGGCCGTCGACCACGCGGCAGAACTCGCCGTAGCGCATCGCGACCTCGGCGCCCGTTGCGGGGATGCCGAGGTAGTCCGATGCGAACGTGCCTCGTAGGACGCCCGTGCCCGTCACCCAGTGCTTGCCGTCGCGCGAGACGTCTCCGTCCGCACGTCCGTTGGACGCACCAGCGATGAAGATGAACGTGTCGCGGCGCAGCTCGGGGAACGCGACGCGGAGCGGCTCCCATGCCTCGGCGAGGAACGCGTCGGCACCATGGAGCTCACCCACCGGCGCATGGCCGAACCACCGGAGACCCGGGGCCATCGCCGCAGCGACGGCCGACTCCCGTGCGTCGGCATCGTCGCCGTCGAGGGCCTCCCACAACGCCAGCACGAGCGCCTTGTTCGTCTGGTTCGTGTCCGACATCACCACCAGGCCCGGTTCGGGCGCTCCTCGACCAGCACGGCCAGCCGCTCCATCAGGTCGACGCCCATCTGTCGGGTCAGGTCGATCAAGTCGATGGGGATCCAGTTCTCGATCAGCAGATCCTGCGGGCCGCGCTTCCACCAGTCGAAGTCCCGAATGGTCATCAGCTTCCCGGTCGCGGGGATCCCGGCGTAGGTGCCGTGGTGGTGCGAGAAGGGCACGTCCCAGATGCCGCCACAGGCGTAGGCACCCTCACCGACGAACCCCATGACGCGGCCGACACCATCGTCGTTCTCCAGGCCCCGGTCGCCGAACCCGTGAAGCCAGGGACGCTGATGGAAGTCCTCGAACTCCTCGAGCGTGGTGGCCCGACCGATGCCCGAATAGCCGTACCACTTCATGTCGCGCGCCCAGTACTGCCACTGCTCCATCCGAGACATGTCGCCGCCGTCGCGATCGCGAACGTAGCGCTCGAGCCCGCGCGCCATCGCGTCGACCAACTGCAGCGTCTTGCGTCCCTCGAGCGGATCCTGTTCCAGGTGGAGCAGGCCGTCGGCGGCCGCCGGCGCCGGGATCTTGCCCCCGTCGGCGCCAGGGGACGGCGGCAGGACCTCGTAGCCCGCCTGGCGCATCACGCCGAGGATGTCGAACATGACGTAGCTCTCGGCGATCCTTCCATCTCGCATGACGAAGAACTGCCCGAAGTACATGTTCGTCTTCCGGCCCGTGGCGGGGATGCCGAGCCAGTCCTCGACGAAGGTGCCGGTCAGATGCCCGCACCCCGAGACCCACTCGGTACCGGGTTCGCCGGCGAAGCGCGACTCTCCGTCCTCGATGCCGCCCATGAAGATGTCGGGGGTGCGCTGCATGTCGGGGAACGAACGCAGCAAGGGCTCCCAGAAGCCGGTGACGAGGGCGTCGACACCCTCGAGGCGATCGATCGGCGCCGACCCGTTCCAGTCCACGTCCTCGTGAACGGCGGCGCGCACGACGTCGGCGATGCGATCGTTGGGAACGTGGTTCAGCTTCTGCCAGAAGTCCCAGACGACAGCCTTGTTGGCCTGGTTACGCGCGGACATCCCGTGCCTCCTGTCGATCACCAGAGTCGGTTGGACGCGAGCTCCGCACCCGCCGCGAGCGTGCCGAGCTTGGCGTAGGCGACCTCCGGGTCGATACCGGCGTACCCCGCGAAGGTCGAGAACCCGCAGTCGGTCCCCGCCATGACCCGCTCGCGACCGACGATGGCCGCAAAGCGCTCGATCCGCTGGGCGACCAGCTCCGGGTGCTCCACGAAGTGGGTCGTCGTGTCGATGACGCCCGGGACGAGGACCTTGTCGTCGGGGATGTCGGCCTCGGCGAAGGTGGCCCACTCGTGGGCGTGACGGGGATTGGCGGCCTCGAACAACAGCGCCTGCGGCTTGGCCCTCAGTGCGATCGGCAGCACCTGCGACATCGGCGCGTCGTGGGTGTGGGGACCCTCGTAGTTGCCCCAGCAGATGTGGAGACGCATGCGGTCGGCCGGGATGTTCCGCACCGCTGCGTTGAGCGCCTCGACGTGGACGGTGGCGAGCGCCTCGTACTCCTCGTCCGGCTGCCCCTTGAACATCATGTGCCGGCCGAGGCCGAGATCCGGCGAGTCGAGCTGCAGGACGTAGCCGGCCTCGACGATCACCTCGTACTCCGCGCGCATCGCCTCGGCGAGCGCGTGGAGATAGCCCTCGTGATCGCCGTAGTGCGCGTCCGGCTGAAAGAGCGCGATGACGCCCGGTGAGGCCGCGTTCATGAAGGCGTCGTGGGGACGGTGGGTCTCGACCGCCGCTGCGAGGTTCGCGATGTCCTCTTGGCAGGGGCCCATGTCCTTGACCTCGATGGGGCCCACGCACTGCGGGCGCTTGTACGTCGGCGTGCCACCGGTGCGCGCCTGCCGTTCGAGGAAGGAGGGGTAGTCCTCGAGATCGGCAGGCGCGCGCCGTGGGCTGTCACCGGCGAACCCGGTGATGCGGTCCTTGATGTAGGTCGCGTAGCTGAGCTTGCTCATCTCGCCATCGCTCACGACATCGACCCCGACGGCGACCTGGCGCGCGACCACGTCGTCGACCGCCTGCGTGATCTCAGCGGCGTGCGCCTCCAGATCGACGTCTTCCTCGTTCTCGATGGCGAACACGCCTCGGGTGACCGCTTCGGATCGAGGGAGCGAGCCGACGTGGGTGGTCAGGATCCGGTCGCTGCTCGTCTTCATGAGCGGATCGCCAGGTGCGTCGACTTGTCGAAGAAGTGCATGTTGGCGGTGGTCACGTTGATCTTGATGCGATCGCCGGGCCGGGCTCGGGTGGTCGCCGCGAACCTTGCCGTGCAGCGGGCTTCGCCTTCGTCGCTCAACTCGTCGAGCGCGTCAGGGTCACCGGAGTCGACCATCGTCGCCTCGAGAGAGAAGTGCATGAGCGTCTCCGCGCCGAGCGCCTCCCGGATGTCGATCGTGGCCTCGAGCCGCTGGTCGTCGGGATGCTCGGGCACCACGGCGGCGTCTTCCATGTCCTCGGGTCGGATGCCGACGACGACGGACTGACCGACGTAGCCGGCCAGCGCGGGCCGCTTGGTGAACAGTGCCGGGTCGAGCGCCAAGGTGTACGGACCCATCTCCACCGCATGGCCGTCGGCCCGCTCCACCACCATGCCCTCGTAGAGATTCATCGAGGGTGAGCCGATGAACGCGGCGACGAAGACGTTGTCCGGTTCCTCGTAGAGATCCTCGGGCGCCGCCACCTGCTGGAGCAGCCCGTCCTTGATGACGGCAACGCGGTCGCCCATCGTCATCGCCTCGACCTGGTCGTGGGTGACGTAGAAGGTGGTCACGCCGAGGTCACGCTGGATGCCGGCGATGTCCGCTCGCATCTGCACGCGCAGCTTCGCATCGAGGTTGGACAGCGGTTCGTCCATCAGGAACAGGGCGGGCTCGCGCACGATCGCCCGCCCCATGGCGACACGCTGCCGCTGACCGCCGGACAGGTTGGCCGGCTTCTTGTCGAGCTGCTCGGTCAGCTCCAGCACCTCGGCTGCCTCCTCGACGACCTTGCGGCGATCGGCCTTCTTCATCTTGCGGAGCCGAAGCGGGAACCCGATGTTGTCGGCCACCGTCATCTGCGGGTACAGCGCATAGTTCTGGAACACCATGGCGATGTCCCGGTCCTTCGGCGCGACGTCGTTGACGCGACGGTCGCCGACATAGAGGTCGCCGTCGGTGATCTCCTCGAGCCCGGCGATCATCCGCAGTGCCGTGGACTTGCCACAACCAGATGGACCGACGAGGACGAGGAACTCGCCGTCGGTCAACTCCAGACTCAGCTCGGTCACGGCCTGGAACCCATTGGGATACACCTTCGTGATCCCGTCGAGACGCACATCAGCCATCGAGGTTCTCCCATCCCTCACCGTCGAACACATCCACGCCGAGCTGGGCCAGCACGTGCGGGAAGTCGACCATCACCCAGTTGTCGACGATCTTGCCGTCGACCACCTTCCAGAAATCCATGTAGCGGATCTCGATCCGCTTGCCCGTCGGAGCGACACCCATGAACTCGCCGCCATGGGTCGCTTCTTGTCGCCCGAACGCCGCCGCCCACTCCCCCATGAACAGCCTCGCCTCATCGACGCAGACCTTGTCGTGGAACGCGGCCTGAAACGGCCGCTGCCAGTTCTCCTGGAACTCGCGAAGGCCGTGCTTGGTGCCACACCCGGCATTGCCCATCCACCGGAAGCTCTCGGCGAAGAACTCGCCGATGTCGTCGATCCGATGATCGTTGAGGCCGTCGACCATGCCCTCGATGACCGCTCTGGTCTCCGCCGTCTTGGTCATGTCGGTGTCGCGGGTGAGCGCGGCCTGCGGTGGCCGACTGTCTCGTCCCGGCATGGCATCCTCGCTGCGCCCGCGATCCGCTGCTGCTGGGCTCGATGCGGCCATCCGCTCGTCCTCCCTCGTCCCCGGGTCGTCGGAAGTCACAGGGGTTCCCCTCCCAGCTGCCGCATCCGTGCCAGGACGTCGAGGCCTTGCATGGAGAGCCAGTGGAGCAGGTCGATGAAGACCCAGTTCTCGGCGAGCTTGTCGCCATCGCGGCGGTACACGTCCACGACGCGCATGTCCGCCGGGCGGGCCGAACCGGTCATGCCGAGGAAGCCGCCGTCCGCGGTGTTGGTCAGATTCGACCAGCCGAAGAAGCAGGCGTAGTCGCCTTCGGAGAATCGTGCGACGTGGCCGTTGAACCGCTTGCCCGACAGATTGAACCGGAACGGGTACTGGTGCTGCTGCTGGTAGCGATCGATGGTGTAGGTCGCCCCGATGCCCTCGGGACCCGACCAGATCATGTCCTCGTGCCAGCTCTGTGCCAGGACACTCCGATCCATTCGGTCGACCCCGGTTTCGTTGCCGACCCGATTGGCCTCGTTGAGGTCGGCGACCATCCGCTCGACCAGCGCCATCGTCTCCTTGCCGGCGGTCGGGTCCTGCTCGTCGTACAGCAGGCCGTCGTGGGTCATCGGCCCGGGGTGGATGTGCGACGACCCGGTCTGGGGCGGCAGCGGGTAGTGGCCGGCCTGGCGCATCACGCTGATCACATCGGTGAAGAAGGCGGACTCGGTGATCAGGTCGCCGGCGACGCGATGGAACTGCGCATAGCGCAAGAAGCACATGCGACCGGTCGGCGGGATTCCCAGCCAGGGCTCGTCGAACAGGCCGAGCAGGTGGCCCATCTCGCACACCCAGATCCCCTCGCCCACGGTGTTCTCGCCGGCGAGGAAGACGTCGGGCCGGCGCTGGATCGGGGCGAACGACGCCCGGAGCGGCTCCCAGAAGGAGGCGGCGAGCTCCTCCGCACCGTGGAGCTCGTAGAACGGGTGCACGCCGCGCCAGAGGTAGTCGCCGCTCACGCCGACACCGATGGCCGCCGCGAGGCCGCCGGCCGGCGCCGAGTCGATCGCGTCCAGGTGCGCGCGGACGACGGCCTTGGCGTGCTGCAGGTCGTCGCTCACCGGTTCATCCCTTGACGGCTCCCGCGCCGAGGCCCTTCACCAGGTGCTTCTGGAACACCAGGATCACGATCACGATCGGGAGGGTGATCGACACCGACGCGGCAGCCGCCTCGGTCAGCGTCGTCGTGCTCTCACCACCGGTGAGGGCCGAGATCGCGACCGGCAGCGTCCACTCGGTGACGGTGAGCACTCGCACGAAGAGGAACTCGTTGTAGGCCAACAGCATCGTGAACAACGAGGTGGCGATGATGCCGGGCCACATCATGGGGATCACGACCATCCTGAAGGCCTGGAGTCTGGTGGCGCCGTCCATCATGGCGGCCTCCTCGATCTCCCGGGGCACCTCCATGAAGAAGCTGCGCAGCATCCAGATGGTGAACGGCTGGTTCACCGCGACGAGGGCCAGCACGATCACCAGACGGGAGTCGAGGATGCCCAGCTCCTTGGCCACGATGAAGTACGGCAGCACGAAGGCGGTCCGGGGCAGCGCGCGGAACGCCAGCGCCACGATCAGGATCACGGCGCCCGACAGGCCCGAATACCTGGCGAGGCCGTAGCCGGCGAGCAGACCGATCGAGATCGATATCAACACGGTCAGGACCGTGACGAATATCGAGTTCATGAAGTAGTCGAACTCGCGGTTCATGTCGAAGAACCGGGGGAACAGATCGAGGGCGAGCCAGACGACGACGATGACGCCGACGTTGAAGGGCCAGGTCGTCTCCGCCCGGCGACCCGCCCACACGATCGCGGCGATGATCGCCGCCATCACGAGGAAGAACAGGCCGACCTGCCACATGTTCTGGTCCTCGTTGCGGAACCAGAAGGCGCGGTACGGATCGGCGGTGACGTCGAACCCCCAGAGCGTCGGCGTGCTCCGGATCGTGTCGCGGGTGAACTTGATCGAGTTCTGGGCCGCCCAATAGAACGGCACCGAGGTCACCACGATGGTGAGCAGCAGGGTCCCGTGGATGCCCAGGGTCTTGGAGATCGCTCGGAACTGCCTCATCGTTCTGCGATCTGTTCTTGATACGACTTGCGCAGGAACGGGATCAGCACCACGAAGATGCCGATGACCATGATCACGGCGATGGCGTTGCCCTTGCCGATGCGGCCGATCTGCGAGCTGAGCGCGGTGTCGAAGTTGTAGACCGACAGCGTGTGGGCTGATTCACCGACGCTCTGCCCGAACACGAACGAGCTGTCGAAGACGCGGTAGGCGTCCATGATGCTGATCAGCAGGACGAAGATGATCAACGACCGCAGGTGCGGGATCACCACGAACCACTGTTTGGACCAGAAGCCGGCACCGTCCATCTCGGCGGCCTCGACCCGTTCTTCGGGCAGGGTCTGCATGCCGGCGAAGAAGGTGATGACGGCGAACGGGGTGATCGACCAGACGCCGTGCAGGATGATGACCCACTTCACGTTGCCGGAATCGATCACGAAGGGTTCGTCGGTGAAGACCTCCCAGAGCCAGCTGAGGAGGCCACCTCGGTCGAACAGGTCGCGCACCAGCAGGGTGCCGACCACCGGGGTGACGATGAAGGGCAACAGCAGGGCGGCGAGGTAGAGGCCTCGGCCACGCTTCACGCGGTCGAGGAGGTTGGCCAGGCCGAGTCCCAGGATGATGTGCACCGGGACCACGACCGCCACGAACAACAGGGTCAGCCGGAAAGCCGCCC
>JBCCFK010000167.1:0-9647 GCA_039029775.1 Actinomycetota bacterium | reverse complement strand
C
Organism: Actinomycetota bacterium; assembly: GCA_039029775.1. Lineage (GTDB taxonomy): Bacteria > Actinomycetota > Acidimicrobiia > Acidimicrobiales > UBA8592 > JBCCFK01. Next base: position 9,646 of record JBCCFK010000167.1, on the reverse strand, counting down.
ACCACGCCGTCCTTGCCGACCTTGTCGATCGCCTCGGCGATGATCTTGCCGACGGTCTCGTCCGCAGCGGAGATCGAAGCCACGTTGGCGATCTGGGTCGTGGAGTCGGCGACCGGCTCGGACTGCTTGGCGATGGAGGCCACCGCCGCGTCGACCGCAGCCTGGATGCCGCGCTTGAGAACCATCGGGTTGGCGCCGGCGGCCACGTTGCGGAGGCCTTCCTTCACCATGGCCTGGGCCAGGACGGTTGCGGTGGTGGTGCCGTCACCGGCGACGTCGTTGGTCTTGGTGGCGACCTCCTTCACCAGCTGGGCACCCATGTTCTCGAACGGGTCCTCGAGCTCGACCTCGCGAGCGATCGAGACACCGTCGTTGGTGATGGTGGGGGCACCGAACTTCTTGTCCAGCACCACGTTGCGGCCCTTGGGGCCAAGTGTCACCTTGACCGCGTCGGCCAGGTGGTTGACGCCCGCCTCGAGCTTGCGGCGCGCGTCCTCGTCGAACTTCAGGATCTTTGCCATGTGATGTGTGTCCTTGTCTCGGCGGGACTACTTGATGATGGCCAGCACGTCGCGGGCCGAGAGGATCAGGAGGTCCTCGCCGCCGTGGCTGATCTCGGTGCCGCCGTACTTGGCGTAGATGACCGTGTCGCCGACGGCGACGTCGACGGGGATCAGCTCGCCGGTCTGGTCCGAGCGCTTGCCCGGGCCGACGGCCAGAACTTCACCCTGCTGCGGCTTTTCCTTGGCGGTGTCGGGGATGACCAGGCCGCTGGCCGTGGTCGCCTCGGACTCGCTGGGCCGGACGACAAGTCGGTCCTCGCGGGGCTCCAGGTTCATTGCTGCGCGTCTCCTCAGACGTTGGGATTTCGGACACGCACCGTCAGGTGGTCACTGCGTGTTGGCGAGTGTTGGCACTCTCACGGTGCGAGTGCCAACGATATTCGGGCGACCCCCGAAATCCAAACCCTCGCGACGTCCTGATGCCGGAACCCCGACGACGGGCTCAGCCCCGGAAGGCGACAGGCGCGTCTCCGGCGACGCTGGCACGCTCCATCACGCGGATGTCGGGGAAGTAGTCGCTCGAGGCGTAGTGCTGGACGGCGCGGTTGTCCCAGAACGCGATCGAGTCGGGTTGCCAGCGGAACCGGCACTGGTATTCGACCGTGTCGAACTGGCGACAGAGGCGGTCGATCAGCGCGTAGCTCTCGTCCTCATCCATGCCGTCGATGTGGCTGATGAAGAAGCGGTTCACGTACAACAACGGGTTGCCGGTCACCGGGTGGGCGATCACGACCGGGTGATGAGCGAGCGGATACTTCTCGCGCATCTCGGCCATCTTGTCCGCGGGGACCTGCCGACCGAAGGCCTGCATGAAGTCGTGGACGGCGGTCAGCCCGAGGATCCGCTCCTTGGTCTCGTCGTCGAGACCTTCGTAGGCGGCGTTCGCGTCGCAGAACAGGGTGTCGCCCCCGGTGGGCGGCACGGTCACGGCGCGGAGCATCGCACCGAAGGACGGGGTACGGCGCCAGGTGACGTCGTGGTGCCACCCGTTCTCGTAGCCGCCGGCCTCGGCGTCCTTCTCGAATCGCACCAGTTCGGGCACCCCGGTGTTGGACGGGATGAAGGGGTGCACCTCCAGATCGCCGAAGCGGCGCGCGAAGGCCACGTGTTGTTCGGGACTGAGCGGCTGGTCGCGGAAGAAGATCACCTTGTATTCCCACAGCGCCTGCTGCACCTCGGCGAACACCTCCCCGGGGAGGTCGTCGCGGAGGTCGATCCCGTGGATCTCGCCGCCGACCGTGGCCGACTGGAGTGTGACGTCGAAGTGCTTCCAGGTCAGGCCGGCCAGGCGCTGCCGTTCCTCGGCCAGGTGCCCGAGGGGGCCGAGTTGGGTGGTGTAGCCCGGCATCGTGACCCGACCCGGCAGACCCTTGCCGGGGTCGTCGGACGCGACGACCTCGTCCTGAGGTTCGGTGATGGCCATCGGTCGCCTCCTCGGGTCTCGGGTCGCGTACGTGGCTCCGAGCGTACGTGGTGTGCCCGAGCGGGGCACACCACGCGCTGCTGGGGGGTCAGCTCTCGCTGAGGTCGACGATCCGCTGGCGGACCTTCTGGATGCGGGCCTGGATGTCGGCTTCTCGCTGCTCGAGATCGCGCTGGTGCCGCTCGAGCGACGTCACGTCGTCCCAGTCGATGTGACGGCGACGACCCTTGGGTCCGCCACCATGGCGGCGACGATGAGCTCGACGCCTGCGGCGGCGCTCGCCGGCCCAGTGGGCCGCGTCGGTGCGGTCGGCGTCGACCTCGGCTTGGTCGTTGTCGGTGGAGTGGAAACGGTGGCGCACGGGGCGGCCTCCTCGGGATGGGTTTCAGTCGCCGGCAGCGGGCTCGGCGTCGGGGGTGTCGTTCGGTTCGTCGGGGTCATCGGCGCCCTCGTGGTCTGATGGGGTGCGCTCCCGTCCGGCGTCGTGGCGCTCCAGGAATCTGGTCAGCGCGTCGGCGGTGCCGCGAAGGCGTTCCGCCCAGTCGTCGAGGGCTTCGATGCCGTCATCGGTGATCTCATAGACCCGCTTCGCTCGGCCGGCCTCGCCCTCGTCCCACTCGGAGGCGACGAGTCCGTCGTCCTCGAGCTTGCGCAGCAGGCGGTACAGGTTGCCCACGTCGACGCGCTGGACGGGCATGAACGCAGCCAGCTCGTCCGCGAGTTCGTAGCCGTGGGCGTTGCCCTCTCGGAGGAGCAGCAGCACCGCGGGCTCGAGGAATCGCGCGATGGGGCCGCCGCGGCGCCGGCGGCGCTTGCGTGCGTGTCCCGACCGATGGCGTCCCGGATGATCTGGCATGCGGACAACATATGTAAACAACATATATATGTCAACAACATATGTATGTCGTTTGCCCATGCACGTTGCGGCACTCCGAAGATTCTCCGGAAATTTCTCCGCCGGGGTGTAAGGACGGCCCCGCCGGTGCGTCTCCCCACCACACACGAACACTCCGAAGGAGACGCACTGACATGAACACCACCGAACAGACCACCAAGACACCGGCCGCCAAGCAGGTCGGCCTGATCTTCACCCTGCTCGCGGCGATCTTCGCCACGCTCATCGCCCTGGCCCCGACGGCCGCCGCCGAACCGGCCGACGAGCTCCACATCCTGGAGCTCGACGACAGGGACCCCCGACTTCCCGAGATCCCCCAGCCCGAGATCCTGCTGCTCGATCCCGAGATCCTCGACGAACTGCCGTGGCTGTTCATGCTGACCGCCGATGCGGAAATCGACTGCAGCGACAACGGTGCCATCGACGTCGAGATCGGGAACAAGACCGGCTCGTTCACGATGCTCGAGGTCCTGATCGACGACATCGTCGTCGCCAACCCCGTCGTCGGCCCCGACATGGCCTGGATCGACACCTTCCCCGCGGCGGCGGAGAACTCCACCGTCAACGTGAAGGTCGAGGCGGCCACCACCGTCCTCGACGTCGATCTGGACGTCGACTGCCTGGCGCCGGACCCGTGGTTCGAGTTCATCCCCAACTGCGACCTCGGCCAGGCCTGGGTCGAGCTCGGCAACCACGGTCCCGACGAGGCGATGATGGGCGTCCACTACGACGACCTCCCCCACGCCCCCGGCCTGGTCCTCCCCGGCACCAGCAGCGTCCAGCCGCTGGCCGTGAACCCGAACGAGTTCGTCGGCTTCGCCATCGAGGTCGACGGCGAGCCGATCCACACCGACGGCTTCTTCTTCGACTGCCCGATCCCCGAGCCCGAGCCCCAGCCGGAGCCCGAGGAAGAGGGCGGCGACGAGGACATCGACAACACCGACGGCGAGGACGAAGACCAGGGCGGCAAGCCCGATGCCGACCAGACCGACGGCGACACCGACGGAGGTCAGGTCCCCGACGCCGGCACCGAGCCAACCGACGAGACCGTCGAGACCACCGACGAGGTCGAGGGAACCGACGAGATCGCCGTCGGCACCGATGAGATCGCCCTCGCCGGCGGGCTCGAGACCGACGCCGGTTCCACCTCCAACGCCATCCTGGTGGCCCTGCTGCTCACCTTCGGCGTCGTGATGGTCGTCGGCTCCGTGGCGGCGATGAAGCTCCGACGCTGATCTGACCAGCGACTTCGGAGTGCGTGCGAACGTGCGGCCCCACGGGGCCGCACGTCACGCGTCCGGGCTCGGGCTAAGCGGAGACGGCGGGCGGGACGACGGGGTCGATCTCGAGATCGACGTAGGTCGCGATCGGGAAGTACTGCATCCCCCGACCCTCGATGAGGGGTCGAGCCGAATCGCCACGATCGATGAGCGTCGCCACGGCGACACATGTCGCGCCCTCGGCCTCGACGGCATCCACCGCCTTCATCAGCGAGCCACCTGTCGTGATCGCATCCTCGACGATGACCACGCGATCGCCGTCGCCCAGGCGGGAACCCTCGATCAGCTGGTTCGTGCCGCGACCCTTCGGCTCCTTGCGGACGAAGAACCAGCGACAGCGGGCCACGCCCGCGATCCCGATCGTCAGCGCATCCGCACCCAACGTGGGGCCTCCGACCGCATCGAACTCGACACCGGCCAGACGCAACGCATCGACGATCGCCCGACTGGCCACCTCGAGGTCGTCGAAGTGACTGACGGCGAGCTTCCCGTCGACGAAGACGTCGCTCATCGCTCCCGACGCGAGCTGCACCGGCTCGGGCAGTCGCCGGAGCCCCTTCTCCTTGACGATCTCGATGGTCTGCTGGCGTACGTCCATGTGCCCATCATCGCCGATGGCGCCATCCGCCGCAGCGTGCCTCCGCGGCCTCCTCGCCGAGAAAGCGCCCACCGGGGGTCTGACCCCACGCGGGCACTTTGAGAAAGTGCCCACCGGGGTTCTGACACCACGCGGGCACTTTCTCCGAGCGGGGGTCGGGCGCAGCGGCAAGGTCTGGAATGATGAGGCCTGTGACCCCCGCACCCTCCTCGCTCCCCGCGCTCGAAGGCGTCCTCAACTTCCGTGACATGGCCGGCCTGACCGCGCCGGCCGGCACGATCCCGAGCGCGACGCTGCTCCGGAGCGGCCACCTCGCCGAGGCGACCGACGCCGACCTGCAGTCGCTCGCGCCGCTCGGGATCCGATCCGTGGTCGACTTCCGCCAGGACGCGGATCGGCTCGGTGACGGCGGCGCGGATCGCCTGCCGCCGGATGCAGAGCAGGTACTGCTCCCCGTCGCCGATCCCGGCGGCGCGGGGGCCGAGTTCCGACAACTCCTGACGGACGGCGACGGCGATGCGCTGCGCGCACGCTTCGGCGACGGCCAGGCCCACGCTCGAGCGGTCGAGCAGACGGCGGTGCAGGCGACCGAACCGGCCAAGCAGGCGACCTACGCGGCGTTCCTCCGCCACGTGGTCGACGCCGAGGGGCCGCTGCTGTTCCACTGTTCGGCCGGCAAGGATCGTGCGGGATGGGCGGCGACGCTCATCGGGATCGCACTCGGCGTCGACGACGACCAACTGATGGAGCACTACCTGTTGTCCAACGTGCACCGACCGGTCGAACAGCGCGTCGAGTACTACCGGTCGCGTGGGGTGGACGCCCAGGTGATCCTGCCGTTCCTCCGGGTCGATGCGGACTACCTGCAGGCGGCGCTCGATGCCGTCGACGCCTCGTGGCCCACCAGGGAGACGTACCTGGCCGACGCGCTGGACTTCAACGGCGACGACATCGAACGCCTGCGCGAGAAGTACCTGGTGTGAGCGCCTCTCCGACCGAGGAGTCGCCACTCGCACTGCAGCTGGCGGTGCGAATGGAACGTGGGAACCACCCGTCGGTCGTCGACATCTGCCGCGCCACCGCGCTGGCGACGATCCGACTCCTGGCCGATCGACGCAGTCAACCCGGCGGTCCCTGGCACGAGGCCGTGGAGGCCTGGAACGGTGCCCGCATCCGCAAGCTCGTCCGACGTGGCCGTGCGTCGGCGTGGGAGCGGGCATTGACGGTGCCCGGGGTGACCGTCGCGCTCGACGGTGTCGAGGCACGAGCGTTCGTCCCGGGCCCCATGGCCGAGGTGGCCGAGCCCGTCGCCAAGCTGCAGATCCAGTCGACCGACCTCGAGCCCGCAGCGCGCGTGGACTCGGTCGACGAGGCGGGCGGCCTCACCATCGCCATGACGCCCGACGTCGACATGACCTGGGGCAAGCAAGCCGCGCAGTGCGCCCACGCTGCGCAACGCGCCTGGATGACCGCGCCGCCTGACGAGATGGCCACATGGCATCGCGCGGGCTCCCCGATCCGAGTGGTGCACCCGACGCCCGAGCTCTGGCGCACCCTGCTGGAGCGAGCGACCACCGTCATCCGCGACGGCGGCTACACCGAAATACCGGCCGGCACCACCACCGCGTGCGCGTGGTGGCACCAACCTTGGGAGAAAGGCGAACCGATGAGTCGACACGAGATCCGCCTCGGCGGACCGAACGAGGCCCGCATCGGGCTGTCCCGGGCCGTGCGAGTCGGCGACCACGTCAGCGTGGGCGGAACGGCCGCGATCAACGAGGACGGCTCCAACGTCGACGCCGACGACGTCCGAGCCCAGGCGATCAGGATCTGGGAGATCATCGGCGAGGCGCTCGACGCGGCGGGTGCGTCGCTGAGCGACATCGTCCGGACCCGCACGTTGCTCGTCGATCGCACCGACTTCGATGTCGTGTCCGCCGTCCGGCGCGACGTGCTCGGCGGAACGATGCCCACCGACACGATCGTCGAGGTCAGCGGGTTCATCGATCCGGCCTGGCGGCTCGAGATCGAGGTCGACGCGATCGTCGCGAACTGACGATGGCGGCGCCTGCGATCGACCTGCTGCTGACCGACCTCGACGGGGTCGTTCGACACTTCGACCGCAGCGTCGCCGACACCCTCGAAGTCACGCACGGACTCGAGGTGGGCAGCCTGCGTCGCGAGGCCTTCGAGCACCCGCGAGGGCAGGCGGCGATCACCGGCGGCCTGACCCGTTCCGCATGGGCCGACGAGGTCGGTGCCGCCGTGGGGTCACCCGAAGCGGCCCACGCGTGGCTCGGGACATGGGGAGCCGCCGACCCGGTCATGGCCGACCTCATCCGCACCGTCCGTGCCGCCGGTGTCCCTGTGGCGGTGCTGACCAACGGCACCGACACCATCCACGACGAACTCGCCACGGTCGGCCTGGACGCCGCCTTCGACCACGTCTTCTGCACCTGGTTCATCGGACTCGCCAAGCCGGACCCTCGCGTGTTCGCGCACGTCTGCGCCTCGCTCGACGTGCAGCCGGCGCGCGTGTTGTTCGTCGACGACAGCCCCGGCAACGTCGACGGCGCACGCGACGCCGGCCTTCTCGGACGCAACTTCGCCGGGGTGGAGGACCTCAGATCCGCGCTCACCGACCTCGGCGTGTCCGTCGGCTGACCGGCGCGGTTAGCGTCGCCGCCATGACCGACGATCGCGAGTGGCTCCACACCGACGACGACGGCACCGCCCGCTGCTGGTGGCCCGGGACCGACGACGAGCTCTACCTCGAGTACCACGACCACGAGTGGGGCATGCCCGTCACCGACGACACCCGACTGTTCGAGAAGGTGTGTCTCGAGGGCTTCCAATCGGGACTGGCGTGGATCACGATCCTGCGCAAACGCGAGAACTTCCGCTCCGCGTTCGACGGGTTCGAGGTCGACGCGGTCGCTTCCTATGGCGGCAGGGACGTCGAGCGGCTGCTGAACGACGCCGGCATCATCCGACACCGCGGCAAGATCGAGTCGACGATCAACAACGCGCGGCGCGCCCAGGAGCTGCGCGACGAGTTCGGATCCCTCGCCGCCTACTTCTGGGCCCAGGAGCCGACCGAGCGCGAAGACGACACCAGGCCCGACTGGGGCTATCCCATGCCGTCGATCACGGTGACGTCGACCCGGGTCAGCAAGGACCTCAAGAAGCGGGGCTGGACGTGGGTCGGGCCGACCACGGTGTACGCGTTCATGCAGGCGATGGGCCTGGTCAACGACCACCTGCCCGGATGCGAGGCCGGGGGCCGGGTGGAGGCTGCCCGGGGTGCACTCCGGCGGCCCACCCCGAGCGCCGCCTAGTCTTCGCCGCATGATCGTCGAATACGAGACCCGCGGTCGGGTCGCCATCATCACCCTGAATCGCCCCGAGGCCCGCAACGCGGTCAGCAACGAACTGGCCGTCGCGTTGGAGGAAGCCGTCGACCGCATGGAGGGCGATGACGAGATCTGGATGGGCATCCTGGCTGCCAACGGCCCTGTCTTCAGCGCCGGCGCCGACCTGAAAGCGATCGCCTCGGGCAACGCGAACCTCGGGACAGAGCGTGGCGGGTTCGGTGGGTTCGTGGTCCGCGAGCGCACCAAGCCGGTCATCGCGGCCGTGGACGGCGTGGCCGTCGCCGGTGGTTGTGAGCTCGTCCTGGCGTGCGACATGGTGGTCGCCTCGACGAATGCGGCGTTCGGCCTCCCCGAGGTCAAGCGCTGCCTCGTCGCCATGGCCGGCGGTACCGCCCGCCTTCCCAAGAAGCTCCCGCCGAACATCGCGATGGAGCTGGCACTGACGGGTGACAACCTCTCCGCCGAGCGAGCGCACGGACTCGGCCTGGTCAACATCCTGTGCGAGCCCGGCGACGTCGTGGACAAGGCGATGGAGCTCGCCGATCGGGTCAACGCCAACGCGCCGCTGGCCGTCCGCGCCACGCGCGAAGCGGTCCTCGGTGGCGCGCTCGTCGACGACGTCGAGGGCATCCGGATCGCAGCGCGCGCCTACCGGCCGGTGGCCGGGAGCGAGGACGCCAAGGAAGGACCACGAGCCTTCGTCGAGAAGCGCCCGCCGGTGTGGCAGGGCCGCTGAGCCCGCCGCTGGGCGAGCCGGTCGATCACGACGCCGACCTCCGCGCGAGGTTGGCGTCGAACCTCGCGGCCCACGACCGGCTCGAGGTCGACGAGCCCGAGCTCCGACACGCCGCCGTCGCCATCACGGTCGTGGCAGGCGAGAACGGGGCCGGGTTCGTCCTGACCAGACGCAGCAGCGGCCTCCGCGCCCACTCGCACCAGTACGCCCTCCCGGGCGGCCGCCTCGACCCGGGCGAGACGCCTCCCGACGCGGCGCGGCGCGAGCTCGAGGAGGAGGTCGGCGTCACCACCGCTCACCACGAGGTTCTGGGAGCCCTCGACGACTACCGGACCCGCTCGGGATATGTGATCACGCCGGTGGTCGTCTGGCCCGAGACAACGGTGGAGTTCACGGCGCAGCCGACCGAGGTCGACCAGATCTTCGTCATCGGGCTGGACGAACTCGATCGCCCGGACTCCCCGCGGTGGATTCCGATCGAGGAGAGCGAACACCCGGTGCTGCAGCTGCCGCTGCGCAATCGGCTGATTCACGCGCCCACGGGCGCACTGCTGTGGCAGTTCCGTGAGGTCGCGATGCACGGACGAACCGTTCGCCTGGACACGGTGGAGGAGCCCGTGTGGGCCTGGAGCTGACCCGCATGGCCGCGGACCGGACCCGGTTCGACCACACAGGGTGAGATTTCGGGCTGGGGCCCCCGCATCATCGTTTTGGGACATTCTCGGGCCCAGGGGTACCGTCGCGCGCAGCGGAGTGGGGCGACCCGCGCCGACCCAT
>JBCCFK010000166.1:0-9651 GCA_039029775.1 Actinomycetota bacterium | reverse complement strand
TCGGCCCGGCGCGAGCGCTCGCTGCGCAGGTCGATCACCGGTGCGGCGGATCCAGGCGGCTTCGGACCAGGGTCCTCCCCGGGCTGGAGCAACGCCTGCAGCAGGGCGATCGCCCCGTGCTTGTCGAGGGGTTCGTTGCCGTTCCCGCACTTGGGTGACTGGACGCAGCTCGGGCACCCGTCGGAGCACGGACAGTCTTCGAGGACGCCGAGGGTCGCCTGCAGGTGGCGGTCAGCGGCCTCGAAGCCGAGTTCGGCGATGCCGGCGCCGCCCTGGTAGCCGTCGTAGATGAAGATCGTGGGCAGCATCGTGTCGGCGTGCAGCGCCGTGGACACGCCGCCGACGTCCCAGCGGTCGCAGATCGTGAACAGCGGCAGGATCCCGATGCCGGTGTGTTCGACGGCGTGGAGCGTGCCCGGGACGGCTCCGTCGGGCACGCCGGCATCGGCGAGCAGCTCCGGCGTCACCGTGTACCAGAACGACCGGGTGACGAGTTGCTGTGGTGGGAGCTCGAGCGTCTCGTTGCCGAGGATCTTGCGGGTGCGGACGTCCTTGCGCTGGTAGCCGATCACCTGCGATCGGACCTCGACCTCGCCGAGGTGGAGCTGTGAGCGTCCGACGGGTCGCCCGTCGTCGACGTCGAGGACCGAGATGTCGATCTCGGTGCGCGCCTGGGTGTAGGTGTCGCCGTCGTCCGGCTCGACGATGGCGTCGTGGTTGTCGATGTCCAGGTCGAGCACCCGGAAGGACTGACCGCGATGCAGATAGATGGCGCCGGGGTGGACCAGCGAGAAGGCCCGGCCCTCGTCCACGGTGCCGATGAGGGTGCCGTCCTCGAGCGAGATCCGGTACTCGGCGCTCGAGCCGTTCCGCAGGCCGAGCTTGCGTCCCGGGATACCGCGGGCAGCCCAGACCGCGATGGGCTCGTCGCCGCCTCCTCGGAGCCGTCGCCGCCGGGTCTTGAGCTTGTCGGCCTGCACCAGCGCGCGAACGCCATCGTCGAGGTCGTCGCCCCAGTACCGGTGGTCCTGGTGACTGAGCGGCAGTTCGTACGCCGCGCAGGCGAGGTGGGGCTCCAGGATGAAGGGGTTGCGCGGGTTGATGACCGCGGGTTCGGGCGAGCGGGAGAAGACCTCGTGCGGGTGACCCATCAGGTAGCGGTCGAGCTGGTCCTCGCCGGCGACGAGCACGGCGACCGACTCCTGGCGCTGGCGTCCGGCCCGACCCGCCTGTTGCCACATCGACGCGATGGTGCCCGGGAATCCGTTGAGGACACACGCGTCGAGTCCACCGATGTCCACTCCGAGTTCGAGCGCCGTGGTGGCGACGACGGCCTGGATCGTGCCGTCGAACAGTTCGGCCTCGATCTCGCGACGCTCGTCGGCGAGATAGCCGCCCCGGTAGGAACGGACGGTGTCGTCCAGGTCGTCGGGGAGCATGTCCCGCACGTGGCCCGCCACCAACTCGGTGCCCTTGCGGCTGCGGCAGAACGCGATGGTGCGGTGACCGCCCTGCACGAGGCGGGAGACCATCGATGCGGTCTCGGCGTTGCCGGAGGTGCGGGCGCCGGACGCCGCGTCGACCACCGGAGGGTCGAGCAGTGCGAAGAGCCGAGGTCCCTGCGGAGAGCCGTCGTCGGTGACCGCGGTGACCGGGACGCCACAGAGCTCGCCCGCCAGGCGTTCGGGGCGGCCGATGGTGGCCGAGGTGAACACGAACGTGGGGTCGGAGCCGTAGTGGGCGCAGAGTCGGCGGAGTCGGCGGAGCAGGTGCGCGAGGTTGGTGCCGAAGATGCCTCGGAGGACGTGGAGTTCGTCGATCACGACGTAGCGGAGTCGGCGGAGGAAGGTGTCCCAGCGGCCGTGGTGGGGCAGCACGCCGGCGTGGAGCATCTCGGGGTTGGTGAGGATGACGTTGGCGTTGTTGCGCACCCAGCCGCGGTGGTCCTTGTCGGTGTCGCCGTCGTAGGTGGCCGGCACCACGCCGGGGAACGCCAGGTCGCCCCACGACCGGAGCTGGTCCTGGGCAAGGGCCTTGGTGGGGTAGAGGAGCATGGCCGTGGCGGGCCGAATGGGGTCGGCGATCGCCTCGGCGATGGGGACCTGGTAGCAGAGCGACTTGCCGGAGGCGGTTCCGGTGGCGATGGCCACCGAGGTGCCGTCGCGCAGGTGGTCGATGGCTTCGGCCTGGTGGGTCCAGAACGCGTCGAAGGGCACGCGATCCTGGACCGCAGCGGGGAGCGGGCGTGCGAGCGGCGCGGTCCGCTCGGGGCGCGCCGGCAGATGCTCGACGTGGACGATGCGACCGTCGTCGGCCAACTCGTCCAAGAGCACCTCGAGGGTGGTCTTCGCTACCAGCGCCACCGCACAAGCGTAGGCCCTCGGGGTGACGAATCACAGCGGCGGAATTACGCCGGTGTGGCGTCGCCCTCGCCGCCGGCATGCCCTGCGGTCGCGTGGCGGATCGCTTACCCTGATTGGCGTGTTGTTGACGGTCAGGATCTCCCAGAGCGGTAGCTGGACCATCCTGTCCGTGCACGGCGAGATCGACATGGCCACCTGCCCCCAGCTGCGGCAGGAGATCGTGGCCCAGATCAGCGGCGGGAACACCCATCTGGTGATCGATCTCGGCGGCGTCGAGTTCATCGACTCGACCGGTCTGGGCGTTCTGATCGGCGGCTTGAAGCGCGCCCGGAGCCAGGGCGGCGACCTCCGTGTCAGCCGCGTTGGGGACCGCCTGGAGAAGATGTTCGCGCTGACGGGCCTGGGTGACGTCCTCGCCGTGGTCGACCTCGCCGATCCCGAGCAGGCGCAGGGGGCGGCGTGACGACCGACCTCAAGCCCACCGGTGGGATCACCCTGGCGATTCCGGCCCAACCGGAGTACCTCTCGCTCGTTCGAGCCGTCGTCGCGGCCGCCGCGGCGCTCGACCCGGGTCTCGGTGACGCCCGCATCGAGGATCTGCGCGTCGCCGTGTCCGAGGCCACCACCAACGCCATCGAGGCCCACGCGAACCTCGGATCCGAGGAGCGCATCACCATCCGGTGCGACCTGGCCGACGACCGCATCGAGGTCGAGGTCCAGGATCACGCCGCCACCGGATTCGATCCAGGCGACCTCGAGTCGCCGGCACCGCTCGACACCCCCGGTCGGCTCGATTACGAGGGTGGCTTCGGCATTCCGCTGATGCGGGTCCTCGCCGACGAGATGAAGATCCGGTCGCTCGACCACGGAACCGCGGTGCAGCTCGTCGTCTACGCCTCGCCGACCGCCAAGGACTGAGCGCCGTCACCGAGCCCGAGCTGGTCTGGTACGTCTCGTACGGATCGAACCTGTCGAGCGCACGCTTCCGCGTCTACCTCGAAGGAGGAACCGCGCCGGGCCGAACGCGGTCCCAGCCCGGAGCACGGGACCGGCGTCTCTGGCGTGACGTCCGCGGCGTCACGCTGCCGCATCGTCTGATCTTCGCCGGGGAGTCACGCTGGTGGGGTGGCGGGGGCGTGGCGTTCATCGATCCCCGACGAACCGACGCCACGACGCTCGCCCGCGCCTACCTGATCACCATCGAGCAGTTCCAGGACGTGCTCGCTCAGGAGTCCGGTCGTGAGGTGGGGAGCGAGGTCGACCTGGGCGGGGTGGTGTCGGGCGGCTCGTCGGTTCTGGGCGACGGCAACTACGACCGCGTCGTCAACGTCGGGTCCGAGGACTGGCCGATGTTGACGTTCACCACGCCGAGAGCGGTCGACGAGTTGTCGCCGAACCCGCCGGGTGAGGCGTATCGGGCCACGATCGTCCGGGGCGTCGTCGAGGCGCACGGCCTGAGTCCGGTCGAGGCGGAGCGCTACGTGGGCGCCAACCACGACTGATCACGGCCGGTGCTGCGACCGGTACGGTGGCGGTGTGGACGAGATGGACGAGACGACGCTCGCCAAGCCCGACGAGTTGCTCGCGCTCCACGATGTGACCGAGCGGCTGTTCGAGACCCTTCGCGACTGGTTCGAGGTCGACGATGCGGTGAGCCTCAACCTGACGTCGGTCGACTCGGCGGTGACCGAGATGGGTGACCCGGTCATGATCGCGGCCATGGCGATGCGCAAGCTCCAGGCGCTCCGACTGATCTCGACACCCGGCGTCCGCACGTCGACCGACGTCGTCATCGCGATCGTCAACGACATCGACCGGGCGTTGCTCCAGGCGCCGAGTATGTACCTGGCCCGCCGGGCCGAGACCACCGATTGGGACGCCGCGCTGGCCACACTCGGCCAGGACGAGGATCCCGACGACGTACCGCTCGACCCGGAGGAGGCGGACCCGGAGATCGAGGAGTTCCAGGTGCAGCACAACGCGCTGCACCAGGCGGTCCACGCGGTCGTCGAGGCGGCCGAAGGCGAGATCCGCTACTTCGAGTAGCGACGCCGGTCGGAGCTTGTCTCCGGATCCAGGTTCACGCGCGGGTGGGCCCCGCTCGGATCAGCCGAGGTTCCGGGCGAAGAGGCTGTGCAGGCGCGACCAGTGCCGCTCGGCGGCGGGCTTGTCGAAGATCCCGCCGCGGGTGGGGAAGGCGAAGCCGTGGTGGGTGCCCGGATACCACTCGACCCGTCCGTTCACCCCGGAGGAGTCGATGGCCTGCTCGACGGCCGCGATCATCTCCGGTGGCGCGTACTCGTCGGTCTCGGCCGCGGCGACGTAGATCTCGCCGGTGGTGTCGGGGAAGCCGTGGTGAGGGGAGTCGTCGGCATCGACGGCCAGCCGGACGCCGTAGACAGAGGCAGCCGCCTTCACGCGGTCGGGATAGGCGGCGGCGACCGAGAGCGAGAACGGCCCGCTCATGCAGTAGCCCACGCACCCGATCCGGGTCCCGTCGGCCGCGGCCTCACCGTCGACGAAGTCGATCATCCCCTGGGTGTCCGACACGATCATGCGGTTCGACAGCTTGAACATCAGATCGAACATCTCGTCCCGGTTGGCGCCCGTCTCGAAGTCGAGGACGAACTCGTCGGTGCTGCGGTAGTAGAGGTTCGGCAGCACGACGTAGTAGCCCGTGGTGGCGATGCGTCGGGCCATGTCGTGCAGTTCCTCGCGCTTGCCCGGCGCGTCCATGTAGAAGAAGACGACCGGGAACGGCCCGCCCTCGTCGGGTCGGGTGGTGAAAGCGCTCATGGTGCCGTCGGCGGTCTCGATGGGGACTTCGGCTTCGATCATCGGCTGCTCCTCGCGGTCGGCCGAGAACCTAGTGCGGGAGCAGAGGTCGCGGCGTCGTGGAAGACTCGGCCAACACCCCGATCAAGGAGTTCGCGATGGCCGCCTACATCATCTTCACCGAGGACGTGCACGACCCCGAGGCCCTCCAGGCCTACGCCGGAAAGGCGGTGCCGAGCGTGTTGCAGTACGGCGGTGTCCCGCGGATCGCCAGCAATGCCACCGAGGTCGTCGAAGGCGAGTGGCACGGCCAGCAGACCGTGATGATCGAGTTCGAGTCGGTCGAGGCCGCGAAGGCCTGGTACGACTCGCCCGAGTACCAGGCGGTGATCGGCGAGCGCCACGCCGCCGCGAGCAGCAACGCCGCGATCTTCGAACAGTTCTCCATGCCCAGCTGAGCTACGACGAGAAAGTGCCCGCGTGGTGTCAGACCCGATCCGGGCACTTTGAGCGCGTTGGGCGCTTTGGGCAGTGCTCGAGTGAGAAAGTGCCCGCGTGGGGTCAGACCCGATCTGGGCGCTTTCTGGCTCAGCGCCAGGTGACGATCTCGTCCAGCGCGTGGCGGGGATGTGAACGTCGCTCGCCCTGTGGCGTCGCGCCATGGCCCAGCACCACGGCCATGAGGACGTCGTAGTCCTCGGCGAGACCCAGCTGTGCCCGCGCGTCGTCGGAGCGATGGATGGTGACCGGACAGCTCGCGAGGCCGGCGTCGTTGGCGGCCAGCATGAGGTTCTGACACACACGACCCACGTCGAATTGCGTCCGCACCCCGGCATTCCGGTCGACGGCGACGGCGACGACCACCGGGGCGGTGTGGATCCAGTCGCAGAAGTCCCCGTGGCGGCCGAACGCCTGCTGGTCGTCGGTGTCGGTCAGCACCACCATGCGGATCGGTTGGCGGTTCTTGGCGCTTCCGGCCATGCGGCCGGCGTTGAGGATCCGGCGGACGAGGTCGTCGGCGACCGGTTCGTCGGTGAAGTCGCGGGTGTCGCGCTTCGACACGATGCACTGGTAGGCGTCCATGCGGAGATGATCTCAGACTGTCGGCAATCTTGCCGATTGCCGTCGTCGTGCTCGCGTCCGGGTTTTGGCGACTGCACCACTACCCTCGGACCGGTCCAATCGAGCGTTCACCCCGTCAATGGCTGCAAAGACCCCGATTCCCGAGATCACCTTCATCGGCTCCGAGAGCCGTCTCGCGTCTCGTGTCGGCCGGCCGTTCCGTCGATTTCTCGACGTCGAGGCGGCCGGTGGCATCGTGCTCCTGTTCGCCACCGCAGTGGCGTTGATCTGGGCCAACTCCCCATGGTCGGACTCCTACACCGATCTCTGGCACACCGAGATCGATCTCGTCATCGGAGACTTCAAGCTCGGTGAGTCCCATGGCCATCTCGACCTCGAGCTGTTGGTCAACGACGCGCTGATGGTCATCTTCTTCTTCGTCGTCGGCCTCGAGATCAAGCGCGAGTTGGTGACCGGTCAGCTCAAGGACCCGAGAGCCGCGGCCCTGCCGGCGATGGCGGCGGCGGGCGGCATGATCGTTCCGGCCCTGATCTTCTTCATGTTCAACCCGAGCGGCCCCGAGGCCGACGGGTGGGGCGTCCCGATGGCCACGGACATCGCGTTCGCGGTCGGTGTGCTGTCGCTGCTCGGCGACCGGATCAACCGCCAGATGAAGGTGTTCATCCTGTCGCTGGCCATCGTCGACGACATCGGTGCGATCCTCGTCGTCGCGGTCTTCTACACCGAGGACGTCTCGATCGGTTGGCTCGTCACGGCCGCCGTCGTCGTGGTGCTGATCCTCGGCCTCAAGGAGCTGCGCGTCTGGTACATCCCCATCTACATCGTCCTCGGTGTGGCCTTGTGGTTGGCGATGTTCGAGTCGGGCGTCCACGCCACGATCGCCGGCGTGATCCTCGGCGTGATCACCCCGGCCCGGCCGCTGCAGACCCGCCAACAGGCCGCCAAGTGGGTGCAGTGGCTGCGGGAGAAGGGCGACGACCTCTACGGGGTCGACATCCAATACGCCGCGTTCCACATGCGCGAGTCGACGCCGGTCTCGGAACGCCTCGAGAACGCGATCCACCCGATCTCGTCGTTCGTGATCATCCCGATCTTCGCCCTCGCCAACGCGGGGGTCGACCTGGGTGGCGGGATCCTGGGCGATGCCGCGCAGAGCTCGGTCACGTGGGGGGTGGCGCTGGGGCTCGTCGCGGGCAAGGTGCTGGGCATCACTGCGTTCACGATGGTCGGTCAGCGGTTGCCGTTCACGTCGGCGCCGCAGGGCATGACGCGGGCCCACCTGCTCGGCCTGGCGTCGGTGGCGGGCATCGGATTCACCGTCTCGTTGTTCATCACCGGACTGGCCTTCGAGGACGAGGCACTGATCGCACAATCCAAGATCGGCATCCTGTTCGCGTCGCTCACGGCCGGCCTGATCGGCCTCGTGGTTCTGCGGCACGCGACCAAACGCCAGGTCAAGATCGGACGCGACGTCACCGCCTGACGGCGGCCGTCGACGGCCCGGGATCGGACACGCTCGGACGCACCATGCCGCCGCAGTTCAAGAGATTGCCAATATGGTCGATCGTTCAGGGACGGCGAATCGCCGTCTCGATCACAGCCGCAGGCTGTTGACAAGCCCCCGCCCAGGACCCTTACCTTTCCCCTCAGATGTCTACCGCTCTCGTCATCGTCGAGTCGCCTGCCAAGGCGCGTACCATCGCCGGCTACCTCGGCGACGGCTATGTCGTCGAGTCGTCCATCGGCCACATCCGCGACCTCCCACGCAACGCCGCGGAGGTGCCCAAGTCCTACAAGGGTGAGGCCTGGGCGCGGATGGGGATCGATGTCGACAACGACTTCAAACCCCTCTACGTCGTCAACAGCGACAAGAAGGACCACCTGAAGCATCTCAAGGCCCTGATGAAGGAGGCCGACGAGCTGTATCTCGCGACCGATGAGGACCGCGAGGGGGAGGCCATCGCCTGGCACCTCCTGGAGGAGCTCAACCCACCGGAGGGCATGGAAGTCAAGCGGATGGTCTTCCACGAGATCACGCCCACGGCGATCCAGGCCGCCATCGAGTCGCCACGCGAGATCGATCGTCGCCTGGTCGACGCGCAGGAAGCGCGCCGCATGCTCGATCGCCTGTACGGCTACGAGGTGTCGCCGGTCCTCTGGAAGAAGGTCATGCCGCGGTTGTCGGCGGGCCGCGTCCAGTCCGTCGCCACCCGCGTCGTTGTCGAGCGGGAGCGCGAGCGCATGGCGTTCGTGCCCGCGTCGTACTGGGATCTGACCGGCACCTTCGCCGTGACCAAGGAGGTCGGTCCCGACGACCCCACCTCCTTCTCAGGCACGCTGGTCGCCCTCGACGGCGAGAAGCTGGCCTCGGGCCGCGACTTCGGCCAGGACGGCCAGCTCAAGTCCGGCGACACCGTGCAGCTCGACGAAGCCGGGGCCCGATCCCTCGTCGCCGGTCTCGCCGACGCCGACTTCGCCGTCCGTTCCGTCGAGTCCAAGCCGTACCGGCGCCGCCCGGCCGCACCGTTCATCACCTCGACCTTCCAGCAGGAGGCCGGTCGCAAGCTCCGCATGTCGTCAGCCATGGCCATGCGTGCGGCCCAGGGCCTCTACGAGAAGGGCTACATCACCTACATGCGTACCGACAGCACCACGCTGTCGGACACCGCACTGAACGCCGCCCGCACCCTGATCGAGGAGCGGTACGGCAAGGCGTTCCTGCCCGATGCACCGAGGCACTACACCAAGAAGGTCCGCAACGCGCAGGAGGCCCACGAGGCCATCCGCCCGGCGGGCGACTCCTTCAAGAGCCCCGACCAGGTCCGTGGTGAGGTCGTCAAGAGCGAGGCCGAGGTCTACGAGCTGATCTTCCAGCGGACCGTCGCCAGCCAGATGACCGACGCCGAGGGCGAGACGATGCAGGTCCGCCTGGGTGGTCAGAGCACCGATGGCCGCGACGCCGAGTTCGGCGCCTCGGGCACGGTCATCACCCATCAGGGATTCCGTCGCGTCTACGTCGAGGACACCGACGACGCCGAGGAGACCGACACCAACGAACGCGCCCTGCCGCCGATGGTCGAGGGCGACGACCTCGCGGCCAGCGATCTCGAGGCCGAGGGCCACGAGACCCAGCCGCCGGCCAGGTACACCGAGGCTTCGCTGGTCAAGAAGCTCGAGGAGCTCGGGGTCGGCCGCCCCTCCACCTACGCGTCGATCATGGGCACCATCGTCGACCGTGGCTACGTGTGGAAGAAGGGCTCCGCCCTGATCCCCAGCTTCACGGCGTTCTCGGTGGTGGGTCTGCTCGAACAGCACTTCCCGAACCTGATCGACTACCAGTTCACCGCCAACGCCGTGAAGCTGGGGATCAGGGCGGAGCCCTTCTTCCACACGTAGCCACGGTCGACGATGGTGCCCATGATCGACGCGT
>JBCCFK010000165.1:0-9689 GCA_039029775.1 Actinomycetota bacterium | reverse complement strand
TTCATCCAGAACCTCGGAGACGGCACCTACTTCCACTCGGGGCAGTTGGCCATCCAGGCCTCGGTCGCGGCCGGTGTGAACATCACCTACAAGCTGCTCTACAACGACACCGTCGCGATGACGGGCGGTCAGGACCCGCAGGGCCAACTCGAGGTCCCCGACGTCTGTTCGACGCTGCTCACCCAGGGCGTGAGCCGGGTCCTGGTGACCACCGACGACGTGGACGGCTACCGAGGGGTCGACCTTCCCGATGGCGTCGAGGTCTGGGACAGGAGCCGGCTGATCGAGGCCCAGGAGGTCCTCGCGACCGTCCCCGGTGTGACCGTACTGATCCACGATCAAGGCTGCGCCGCCGAGGCTCGCCGAGCACGCAAACGCGGTCTGATTCCCACGCCGCCCCACCGGATCGTGATCAACCACCGCATCTGTGAGGGTTGCGGCGACTGTGGCCAGGTGTCGAACTGCCTGTCGGTCCAGCCGCTTCAGACCGAGTTCGGCCGAAAGACCACGATCGACCAGACGACGTGCAACCTCGACTACTCCTGCCTCGAGGGCGACTGTCCGTCCTTCATGACCGTGACTCGCTCGGAGCCCGGCCGGCTCGCCCGATGGTTCGGACGCGGCGACCGGGAAGCAGCCCCGACCGCCAAGCGCTCGACTCCGGCTCCGCCCACCGGGCTCGCCGATCCGGTGCTCGTCGTACCCGCGGACGACTACGCCCTGCGGATCACGGGTATCGGCGGTACGGGCGTGGTCACCGTGGCGCAGGTGCTCGGCACCGCGGCGATGCTCGACGGATTCCATGTGCGTGGGCTCGACCAGATCGGGCTCTCGCAGAAGGCGGGACCGGTGGTCAGCGACGTTCGGCTGTCCCGCACCGCTCCGACGGCCACCAATCGACTGGGGGAGGGGCAGGCCGACCTGCTCCTGGCGTTCGATCAACTCGTCGCCGCGTCCGACCGAGGCCTCCTCACCGCCGATCCCGATCGCACCACTGTGGTCGGGTCGATGTCGCCCACGCCGACCGGTCGGATGATCACCCACCTCGATGTCGGGCTCCCGGCCCACGCCGACCTGGCCGAGCGCATCGGTCGGGTCACCCGGACCGACCAACATCACTGGGCCGACGCAGCAGCCATCACGACCGAGGTCTTCGGCAGCTCGACCACCGCCAACATGTTCGTGATCGGCATGGCAGTCCAGGCGGGCTGCCTCCCGATCAGCGCCGCCAGCCTCGAACAGGCCATCACGCTCAACGGTGTGGCCGTCGAGGCCAACGTTGCCGCCTTCCGCTGGGGTCGGCTCCAGGTCGAGTCGCCCGACGCGGTGGCCGAGGTCGTGGGCGGCGGAGCGACCGCGCCGAGGCCGGCGACCGTCGAGATCCCCTCCGAGATCGCCGCGCGCATCGCCGGCGTCGGCGGGTCGCAGGCCCTCCGCGACCGGCTCGAGTTCCTGGCTGCCGAGCTCGTCCGATGGGGCTCGGCCCGCTCGCCACGGTCGTGGATCGACACCGTCGACCAGGCCTGGCGCGCCGAGCAGAGCGTCTCACCGGGGAGCGAGGCCCTGACCGCCGCGGTGGCCGACAACCTCTTCAAGCTGACCGCCTACAAGGACGAATACGAGGTCGCTCGCCTGATGCTCGACCCCGACGGCATCGGCGAGGCCCAGGAGCTCGCCGGCACGCGCGGGAAGGTGGCCTGGAAGCTCCACCCGCCCATGCTCCGCGCGCTCGGCATGCAACGAAAGCTGACCATCGGGACCTGGGCCACCCCGGGGATCCGGGCCCTCGCGGCAGGGAAGCGGGTCCGGGGAACGATCGCGGATCCGTTCCGTTGGGCCGAGGTCCGGCGGGTCGAGCGCAAACTCCCAGGCGAGTACCGCAAGACGCTCGACCGAGCCCTCACCAACCTCACCGAGGCCAATCTCCCGGTCGTGGTGGAGCTGGCGTCGCTGCCCGACATGGTCCGCGGCTACGAGGACATCAAGCTCGGCAACGTAGAGCGCTATCGCGCCGCGATCACCGACGTCGAGGCTCGGATCTGACTGCCCGGCTCGCTCAGGCGAGCTCGGCTTCGGCGTAGCCGAGGATCGGCTCGAACGCCATCCCCCGGTAGATCGCTCGCGCCGCCGTGTTGTCCGCATGCACGTTGAGGCCGACGACGTCGACGCGGTCACCCAGTCGGTGGATCACGCCGGCGGTGACCGCCGCGCCGAAGCCGTTGCCCCGATGCTCCGGCCGGGTGTACACCGCCCCGACCGCTGCGATCCGTTGACGCTCGGAGAGGACGTGCGTGCCTGCTGCCGCGACCAGCCGCCCGCCCGAACGGACCCCGACGAAGGCGTCGTCGACGAGCATGTGAGGGAGGAAGAAGGCGGCACCGGGGTCGCTGTCGTACAGCGCCTGGATCTCGGCCTCGTCTTCCGGCCCGAGGTCGACCACCTCGGGGATGCGGGCGGGGATGGCGGCCGGGTTCGTGAGTTCGTACCTGACGTGCGGGCCCATGCCGACGATCGGTCGCACCTCCGACAGCGCGCGCTCGACGTGCGCCGGTCCGGTGATGAGAAGGCCGGTCGGCAGATCGGGAGCGAGCTCGCACACGAGCGCGGCCGAACCGTCCGGGTCCTTGGTGCTGACCGCGTACACCGCGAGCCCCTCGCCGTCGGGCAGAGCCACGACCCCGGCCACCGCGTCGTCGCGGCGGTACCACCTGCTGCCTTCCCAGAAGGGCTCCTCGAGGTCGACCAGCGCATAGATGTGGGCTGCGCGACGGTCGGCGTAGAACGATTCGAGCTCGTCGGGATCGGTGACGAGTCGGGCCCCCGGCGGGGTGGTCACAGACGGCCGGCCTCGATGACCCGGGCGAGGAACTGCTGGGTCCGCTCCATCTGCGGGTCGCCGAACAGCTGGGCCGGCGGTGCCTGCTCGAGGACACGACCCTCGTGGAGGAAGCAAACGCGGTTGGCGACGTCTCGGGCGAATCCCATCTCATGGGTGGCAAGCACCATCGTGAGGCCGCGATCGGCGAGGTCTCGGATCACCGCGAGGACCTCGCCGACGAGCTCCGGGTCCAGGGCCGAGGTGACCTCGTCGAGCAGCAGGATCTCGGGGTCGCCCATCAGGGCGCGGACGATCGCGGCGCGCTGGTTCTGACCGCCCGAGATCCGGTTGGGGTACTCGTCGACCTTGTCGCCCAGGCCGAAGCGATGCAGGAGCTCGGACGCGCGCTCTTCGGCCTCGGCCTTGTCCAGTCCCAACGCGCGCCTCGGGCCGAGCGTGACGTTGTCCATCACGCTCATGTGAGGGAACAGGTTGTAGGACTGGAACACGATGCCGATGCGACGACGGACGGCATTGGCGTCGACGCCCTTCGCGGTGATGTCGTCGCCGTCGAGCACGATGCGGCCGGCGTCGATCGGATCGAGCAGATCGACGCACCGGAGCAGGGTCGACTTGCCGCACCCGCTCGGTCCGATCAGGCAGACCACCTCCTGGTCGTCGACGGTGAGGTCGATCCCGTTGAGGACCTGCTTGTCGCCGTAGGCCTTGTGCACGCCGTCCAGCGCCAGCTTGGGGGTCGCAGCGTCGGTCATCGGTTCACACCTGTGCCTGTGACCGTTGGGCCCGGTCCCGCGCGGTGTACCAGTCGACGAACCGCGTGAGCGGGATCGAGATGGCGAGGAAGAGCAACGTGGCCACGACGTAGCTCGTGTAGTTGAACGTGCGCGAGGTGTAGATCTGTGCCTCGCGCACCGCCTCGCGGATACCCAACACCGAGATGAGTGCCACGTCCTTCTGGAGGCTCACCACCGTGTTCATCAGCGCGGGCACGACGTTGCGGACCGCCTGGGGCAGGATCGCGAACCGCAATGACTGCCATTGCGTGAGTCCGAGCGCCCGTGCGGACGATCGCTGGCTCTCGGGGACCGCGTCGATGCCGGATCGGTAGATCTCGGCGGTGTAGGCCGAGTAGCTCAGCGTCAGCGCGGTGAGGCCCCAGAACTGCGCACCGTTGGGCAGGCCGCTGATGTCGAGCGCGGGCACCCCGAAGCCGAGCAACAGGATCAACAGGATCAAGGGGATCCCGCGGAAGACATCGGTGTAGATCACCGCGAGCAGGCGCACGGGGAAGAACGCCGGGCCGCGCAGGCTCCGCATCACGGCGATCGCGAGCGCCACGACCGGGATCAGCAACATCGAGTAGGCGAACAGTTCGAGGTTGAGCCAGAAGCCGTCGAGCACCGCCGGCCACGCGTCGGCGAAGTCGTCGGGATTGAAGAACTGGTCACGGACTCGGGGCCAGTTGGGGCTGGTCACCACGAGGACCGTCGCGATGCCGAAGAACAGGACGGTCGAGACGACTGCGATGACCGCGGCCTTCGCGCCCTCCTCCTGGAGCAACGCCGAGGTCGAGGAGAAGAGTCGCCGGCGTGGCGACTCTTCTCCGTCGAGGTCGACCTCGGTGGTGGGCGGACCGTGCAGGCTCATGTCAGGGACCGTCCGGGCCGCACCACCATGATCAGTTGGACAGCGTCGGGACCGAGCCGCCCTGGTTCAGCCACTCGTCCTCGATGGCCTCGAGCGTCCCGTCGTCGCGGAGCGCGGCGAGCGCATCGTTGACGCAGGGAACCAGCGGGCTGCCTTCCTCGAACAGCATGCCGAGCTCCTCGGGGGCATCGCCGGTCCGGGGCAGCACCCCGATGATCGACGCATCGGTGATCTCGACCGCCGTGATGAAGTAGGCGGTGGGCAGGTCGAAGACGATGCCGTCGACCTGGCCGGCGTCGAACGCCGCCTTGGCCGCAGCGTTGTCGTCGTACACCTGGGCGTCGCTGTCGGGCTCGATCACCGAATCGATGTAGTCGAGGCTGGTGGTGCCGATCGCCGCGCCGAGCTGGAGCGACTTCAGGTCGTCGATGCTGCCGGCGGAAGCGGCCGGGCTGTCGGTGGAGCCGATGATGGCCTGCTCGACCTGGTAGTAGCCGTCGGAGAAGTCGACGACTTCGTCACGCTGGGCCGTGATCGAGTACTGCTGGATGTTGAAGTCCCAATCCTTGTCGCCGGGTGCGATCGCCTCGTCGAAGCCGGTCCGGACGAACTCGACCTCCAGGCCCAACTCGTCGGCCAGGGCGAAGACGAGTGCACCCTCGAAGCCGGTCCCGGTGGTCGGGTCGTCGAAGTCGTCGTCGCCCGCGCCCATCCAGGGTGGGAAGACGGTCTCGCCGGTGGCGACGGTCAGCGTGCCGTCGACCTTCGTGACCACCTCGTCGCAGGAGCCACCGCTCCCGCCCGACGAGTCGTCGTCGTCATCACCACAGGCCGCGGCGATGAGGGCGAATGCGAACAGCAAGGCCAACAGGGTCTTGAACTTCATGATGTTCCCTCCTTCCGGTCCCAGGGGGATGCGACCGGAAAATCGAGTCTATGCACAGCGGTTGTGCAAGGTCAGGGGCTTGGTGAGCGAGGTGGCCACTGTCACAGCGCGGACCGCTCGGCGATCAGGACGTCCGCGGTGACCTCCAGATGGCCGAGGTGCTGCGCGAGCTCCTCGTAGGCATGGATCAGGCAGGCGCCGACGGTCCACTCGGTGCCGAGCGGCTTCGTCGTCGACGGGTTGCCATGGACCACACCCGCAGCCGCCAGTTCGGGCCGGAGGTCGTCGAGGCGCGCGCCGGCGAGGTCGAGCGCGGCGCCGGCCTCGGCAACCGTGCCGGAGGCGACGAACTCGGCCGCGCGATCTCGTTCGGACGGGTGGCCGCAGACGATGTGGGACGTCCACCAGTCACAGGCCCCCATCGCATGCACGACGAGGCGATACGGGGTGTTCGCTCCAGGGATCGGGGGCGTCGTGTTCACGAGCGTGTCGTCGAGTCGGGCCAGGACGTCGCGATAGCCGTCGAGCGTCCTGTGGCAGAAGAGCAGGAACTCGTCGACGGTGATGGCCATGGGCGAACGCTAGTGGCCGGGCGCTCAACCCTCCCCGGTATTGCGCCGATTGAGGACCGTCTGCCGTCGTCGCAGACGCACGCCCATGACCACGCTGACCCCGAACCCGATCGCCGACGCCTCCGTCGTCGAGCCGTCCGGCTCCCGACCTCCTCGCTGGCTCGTCGGCGGGACCGTCGCCTACCTGCTCGCGCCGCTGATGATCTTTCTCGCGACGTGGGTTCGTTGGGAGGTGGGTCTCGCCGCCGCCGCCCTCCTGAGCCTCGCCGCACGCGATCTGCTGCGCGACGTCGCCGACGGTCCGGGCCTCGGCGCGCCGGCCGTCGCGGGTGTCGGTGTGTTCGCGGTGGTGCTCACGTGGCTCTCCGGGGCGGGTGACATCGGGTATCAGGCGGGCGACTGGTGGAAGCACAACGCGGTGTTCACCGACCTGGTGGTGGAGCCGTGGCCCGTCGTCTACGACATCGGCGGGACCGTGGGTCTCGACTACTACCTCGCGCACTATCTGCCGGCTGCGGCGGTCGGAAAGCTCGGCGGCTTCTGGCTCGGCAACGCGGCAATGGTCGCCTGGACCGCGGCGGGCATCGTCATGGTCGGCGCGTGGATGGTGGTGCTGGTGCGCCGTGCGTGGGTGCCAGCGCTCGCGACCTTCGTGGCGCTGTCGGGCCTCGACGTCGTCGGGTGGCTGCTCTTCGAGCCGCTGACCGGGGCACCGGCCGAGGCGGGGGTCGGGTTCGAAGGCGCCGAGTTCTGGAACGGGAACTTCGCCTACCTGTCGCAGCTCACCAACGTGGCGGACGCTCCCCACCAGTCGATGGGGATCTGGCTGCTCACGTCGCTGCTGCTGTGGGCGGTTCTCGAGCGGCGAGATCTGCGGTGGCTGCCGATCGTCATGGTGGTCTCGCCGTTCTGGTCGGCGTTCGCGACGATCGGGCTCATCCCGTTCGCCGCGCTGGCGATCTGGCGCGAGCGTTCGTCGTGGCGAGCACTGGTGGGAGCGCGCCAGTGGCTCCTGGCCCCGGTGGCGCTGGTGGTGCTCGCCTACTTCGCCGCCCGACGGGCGGCGGTCCCCGCGGTGATCGAGGGCGGTGTGGACGTGTCGGTGATCTTCGCCGACCCTCGCTACGACATCGGACTCACCCGCCTCCTCGTCGCGCTCGGGCTGTTCCTCGTGCTGGAACTCGTCCTGCCGGCGGTCGTGGTCCGCCGTCATCACCGGTTCGACGGCCTGGAGCGCCACCTCGCCCTCGTGTCGCTCGCGGTCCTCGTCGCCGTGCTCCCGATCCGGGTGAGCGGCAACCACGACCTGATGTTGCGTGGCACCGGCCCGGCGATCCTCGTCCTGACGGTCCTCGTCGCCCGGCTGGTCGCCGGGTCGGCCGCGGGGACGGTCGCCCGCCGCTCTCTCGTGGCGCTGCTCGCCGTCGGCTCGCTCACCGGCGGCGTGGTGATCGCTCGCGCCCTGACCGCCGAGCAGCGCCCGGTGTACGACCGCGCCGACGCCGAGGTGGGCCCTGGCCTCGTCGAGTTCTACAGCGAGGACCCCGCCACCGCCCGCTACCTCTCGCAGTACGTCTCCGGCACCGACTCCTTCTTCTGGCGCACCCTCGCTGCCCCCGACTGAGCGCTATCGAACCTGCCGCGGTCCCAGAGTCCGCGGCAGGTTCCCACGCAGGGTGAGAGAAGCGTGTGAGAACGGTGCGCTGCGCCGCTGCGACAGTGACTGAGCGTGGTGGAACCTGCCGCGGTCCCAGAGTCCGCGGCAGGTTGCCACGGAGGGTGAGGCAGGGTCAGGCGAGGATGTCGCGGGCGAGGCGGCGGGCGGCCTCGGCGGGGGAGAGGGTGCGCTCGCCGGCCTGGCGGAGCAGCTTCTCGCCCGGCTCGTCGGCGAGCGCCTCGGCGGCGCGTCCGGCGAGCGCCTGGTGCAGGCGATTCTCGACTTCGAGCCGGAGTCGGCCGGCGCGCCGGGCCTCCAGCCCACCGGTCTCCTCGAGGTGCGTGCGGTGTGCCTCGATGGCGTCCCACACCTCTGGCGCACCGGTGCCGTCGATCGCCGACGCCATGATGATCGGCGGGCGGTAACCGGTCTCGTCCTCCTGGCCCGTCATGTGGCTCAGGTCCAACATCAGCTCCAGGTCACGCTTGGCGTCGTTGGCGCCCGGACGGTCGGCCTTGTTGACCACGAACACGTCGGCGACCTCGAGCAGGCCGGCCTTGTTCGCCTGGACGGCGTCGCCCCAGCCAGGGGTCACCACGACGACGGTGGTGTCGGCCGCACCGGCCACGTCGACCTCGACCTGACCGACGCCGACGGTCTCGATGATCACCGGGTCATATCCCGCGGCGTCGAACACCCGGACCGAGCCGGGTACGGCGAGGGCGAGACCGCCCGAGTGGCCACGGGTGGCCATCGATCGGATGAACGCCGCCTCGCCGGCGATGTCGTCC
Organism: Actinomycetota bacterium; assembly: GCA_039029775.1. GTDB lineage: Bacteria > Actinomycetota > Acidimicrobiia > Acidimicrobiales > UBA8592 > JBCCFK01. Next base: position 1,297 of record JBCCFK010000165.1, on the reverse strand, counting down.
ATGCGGATCCGGTCGCCGAGGATGGCGCCGCCCGTCAGTGGCGACGACGGGTCGACGGCGAGAACGGCCGGTTTCACGCCGAGGGCGGGAAGCAGACGCGTGAGTTGGCCGGTGAGGGTCGACTTGCCGGCGCCAGGGGCGCCCGTGATGCCGACGACGTGGGCCCGGCCCGAGCGGGGGTGCGCCAACTCCGTCACCTCGTCGGCCTCTTGGCCACCGCGCTCGACCCAGGTGAGCAGTCGGCCGAGGGCGCGGCGCTCGCCGTCCAGCGCTCGCTCGAAGACCTCGCTTGCCGGGAGTCCCCGAAGGCTCACGCCGCAGAGCCGGATCGTGCGTCGACGGCGGCTCGGACCGCCTCGACGACCTCTTCGGCGGACGCGCCGGGGCCGAGGATCGCGGCGACACCCGCCTTCTCGAGTTCTTCGACGTCGACGTCGGGGACGATGCCTCCGACGATCACGGGGAGGTCGAGGTCGGCGGCGGCGAGGGCGTCGACCATGGCCGGTGCCAACGTCAGGTGCCCCGCATTGTGCATCGAGAGGCCGACCGCGTCGGCGTCCTCCTCCTCGGCGGCGGCGACGATGGACTCGGCGGTCTGGCGCAGGCCGAGGTAGATGACCTCCATGCCGGCGTCGCGCAGGATTCGGGCGACGACCTTGATCCCGCGGTCGTGTCCGTCGAGGCCCAGCTTGGCGAGGATGATCCTGATCTTCTCGTCGGCCATCAGACGATCGCCTTCTCGACGTAGGTTCCGAAGACCTTCTCCATCGCCATGACGATCTCTTCCTCGGTGGCGTAGGTCTTCACCGCGTCGATGATCGGTGGCATCAGGTTGGTGGTCGGCTCTTCGGCGGCCGCGGAGACGGCGTCGAGCGCCTCGCGGACCGCGTCGTCATTGCGGCGCAGCTTCACGTCGGCGAGCCGCTTGAGCTGGTACTCCTCGGTCTCGGCGCCGATACGGAGGAGGTTGGTCTCGTCCTCGTCGTTGCCTTCGGTGAAGTCGTTGACGCCGACGATGATGCGGCGTCCTGCGTTGACCTCGCGCTCGAATCGATAGGCGGCGTCCGCGATCTCGCCGACGAAGTAGCCGTTCTCGATGCCCTCGTAACAGCCCTCGAGGATCGAGCCGTTGCCCAGCTCCAGGAGGTGTTCGAAGATCGCTTCGGCCTGCCGCTCCATCTCGTCGGTCATCCACTCGACGTAGGGGGCGCCGCCGAGCGGGTCGGCCACGTTGGCCACGCCCGTCTCGTGCGCGACGATCTGCTGGGTGCGCAGGGCGATGCGGGCGGCCTTCTCG
>JBCCFK010000164.1:0-9775 GCA_039029775.1 Actinomycetota bacterium | reverse complement strand
GCCCGGCCTCCGAGTGCTCCTGGTGGCAGCCGTCATGGCCGGCTTCGCCAGCGAGGCTGTCGATCGCCTGTCCGTCGCCCGACTGGATCAGATCGGGCTGCAGACGGAGGGAATCGACCCGGCGATCATCATGGGAGCGGTCGCGGTGCTGCAGTCCCTCGGCGCAGCCGCGCTCCTGTGGGTGGCCGCCGGATCGCTGCGGGGTCGGCGGCTGGTCGTCACGATGTCGGTGCTCCACCTGGCGACCGCCGTCGGGGTCGCGGTACTGGCGCGTGTCGACGTCTTGGGCGGCGCCCTCGTCGGCATCCTCACCGTGGGCATGACGCGGGAGGTGGCCCGCACAGCGACGATCGGATGGACGAACCACTTCACCGATCGTCGGAATCGGGCAACCGTCCATTCCTTCGTCGGTCAGGCGGGCTCGCTCGGTGAGATCAGCGGCGGGATCGGGCTCGGGCTGGTGGCCCGGCAGGTCGGCATCGGGGCCGCACTGACCGCATCGGCACTGACGTACCTCGCAGCTGCGGCGGTCGTGGTCGCCGGCCGGTCGCGTTGGTCGTCGTCGGCGTCGCCCTGACCTCGGCAACCGCACGGAGGCCGAACGGCCGATGTCACGCCACCCGACGTGCCAGAAGGGGGCCCACGCCGTCTAACATCGGAGCCATGGACGTTCTCGCAGCCCCCGAGTGGCACTGGTGGATCGGAGTCACGCTGGTCCCGGTCGCCGTTCTCATGGTGGTCGGCACCGGCGTCGGCTACTTCATGAAGGTCGTGCGGCCGCGGTACCCGAAGCGGTACCAGAAGCGGGACTAGGAGCGCCTGTGTCCGGCCCTGTCGACTGGGACCTCGCCGAGCGCGTCGCCACCAAGATCGCGAGCCGGAATCAGCCGGTCCGCTCGTATCACTACGCCACGCTCGAGCCCGACTTCACCCGCTTCACCGCCGAGGCCGAGGAGTTGGTCGCGGCCGAGACGGGCCTTCGCTCGCTCAGTGGCAACGCGCGCGCCCGCGTCGCCGACCGGCCGGCGTGGATCGGCGCCAACATCGCGTCGTTCCAGCGCCTTCTCGCTCCCGTGACCGAGAAGATGTCGTCCAAGGCCAAGCGCAACAGCCGGATGGCGAGCGTTGCCGGGAAGGTCGGCGGAACCGAGGTCGGTGTCCTGCTGGGCTGGATGTCGTCGCGGGTGCTCGGGCAGTACGACCTGCTGATCATCGAGGACGAGAACCCCGAGGATCAGGACATCGTCTACTACGTCGGCCCCAATGTGATGGCCCTCGAACGCAAGCACGGCTTCCCGCCCGACGAGTTCCGTCTCTGGCTGGCTCTCCACGAGGTGACGCACCGAGCGCAGTTCACGGGTGTGCCGTGGCTGCGGGAGCACTTCCTCGGTCTGGTCGGCGAGACGCTCGACGCGGTCGACCCCGACCCGAAGGTCCTGAAGCAGGCGGTCGAGCGGATCGTCGAGGCCCGCAAGAACGGCGAGGACGCACTGGCCGACGGCGGGCTCCCGGCGTTGCTGGCCACGCCCGAGCAACAGGCGGTCCTCAACAAGATCTCGGGGATGATGAGCCTGCTCGAGGGCCACGGCGACGTGACGATGGACCGCGCGGGCGCCGACCGGATCCCCTCAGCCGAGCACTTCTCGGCCACCCTGCGAGCCCGTCGCAACTCCGCTCGAGGCCTGAGCCGCTTCTTCCAGAAGGTGATCGGCATCGAGGCCAAGCTCAACCAGTACCAGGCGGGCGAGAAGTTCATCGCCGCCGTCGAAGAGGTCGGGGGCCCCGACCTCGTCAACCGGGCCTGGGAAGGGCCCGAGAACCTCCCGTCGATGGACGAGATCAAGGCACCGCAACTCTGGATCGATCGGATGGCCACCGACTCGGATCAGGACGTCGCTGTCGTCTCCTGAGGATCCGGTGGACGGTCCGTCGCCGCCCGCCTCCGACATCGTCCACGTCGTCGGTCCCGAGCACGCGGCCTTCGTCGCCGACCTGCTCGACCGCTGCAACTTCGGGTCCGACCCGACCGTGTGTTGCGCCGTCAGCGGCGGCCCCGACTCGATCGCCCTCATGATCCTGGCTCGGGCCTCGGGTGCCGAGGTTCGGGCCGTCCACGTGGACCACGGGCTGCGGCCCGAATCGGCGGCCGACACCGAGGTCGTCGCAGCTGCCGCGACCCGCTTCGGCGCGCGTTGGGAATCGGTGGCGGTCGACGTCGAGCCGGGCCCGAACCTCGAGGCTCGCGCCCGATCGGCCCGCTACGCGGCCCTGCCCGCCGGGGTCGCCACCGGCCACACCGCCGACGACCAGGCCGAGACGATGCTCCTCGCGCTGATCCGGGGCAGCGCGTGGGAGGGCCTCGGCGCGATGACGCCATCACCCCGCCGGCCACTCCTCGGGTTGCGCCGCAGCGAGACCCACGAGCTCTGCGCCCGCCTGGGCGTGGCCACGGTCGAGGACCCGTCGAACACCGATCCGACCCATCGACGCAATCGCGTCCGGCACGAGCTGTTGCCGTTGCTCGACGACATCGCCGAACGCGATCTCGTGAGCGTCCTCGTCCGCCAGGCCGAGCTGTTCCGGCAGGGCGGCGCCGTGATCGAGGCGGCTGCGGTCTCACTCGACCCGCTGGACGCTCGCGGCCTGGCCGATGCCCCCGAGATCCTCGCCCGCAGCGCGGTGCGGCGCTGGCTGTGGGCCGAGACCGGGTGGGACCACCCACCGGACCTCGCGGCCGTCGACCGGGTCCTGGCCGTCGCCAGGCTCGACGCCGAGGCCACCGACGTCGGCCGAGGCTGGCGAGTTCGTCGGTCGGCCCAGCGCCTCCACCTCGAACCTCCGGCCTCCGAATAGGGTTCACCGACGTGACTCACGCCGGCATGGAGCCGCCCACCTCCGACGACGTGCTCCTGACCGAGGAGCAGCTCCGCGACCGCATCGCCGAACTCGGCGCCGAGATCACGAGGGACTACGAGGGCAAGGCGCCGCTGCTGGTGTGCGTGCTCAAGGGCGCCTTCGTGTTCATGGCCGACCTCGCCCGCCGGATCGACCTGCCGCTCGAGTTCGACTTCATGGCGGTGTCCTCCTACGGCAACTCGACCAAGACCAGCGGGGTCGTGCGGATCGTGAAGGATCTCGAGATCGACCTGGCCGGCCGGGACGTCATCGTCGTCGAGGACATCATCGACAGTGGGCTGACCCTGAGCTACCTCAGGCGCAACCTGGAGTCGCGTGGACCCGCGTCGCTCGAGGTCTGCGCGCTGTTGGTGCGCGCCGGCCGCCAGGCCGGCGATCTCGGCCTCCGGTACGTCGGGTTCGAGATCCCGCCGGACTTCGTGATCGGCTACGGCCTCGACGTCGCCGAACGCCACCGGAACCTGCCCTACCTGGCTCGATATCACGCCGAAGGCCACTGAACTCGCCGTTGTCGCCACTCCGGGTAGTGATCTGTCACGGGCCGTGACAGCAGGTCGCCGGGAACGGTCAACACGGCCGATTCCGCAGGTCAGGGGCCGCCACTAGCGTCGATCAGATGACGTCCCGCACCTTCAAGTCGCCCGTTTTCTGGCTCGTGCTCGTGCTGGTCGGGCTCCTGGCTTTCGCCTACCTGCCGTTCGGCGGCGGTGACGAACTGGAGGAGGTGTCGCTGTCCCGGCTCCAGGCCGAGCTCGCGGGCGGCACCCTCGCCTCGGTCGAGATGATCGAAGGCCCCAACATCATCGAAGCGGTGCGGGTCGACGGGACCGAGTTCCAGGCCCGCTACGTCGGGCGTGACAGCCAGGATCTCGCCGAGCGGATCCTGGCGACCGAGCCGGCGGTCGACCTGACGATCAGCCACGGCGGCGGCGGCAGCTTCGTGAGTGCGCTGTTCTTCACCCTCATCGGTCCGATCGTGTTCGTCGGCCTCTTCCTGTTCATCTTCCTGCGGCTCAACGGATCCCGGAACAACGGGTTCGGCAAGGCGAAGGCCAAGAAGATGGAGAAGGACATGCCGACGGTGACCTTCGCCGACGTGGCCGGCGCGGACGAAGCCGTCGAGGAGTTGCGGGAGATCAAGGAGTTCCTCAGCGATCCGGTCCGCTTCTACGCGATGGGAGCCAAGATCCCGAAGGGCGTGCTGCTCTACGGGCCACCGGGGACCGGCAAGACGCTCCTCGCCCGAGCGGTCGCAGGCGAGGCCGGCGTGCCGTTCTTCTCGATCTCGGGCTCGGACTTCGTCGAGATGTTCGTCGGTGTGGGTGCCTCACGCGTCCGAGACCTCTTCCAGCAGGCCAAGGAGGAGGCACCCGCGATCGTGTTCGTCGACGAGATCGACGCCGTCGGGCGTCACCGCGGCGCCGGTCTCGGCGGTGGCCACGATGAGCGGGAACAGACCCTGAACCAGATGCTCGTGGAGATGGACGGGTTCGACCCGACCAGCGGCGTCATCATGATCGCCGCGACCAACCGACCCGACATCCTGGACCCCGCACTGCTGCGGCCCGGTCGCTTCGACCGTCAGATCACGGTGGATCGGCCCGACCTCGACGGCCGGTTGGAGATCCTGCAGGTGCACGTGTCCGGCAAGCCGCTGGCGGACGACGTCGACCTCGAGACCGTCGCCCGCCGGACGCCCGGTTTCACCGGCGCCGACCTGGCCAACCTCATGAACGAGGCGGCGTTGCTCGCGGCGCGCTACCGCAGGCCTCACATCGACATGGAATTGATCGACGACGCGATCGACCGAGTCATGGCCGGGCCCCAGCGGAAGTCGCGCGTCCTCAGCGAGCACGAGCGGCGGGTGATCGCGTACCACGAGGCCGGCCACGCGTTGGTCGGTCACGTGCTGCAACACACCGACCCGATCCACAAGGTGTCGATCATCGCCCGAGGGCGTGCGCTCGGCTGGACCCTCGCGCTGCCGGAGAACGACCGGTACCTGCGCACGCGGTCCCAGCTCCACGACGATCTGGCCATGCTGCTCGGCGGTCGCACCGCCGAGGAGATGATCTTCGGCGATCCGACGACCGGCGCTGCCGATGACATCGACCGGGCGACCAACGTCGCGCGGGCGATGGTCACCGAGTACGGCATGTCGGACCGCATCGGCCCCCGAAAGCTCGGCAAGACCAAGGGCGAGGTGTTCCTCGGCAAGGACCTGGCGCACGAGGCCGACTACTCCCAGAGCGTGGCCGTGGCCGTCGACGCCGAAGTCGAGCGGTTCGTCAACCTGGCCCACGACGAGGCCCGAGCGATCCTGACCGCACACATCTCCACCCTCGATGCACTGGCGGAGGCCCTCCTGGAGCACGAGACGTTGGGCAAGGAGGAGCTGCTCGAGATCTTCGGATCGATCGAGTGGCATCGCGACGAGAGCGCCTACCAGGGCGACGGGGTCACCATCGACCTGCGGGAAGACGTGCGTCCCCTCGCCGGAGCCGGCGACGTCCGCGCGGAGCAGACCGAGAGGCTGCCCGACGTCCGTCCGCCGCAGAACCGTCTGCTGGGCGACGTCGGCGACGACCTGCGAGGATGACGACCCGCCGGCGTGGCGGCCGGCACCGGGCGGTTCCATCGGCGGGATCCGTGCCCTCAGCGATACCAGGAGCACAACAGATGAAGCACCGCATCGTGGCGATCATCGCGGCAGTGGCGGCGTTGACGTCGCTGGCCCTCGTGTCCTCGTCGGTGGGGGCCGGTGAGCCGGGCGCACCGACTCGTCTGAACACCGACCTCGAGGCGGGCGGACCCGATCGATCGCCGGCGATCACCAGCGACGGCTCGACCGTCGTCTACATCGCGCCCCAGGACACCGCGGCGACCGAGGAGCTCTTCGCCGTTCCTGTCGAGGGCGGCACGCCGATCAAGCTCAACCGCGAGATCCCCGTCGCCGACCAGGTCGTCGACTTCCAGATCAGCCCCGACGGTGAGTACGTGCTCTATCGCGCACGTCGGACCGCGTCGGGCCCAGTCGAACTGTTCTCGGTTCCGATCGGCGGCGGTGACTCCGAACGCATGTCCGGAACCCTGGTGACCGGTGACGTCGGCAGCTATTCGATCACGCCCGACAGCTCGCGGGTGGTCTTCCTCGCACAGGGCACGACCGCCGACACCTCCGAGATCTACTCGCACGCGGTCGACGGGAGCGGCTCGCGCGTCCGGATCAACGACGCCATCACGGCACCGGACCAGGTGCTGGACGGCTTCGTCATCTCGCCCGACTCGTCCCGGGTGGTCTACCGGATCAACGACGACAGCCTCGAGCAGTTCCAGCTCTACGCGGCCAACGTCGACGGCGCCGGCAGTGACGTCGTGGTGAACGGGACCCTCGCAGCCAACCGCGATGTCGATGGCGACGACTTCACCATCACGCCCGACTCCCAGGCGGTCATCTACCTCGCCGACCAGGACACCAACGACGTCTTCGAGCTCTATCGCGCGCCGATCGCCGGCGGCGGCTCGACCACCAAGCTCAGCGGCACGGTCACCAGCCCGGGCGTCATCGAGGGCTCGACCCACCTCAGCCCCGACGGGCAGTACGTCGTGTTCCGCCTGTCCGAGTCCGGCGCCCTCCAGCTCTACTCCGCTCGGGCCGACGGGACCGGCTCACGGGTTCGACTCAACCCCACCCTGACCGCAGGCGGTCAGGTCGACGGCTCGATCTTCATCGCCCCGAACTCCCAGCGCGTCGTCTACCTGGCCGACCAGGACACCAACGACGTCTTCGAGCTCTACAGCGTGCCGATCGCGGGTGGCACGAGCGTGAAGGTCAGCGGCACGAGCCCGACGTTCGTCGACGACGACGACGAGGTCCCCGAGGTTCGGATCCTGGTCACGCCCGACTCATCCCGCGTGGTGTTCAAGGCCGTCCGCGACGGTCAGGCCGGTCTGTTCTCGGGGTCGATCACCGGCGGCAGCGCTCCGCGAATCAGCGGCGCGCTGGTCGGCGGCGGGATCTTCGACGACTTCAAGGTCACGCCCGACTCCGGTCAGGCGATCTACATCGCCGCGCAACGGCCGGCGGCCAACGGCGGCGACCTGTTGTTCGAGATCTGGCGGGTGCCGACGTCGGGGGGTACGCCCGAGCGGCTCAACGGGACGCTCGCGGGCGGGAGCGGGGACGTGCAGAGCTTCGTGGTGTCGCCGACGTCGGGCCACGTGGTGTACGTGGCCGACGAGGACACCGACAACCTGAACGAGGTCTACTCCGTGGCCCTCGGCCTGACCTGTGGCGGCAAGCTCGCGACGATCGTCGGGACGAGCGGTCCCGACCAGATCGAGGGAACGTCGGGGCCCGATGTCATCGTGGGGCTCGGCGGTGCCGACATCATCAACGGCAACGGTGGCCGCGACACCATCTGCGGCAACAGCGGACGCGACGTGATCGACGGTGGGAGCGCCGGTGACACGATCTTCGGCGGTTCTGCCCGCGACACGATCTCCGGTGGGACGGGCAACGACGTGATCGAGGGTGGCTCGGCCGGCGACACGCTCCGCGGCAACGGTGGCGAGGACACGATTCGCGGCGGCACGGGTGACGACATCATCTCGGGTGGTCCGAAGGCCGACACCATCTTCGGCAACGGCGGCCGGGACGTGATCTCCGGCGGCAAGGCCGGCGACACGATCTCGGGTGGACCGAAGGCCGACGTCATCGACGGCAAGTCCGGCCGCGACACCATCCGCGGCAACAAGGGTGCCGACACCATCGACGGCGGCACGGGCCGCGACGACTGCGACGGCGGCTCCGGCATCGACTCGATCCGGAACTGCGAATAGGTCCCGCACGGGCGCACAGGTGATCGCCCACTGGGCTGCGGGTGTGCTGTGCGCGCCCGGCTACCTTTTCCTCGCCTGCCCCCCACCATGCGAGGCCACCCGATGACAGACGTCGCCACCGCCCCGACCACCGTCGACCAGGAGCGGATCGCTCGAGCCGTCCGCGAGATCCTCATCGCGATCGGTGAGGATCCCGACCGCGACGGCCTCCTCGACACACCCGACCGCGTCGCGCGGATGTACGCCGAGGTCACCTCGGGTCTGCTCGAGGACCCGTCGGAGCACCTGAAGACCACCTTCGACGCCGACCACGACGAACTCATCCTCGTTCGCGACATTCCCCTGTACTCACTGTGCGAACACCACCTGATCCCGTTCCTGGGCAAGGCGCACGTGGGCTACATCCCGAACGAGGACGGTCGGATCACCGGCCTCTCGAAGCTCGCTCGCCTGATCGACGGCTACTCGAAGCGGCCCCAGGTCCAGGAACGGCTGACGTCGCAGGTGGCCGACGCCATGATGGAGGCCCTCGATCCGAGGGGCGTGATCGTCGTGGTGGAGGCGGAGCACCTCTGCATGTCGATGCGCGGGGTTCGCAAGCCCGGTTCGTCGACCGTCACCAGCTGTGTTCGGGGCATCTTCCGCAACGACTTCTCCGCCCGGATGGAGGCGATGCGGATCGTGGGCATGGCCTGAGCGGTCCGGCGTGTTGGTGGCGCGGCTCGTGGTGCTGCCGCGGTCGATGTTGCCAATGTGGCTGATGTGGTCGCCTCATTCCGGAAAAACCCCTGCTCGGGGCCAGTTTTCGGCCACGCCGCGAAACTCGGCGCAGTAAGCTCACCAACGATCTCCCACCCGCACTCTGGATGGACCGATGGATACACCGCTGGCGCAGATGACCATGCGTGGCAAGTGGGCCGAGGGCATCGAGCCCCGCCACTTCCACTGGATCGTGACCGAACGCCTCGCCATCTCCGAGCGTCCGGGCGGCTACGGCTCCCAGCACCGTCGGGTGCGGCGGATGGAGGAGATCATCTGGATCAAGCAGCACGACTTCACCTGGGTCATCTCGCTGATCGACGCGCCGCACAACCTGCACAACTACGACGAGCAGAGCGTGCCCTATCGCCACTGGCCCGTGGGTGCCGGCGACTCCGTGGCGCTCGACCAGGCGTACCGGGAGCTCCGCACGATGCTGGAGTCCGGGAATCGGCTGCTGCTCCACCACGAGGAGCTCGGCGACAAGCTCTGTGGCTTCGTCGCCGGCTACCTGATGTGGAGCGGTCTCATCGAGGAGTCGCCCCGGGCGATCGAAGTGATCGAGCAGATCACCCATCGTCAGCTCGGACCCGTGGGTCGGGAGCTCGTCGCGGCTGCGGCTCGCCTCGGGGGCGACTGAGCCACCATGCCCCGGGCCTTCCTCGGCCTCGGCTCGAACATCGGTGACAGGCACCGGTTCCTGCGCGACGCGATCGACGCCATGCCCGACGTGGTGGAGGTCTCCGACCTCTTCGAGACCGATCCCATCGGCGGGCCCGAACAGGACGCCTACCTGAACGTCGTCGTCGGCCTCGACACCGACCTGTCGGCGCGCGCTCTCCTGGAGCTGTGTCGAACCCTCGAGGCGGCCGCCGAGCGCACCCGCGAGATCCGGTGGGGCCCGCGCACCCTGGACGTCGACGTGCTCTGGGTCGACGGCGAGACCGTCGACGAGGAGGACCTCACCGTCCCGCACCCCCGCATGTTCGACCGCGCGTTCGTCATGGTCCCGCTTCGACAACTCGCCCCCGACATCGCCGCGGGCTGGACCGACCCCGACGAGGGCGAGGTCCGCAACATCGGGCGACTCTGATGGCGTCGGTGCGCATCATCGGCCTCGGCCGGGCGGGCCGGAGCTTCCAGCGGGCCCTCGCCGAGGTGGGCTGGACGGGCGAGGGGGTCGGCCGCGGCGCCGACATCTCCGGCGCCGCCGCCGGTGTCGACCTGGTGCTGATCTGCGCGCCCGATGCCGCCGTCG
>JBCCFK010000163.1:0-9800 GCA_039029775.1 Actinomycetota bacterium | reverse complement strand
GCCGACAGATCGCCCAGATGATGCACTACACGGCGGCAGGCGACCCGCAGCTCATCGGCCGCTATCTCACCAACTTCGCGGCCGAGGCCAAGGTGGACGAGCTGATCACCGTGCACCCCTCGCCCACCATCGAGGAGCGACTTCGCTCGGTCGACCTCACCGCCGACGCGCTCGATCCCGTGTCGGTCTGAGCCGACCACCGACGGAACACGCCGCCGTTCACGTCGCCCTGTTGAGCTCCTCCTTCCAGGTGCGGAAGCTCTCGTGATCGCGTCCTGACGGGCCCGTTCCGGCTCCCGTCCCGTCCGCGAAGAAGCGGAACGTGACGATGCGCTCCAGGTCCTCGGCGTGGACTGCCACGTAGCGGCTGTTGGCCTTGCTCGCAGGACCGGCTCGCCACAGCAGCCAGGTGCCGATCCGTCGTTTGTAGAGGACGTCCGGATGGCCGATGTCCGCGCCTGCTTCGTGGAGGTCGGACGGCGCCTCGATCCACGCCCCGGATGGGATGTTGTAGGTCGCCGGCGGAAGCTCCGGCAGGTCCCCGGTGTGGATCGGCGAGTCGTCCACCGGTCGCCGATGGGCCGGGACGGGACGATCGCTCCGCTGACGCACCATCACAGTCTGGCCCGCGAACACGCTCGGCCGGTCACAGGCCGGCCGCCCCGTCCGACGCGGCCGCCGTCTCGGTCCGGTCGTCGATCCGTGGTTTCATGCAGGGCGTGACGACGATCCGACACGCCGAGGTCGTGGTGGTCGGCGGTGGCTCGGCCGGGGCCGTCGTGGCCGCGCGGCTGGCCGAAGGCGGGACACAGGTGCTGTTGCTCGAAGCAGGCCCGGACTACGGGCCACTCGACGGTGGGCGGTGGCCGACGGAGATCCTGGATGCGACGGCACTCGCGACGACCCACGACTGGGGCTACGACTCCGGTCCGGTCGAAGGCCGTGACGCGTGGACCTGGGAGCGAGCGCGGATCCTCGGTGGCTGCTCAGCCCACAACGGGGCGATCGCGGCGGTCGGCCACCACACCGACTACGACGCCTGGGCCATACCCGGGTGGACCACGGACCAACTCCGCCCGTTCTTCGCAACGGCGCTCGAGACGATGCGGGTGCGCGCGTACACCGCCGACGACGCGACCCCGTTCCACCGACGCTGCTTGGAGGCAGCAGGCAGTCTCGGCTGGGCGATCGCCAGCGACCTCTCCGACCTCGACGCCAACGAGGGTTTCGGGCTCGAGACGGTCAACGTCGTCGACGGCGTCCGATGGAACACCGCCTTCGCGTATCTCGACCCGGTCCGGGAACGCCCGAACCTGCACATCGGCGACCACGCTCTCGTCGACCGCGTGCTCCGCCGGTCGGCGGGCTGGGAGGTCAGGTGCAGCGGGGGCGAGGTCGTGACCGCCGACACCGTCGTGCTGGCAGCCGGCGTCTACGGAACACCGGCGATCCTCCAACGATCCGGCATCGGGGAGCCCGATCACCTCCGATCGGTCGGCGTCACACCGGTCATCGAGAGTCCACTCGTGGGATGGAACCTCCACGACCATCCGATGATCCACGCGGGACGCTCGCTGAAGCCTGCGCTCCGAGCCGAGCTCGAGGCGGCGGTGGCGCGAGGCTTCGTGCCCGAGGAGCAGACGCTCGGCAAGGCCTGCTCCAGCCTGGCCGAGGACGGGATCTTCGACCTCCACCTGTTCCCCGTGTGCGCGTCGGCGCAGACCGTGCTCACCGACGGGCGCGGGCTGGTCGAGGTGGCGTGCATGACGCCCCACAGCCGGGGCACGGTCCGGATCTCATCGGCCGACCCGGAGGCTGCCCCGGCGATCGACCACCGCTACCTCAGCGATGCGGACGACCATGACCTGCGCGTCCTGCGGGACGGCCTGGAGATGGCGGAACGTCTGCTCGAGCACCCGGCTCTCGCCGACGCGCTCGAGCCCGCGCCGCGCCGCGACCTGTCCGACGAGGCGATCCGACGTGACGTCCAGCACTACTTCCACCCCGTCGGCACCGCACAGATGGGCACGGACCCGGCCACCTCCGCGTGCGACCCGGACGGGCAGGTCCACGGGGCGACGGACCTGTACGTCGCCGACGTCTCGCTGATGCCGCGGATCCCCAGGGCGAACACCAACATCCCCGCGATCGTGATCGGCGAACGCATCGCTTCCCTGCTGCGCTGATCCGGGCTCCGCCCCGGGCCCGCAGCACGTCACGGTCGGCGAGTAGCGTGCCGGCCATGACGACCGAAGCGCCAAGCCATCCGCTCGACGACGCGACCGCCGCCGAGCTCGAACGCGCCGTCGCGATCCTGCGCGAGTCCGGCAAGCTGAGCGACCGTGCGTTCTTCGCCTGCGGCCATCGCGTGGAACCGTCACCCGCGGCGTTGGCCGACGGCAACGTCGCGCGCGTGATCCGGCTCATCGGCCACGATCCGGCGGCGGGGAAGAGCTTCGACGCGCACGTCTCGCTGTCGGCGGGCGACCTCGCGGGGTTCGCGTTCGCCGAGAAGGGTCAAGCCCCGATCACCGGCCAGGACGTCGCCGACGTCTACGGAGTCCTCTTCGAGGACCAGACGTGGCTGGCTGCGCTGGCCGAGCGCGGCATCGAGGACCTGTCGCTCGTCCACATCGAGCCCTGGCTGGCGGGCGTTCATCCGCCCGAGATGCCGACGGGGCGGGTCTGGCGGGCCATCGCGTTCTTGCACCAGGACCCCGACGACAACTACTACGCGTACCCGATCGAGGGCCTGGTGGCGTTCGTCGACACCGACAACGGCAACGCGATCGTCGAGGACCACGGCGTCGTCCCGATCCCCCCGGAGTCCGGCGACTACCACGCCGACCGGGTCGAGCACCGCACCGACCTCAAGGCACTCGAGATCACCCAGCCCGACGGTCCGAGCTTCGAGGTCGACGGCCGCCGGATCACCTGGCAGAACTGGGAGATGCGGATCTCGGTCCACCCGATCGAGGGCCTGGTCCTCCACGACGTCGGCTACCGCGAGGGCGATCGACTCAGGCCGATCCTGCGGCGTGCGGCGTTGTCCGACATGGTCGTGCCGTACGGCGACTCGTCGCCCCTGCACTACTGGAAGCACGCCTTCGACGCGGCAGAGACGAGCCTCGGCTCGAGCGCCAACTCGCTCACCCTCGGCTGCGATTGCCTCGGCGAGATCCACTACTTCGACGCGGACTTCCTGGGCAACGACGGGGAGGCGCACACCCGGCGGAACACGGTGTGTCTCCACGAGGAGGACTTCGGCATCCTCTGGAAGCACACCAACAACTTCCGTCCCGACCTCCCGCCGGAGGTCCGTCGTTCCCGCAGGCTCGTCGTGTCGACGATCCACACCATCGGCAACTACGAGTACGGCTTCTACTGGTACTTCTACCTCGACGGAACCATCCAGCTGGAGATGAAGCTCACGGGTATCATCGGCGTCTCGGCCGCCGGCCCCGACGGCGGGACGGACACCTCGCCGATCGTCGGACCGTCGGTCACGTCACCGATCCACCAGCACCTGTTCTGCTTTCGGCTCGACTTCTCGGTCGACGGCCCGAACAACACCGTGGTCGAGACCAACGTGGAAGCGACCACCGATGGCGCGCACCCCTATGGCGCGGGGTTCCGCTCGGTCGGCACGGTGTTGTCGTCGGAGCAGACGGCGATGCGGGACATCAACCCGTCGTCCAGCCGCAGCTGGCGCATCGTGAACCCGTCATCCGACAACGGCCTCGGCCAGCCCGTGTCGTACAAGCTGCTGCCCCAGTCCTCGCCGGCGTTCATGGTCCCCGAGGACAGCGTGGCGGGACGGCGCGGCGGGTTCGCCCGACACAACCTGTGGGTGACCCCCTACGACGAGGACGAGCTCTACGCGGGAGCGGGTCCCTTCACGAACCTCCACCCGGGAGGTGAGGGGTTGGCCTCCTACGTCGAGGCCGACCGCCCGGTCGAGGACCGACCCATCGTCGTCTGGCACACCTTCGGCGTCACCCACGTGCCGAGACCGGAGGACTGGCCGATCATGCCCGTCGAGTACGCGGGGTTCACCCTGTTGCCATACGGGTTCTTCGACCAGAACCCGTCGCTCGACGTGGCGCCCTCGACCGCCTGTCACTGACAGCTCGACGACGCGGCCAGCCCCGATCTGACATCCTGGATCGGCAGTCGGTGGGGGGAGACAACCACGCATGTCCTATCCGAAGCACGTCAATCACGAGCTCAGCCCCATGGGGTGTCCGGTCAGCCTCGACGACGTCGACATCTTCGGCGAGGGTGCACAGGAACACTGGTACTGCTCCTACGAGATCCTCCATCGCGACGCGCCGGTGCTGCGCCTCGAGGGGCGCGGCCTGACGCCGGGCACCGACGCCTTCGTGCTGACCAAGCATGCGGACGTGAACCGCGTCGTCCGCGACCCGCAGCGCTACAAGAGCATGACCCAGGCCCGCGTCGCCGACTACGCCGCAGAGGGGTTGACGCCCGAGGAGACGTTCGACCAGTACCACAACCTCATGCAGGCCGCGATGGTGACGCTGCGTCCGTCGCAGGAGATGTACATCAAGCACCGCAAGGAGCTGACCGACCCCTGGGTCGGGACGGGTGCATTCCGCAACCGGGAGATGATCACCAACCACGCGAACGACCTGCTGGACCGGTTCATCGACGATGGTGAGGTCGAGTTCATCACCCAGTTCGCCCGGCCGCTGCCCCAACACGTCATGCAGAGCATCCTGGGCTTCCCCTTGGAGGACATCCCGCAGATGGCCGAGTGGGGTGACGCCGTCGTCACCGCGTTCGTCCACGGCGACGGCCTGCACCACACGCTGGAGCAGGAGCAGGTCGAGGCGATGCTGGCTCGTCTGGACGGCTTCCAGGACTACATCTACGACCACGTGAAGCGGAAGCGCCAGGACCCGCAGGACGACATGGTCAGCTTTCTCTGCGACGTCCACTACGAGGCGCTCGATCGCAAGCTGACCGACATCGAGATCGCGGGCATCGTGCACGCCATGATCATCGGCGGCCTGGAGACCACCCAGTACGCGCTGGAGGAGCAGGCGCAGCTGTTGTGCGAGAGCCCGGGGATGTTCGAACAGCTGCGGACCGAGCGGCGCAAGCTGCGGGCCTTCACCGAAGAGGGCATGCGAGTGCGCTCGCCCACCCACGGACTGTCGACGCGGATGACCACGCAGGACGAGGTCTTCCAGGGCGTCGACGTCCCGGCGGGATCCTTGCTCCACCTTCGCTTCGGTGCGGCGAACGTCGACCCGGAGGAGTTCGAGGAGCCGTGGACCGTGGACCTCGATCGGCAGGGCGTCACCCGTCACGTGGCGTTCTCCGCGGGGCCGCGCGTCTGCCCGGGCGCCAACCTGTCGAGGGTCGAGCAGCAGATCGCGTGGGGTGTGCTCCTCGACCGCCTCGAACACATCGAATACGGCGACGACAACGACTGGATGCACCAGCCCGGCATCATGCTCGGCACGCTGAAGCTGAACCTGCGGTTCACCAAGGCGGCCGACCCACTCGATCTGGGAACGGGCCGCAACCGCATCTGAGTTCCTCACGCGGGAGCGGCCGGGCCCCCGGACACCTCCGGGGGTGACTACTGCCGGGCGACCATCGCCGGCACCACGAACATCCGCACGTCGCGGGCGATCTCGACGATGCTCGGGAAGAGCTCGCGGTTCGACAGGAAGTGCAGCTGGACCGAGCTCAGCCACCGGAGCAGGTCGTCGTCGGTGGTGTCGTCGCGCAGCTCGCCGCGGGCACGGCCGTGTTCGAAAATCGGTCGCCAGTAGTCGTACCGGGTGTCGGTGTCCTCGATCGTGGCCGGGACGAGTTCCTGGTTGTCGCTCGTCATCAGGTCCACGAGGTAGTCGTCGGCCAGCGCGAGCTCGAGGCCCATGACCACGGACCGCTCGATCAACGACGCGGTCGGCCCCTCGATCCGGATCTGGGAGCGCCGCCGGTCGTTGATGCGCGCCGACTCGGCCGCGCTCACCGCCGAGGCCAGGGCGGCCTTGTTGGGGAAGTACCGATACAGATTCGGGCGGGCGATCCCGACCTCCTTGGCGATGTCGTCCATCGTCGTCTTGGCCAGGCCCCACCGCTGGAAGCAGGCCCGCGCTGCGGCGGCGATCTCGCTCCGCCGGTCGATCGGAGCGTCGAGTTCGACCATGTCGCTCATCGGGGCGCCTCCGATGCCGGACCGAAGAAGTCGAGCAGCGCCGATGCGAACTGCTCGGGGTCCTCGCGGTGGGGGAAGTGGCCCGTGCCTTCGATGTCGACGACGACGCAGCCCTCCGGGAACAGGGCAGGCGAGTCGGCGAACCACTTGTCGACCGTCATCGGGTCCTCTGGGCCGCGGAAGAGCATGGTGGGCACTCTGGTGCGTTGCTTGAGCAGCGTGCGGCTGCGCTTTCCACTGGGGAGCAGTTCGGCCGCGAGCTGCGCCGAGTAGTAGGCGAGGGCCTCGTCGAGGACCCCGGGCCGGGAGAGCGTGGCCTTGGCATCGGCGGTGACGGCAGGCGTGACGTCCCAGGTCGGCGACCAGCGGCGGTACAGCTTGTCGATGTACGCGAAGTCGTCGCGCCGGGTGACGGCCTTCGCGAGCGCGGGAATCTGGTGCATCACCGCGTGTCGGGCGTGCCACGTGACCCGCATGTCGGTGAAGCCGACGTTCTTCGGATGGGCGTGGCCGGCAGCGAGTTTGGCCACGGAATCGGGGTCGAGATGCGCCATCCCGAACGCGATGAAGTAGCCCCAGTCGAGCCCGCACAGCTGGAAGCGATCGGCCCCTAGGCAGTGGGCCAGCGTCAGCATGACCTCGGCGTTGGTCGCGGCGCTGTAGTCGTTCGTCGGCGACGGCCCCGACGGTGGGTACCCGGGGAGGCTCGGCGCGACGGCCCGATAGCCGACTGCGGCCAGCCGGTCCATGACCGGTAGCCAGCCGCGGGCGGTGTCGGGGTACCCGTGCAGCAGCATCACGAGCGGACCGTCGCCGAGCTCGAGGTAGGCCACGCCCAGTCCGCCGATGTCGACGTGTCGGTACTGCGGTTCGGGTGCCTCTTGATCACTCACTTCGATACATGATACGAAATATGTATCTTCGTATCAAGGCCACGGAGCAGCCGATGACAACCGATCCGACGCACGAGACCAGCGAACCCGACCGCTTCTGGACCACCGTGAACGCGCTCGAGGCCACACCGCTGGTCCTCACGGCGATGGACTGGACGTTCTGGAAGAAGAGCCTGGAGCTCGCAGCGATGCGGGCCTGGTCCGACCTCGGGATCGTCGCCCCGGACGAGGTCGTCTTCGTGGACGACGCCAACCAACGCGTGACGGCGTCGTTCTTCGGCCGCCAGGCGGTGAACATCGACCGCGTCAGGTGGATCATGGGCAGCCTGCCCGGCACCTCCGGCGACGACATCGAACGTGACCTCTTCGGCGAGGTCCGCCCCGGGGTCATCGACCCGCCCCGCGCGGTGTCGAAGCTCGCGATGGCGCGCGGATTCCCCCGGTCGCTCAAGCGGCACAGCGGCGAGGTCGCTGCGTTCCGCGCCGAGACCTTCGACTGGTGGCGGCCCCGCGTGGGTGGGAATCCGCCCGGCAGCCCCGCCAAGCGCCTCCGCGAGGCGACCAGGCGGTTCGAGGACGCACAGCACCTGCACATCCGGGGTCGCTCGCTCCTCCAGGGCCTCGGCGCCCAGGTCCAGGAGACTGCGAACGGCATCGATCGTCCCGACCTCATCGCCGTGCTCACCTCGGGGGTCGGGGAGATGGAGGAGACCCGCGTGGTCGACGACCTCTGGGGCGTCGCCCACGGCGAACTCGACATGGCGACGTTCCTCGGTCGGCACGGGTACCACGGCCACGGGGAGGGCAACATCTCCGCCACGGTCTGGCGCGAGGACCCGACCCAGGTCGAGCGCCTGCTCGGCGCCTACGCCGAGGTGCCGGCCAGCGAGCGACCGACCGCGCGCAGCGCCGCGACGCAGCGGGCACGCGAGCAGGCCGTCGTCGAACTCATGGCCGCCCTGCCCCGACCCAAGCGACGCCTGACCGGGTGGTTGCTCGGCAAGACCGTCGAACTGACCCGCGACCTCGAGGTCGGCAAGGCGGCATTCCTGATGGCCATCGACGCGGGTCGGGCTGCGGTCCGCCAGCTCGGCGACGAACTGGTCACCGCCGGATCGATCGACGCAGCCGAGGACACGCTGCACCTGACGATCGACGAGGCGACCGCCGGCGCTGTGGGTGACGCCCGTGAGCTGGTCGCCGAGCGAAAGGCAGTGCACGCGCACCACCGAACGGTCCGGCCACCCGACAAGTGGACCGGGAATCCGGAGGCACAGGCCCTGCCGGACGGTGGCGGGCAACGCGACACCATCGAGGGCGTGGGCGGCAGCCCCGGCAAGGTCGAGGGCCTCGCCCGCGTGGTGGCCGACCCCGCGGTCGACGAGCCTCCCGAGCCGGGCGAGATCCTGGTGTGCGCCATGACCGATCCCAGCTGGGCACCGATGTTCGTCATGGCCGAGGGCCTGGTCATCGACATCGGCGGTCCGGCCAGCCACGGCGCCATCGTCGCCCGCGAGCTGGGCGTTCCGTGCGTGATCAACACCGAGACCGGCACCATCGACATCAAGACCGGCGACCGGTTGGTCGTCGACGGTGATCAGGGGGTCGTCCAGATCGTGGAACGGGCAGCACGATGACGGATCTGGAGCCCGGCCTCGACCTGCCGCACGGCGACTTCGACGATCCCGCGACGGTCGAGAACTACCAGTGGCTGGCGATGGACGACGCCGGGGTAGGTCTCATCTGTCACCTCGGCACCGTGCCTGGCGACGGCACCTTGTGGCACACACTGTCCTCGGTCTCCCTGCCGACCGGCGAGATCTTCGTGGCCAAGGCGGTCGGGCGTCCGGGTGACCCGGCGGCCGCGGGCACGCCGCTCCACGGCATGCGCTGCGAGACGCCCTTCGACACCTGGCGCTTCCATGCCGATGCCGGCTTCCAGCCGACCGACTTCGCCGAGCTCAGCACCGGCCTGCTCCGAGACCGGCCGACGGTGGCCGTGTCGATCGACGTCACCTTCACGGTCGCCGGCCCGATCTGGAATCCCGCCGGCTCCGAGCATCAACCCGAGTGGGGGGCGTTCCATCTCGAGCAGCCGATGCGGGTCACCGGGACCGTCCGAGTCGGCGACGAGGAGCACCGCTTCGACGGCCTGGGCTTCCGCGACCACAGCCGTGGCCACCGCGACCTGCGCAACGTCGAGCACTCGTTCTGGTGCAACGGCGTGTTCCCGTCGGGACGCACGTTCGCCAGCCTGGAGGTGACCAACCGAGACGGCCACACCGAGTCCCGCGCCGCGATGAGCGACGGGGGCCCGTTCGCCGATGCCACCATCGTGCAGACCCCGGCGATCACCCACCCCGATCACCGGCCGATCGACATCGAGCTCACCCTGGCCGAGGCCGACGGCACCGAACACCGCATCCCCGGCACCGTCCGCGGCGGCGCCACGTGGTCGATCGTGGGCGGATCCGAGTTCTGCCTCGGCGCCGCCGTCGACGTCCCGGTCGCCTATCTGCTCTTGCTCACACAAGCCAAGAATCATGTCATTTGAGACGCTGCAGAAGTGTAGTAAAATGGAAGAAAAACCTCCCAAAAAGGGAGGGAAAGAGGGCAAAAATTCACTTTTTTGTCCGAAAAAGGACATCGCACGACTCTGAGAACCATGATTTCACCACTCGCTACGCTCGCCGGTCGTCCGCGCGCCACCG
>JBCCFK010000162.1:0-9807 GCA_039029775.1 Actinomycetota bacterium | reverse complement strand
GTAGGCGCCGTGGTAGAAGACGCGGGCCATGTGCAGGAAGACCGACAGCACCATCAGGTGAGCCGCCCATCGATGCATGTTGCGGACGAGCAGACCGAAGGTGACCGAGGTCTGGAGCGTGTAGATGTCGTCCCAGGCCTGTGCGGCGGTCGGCCGGTAGAAGAACATCAGGAAGATGCCGGTGACCGTCAACAGGATGAACAGGAAGAAGCTGAGGCCACCGAGGCACAGCGTGTAGCTGACCTTGACGGCGTGCCGCTTCACCTTCACCGGGTGCAGGTGGTACAGCACGCTGTTCATGATCACGTAGGAGCGGTTCCTGGGGCTGTCGGAGTAGCCCTTCCGGAAGATCGAGCCCGGGCGGAAGATGGAGTTCCAGGCCTGGCTGCTCTGCACCTGGTCGGTGAGCTGACTGGCCTGCTGGCTCAGGCGCTCACTGAGTGGCGGCTTCTGCGGCACGGTTGTGGGTCCTTCGTTCTCTCTGGATTCGCGTAAACGTCGTTCTAGGCCAGCCGCATGCCGTAGCCATAACCGTGGCTGGGCATTCGCTGGTGGGGGTCGCCGTCGGCGGTCGGGTCGCCGATCTTGCCGAGGATGATGACGCCGGTCGGGCACCGGTCGACACACAGCGCGCACCTGGTGCACACGTCGTCGTCGATCGTGAAGATGACCGCGTCGGTGGGGTCGCTGCCGGGGAGTTCGGTCCCGACGGCCACGTCGATGGCCTCCGGGCGCACCATCCAGATGCACTTCCACGGACAGATGTCCACGCAGCCTTCACAGGTGATGCACTCGGACTGGTCGATGTGGATGAACTGCTTGGGCTTGACGGCCTTGGACAGCCATTCCGCGTCGACCTCGTGCAGCACGTAGTCGTCCCGGAACTCCGGCATCGGGGGATTGGCGTCGAGGACACCCATGGCGAACCCCTAGACCGTTTCCCGCACGAGCGGGCGGCCGTAGGTGGACTGTTCGACCTCGGTGGGAGCGACCTTGCCGCGGCTCTGCCACACGCTCCACAGCACCACGTTGCCCGCGAGGGCGAAGCCGTAGATCGTCACCGCGATGATGTCGCGGACCACGAGGTAGGTGATCTCAAAGGGCAGGCCCCAGGCGAGGAGACCTTCGCCGTTGGTGAAGCCGAGGCTGGTCGGTCCGACGAGCAGTCGGTCGACACGCCAGGAGAGCTCGTTGTCGGCGTAGATCAACCACTGGTGCGGGACGACGCCGTAGATCCAGAAGAGGAGGAAGAAGACGTAGGCGGCACCGAGGTTGGCCTCACCCCAGGAGAGGGGGGCATCGGCCGGGCGGCGCTTCGCATACTCGAGGATCCCGGCGGTCAGCACGAGGGAGATGATCCAGCTCAGCGTGAAGGCGGTGTTGAGGTAGGGCGCGTCCTGACCGTTCTGGTCGCGAGTGATCGCGACCCACGCCGCGATGGAGCCGAGGAACACCACGGAGACGCCGATCATGGCGCCGTACACCTTCATCACTGCGACGTCGATGGGCCTTCGCTGGGCCACGCTGGCTCTCCTTCATGTCGGGCGGTGCGACCAGGGAGAACCCCGGCCGAGCCACCCACATCGATCAGTCTGGGCGGTCTCTTCCCATCGGCCCCTGCGGGGGCTTCGTGAAAGCGATCACAAGGTAGTGTAGCCCGCGGTCGGACGGGCACTTCCAGTCGTCTGGTCTACCACGGTGATCAGACGGCCGACACATCGTCGCACCCTTCCGAGCGGAATTGGTGGAGGTTGTTCGGGAGCCGCCGTCGGGCGCCCGCGACCGCCACATCGCCGTCGTCCGCCGCGGCTCGCCCCGACTCCACCGAAAGCACTTCCGGCTTGATTTGAGACGGTATGGTTCCGGTTGCACACTTGCGTGACGGACCGACCCGGAGAGCCAAGCGGCGACCTGGATCGCCCCGTCGGACGAGCGTCCCAGGACCTTCCTCGTCACCAGCCCGTCGACCACAGGCCAACGGAGGCATCGTTGACCGAAGTACCCGATTACCTGCTCCAGCGCTCGCGCGAACGTCGCGCCGCGCTGGGACTCGGTGGTGGCGACGACAGCGGCGAGGCCGCGGCCGTCCCGGCCACCACGGCCGAGGCGGCGCCCGCTGCAGCCGAAGCGGCCCCGGTGGCGGCTGCGCCGGCACCGGAGATCGAGGTCGCCGAACCACCCGCCCCCGTCGCACCGTGGGTGCAGGCGGCACAGGAGCGCAAGAAGATCCCTGTCTGGATGGCGCCGGTCGCCCTGTTCATCCCCATCTGGGGCTTCATGATCTGGGGCACCCTCGAGGAGCCGACCCGCGAGGAAGAGGGCCCGATCGCCGCGGGCGGCGAGATCTACGCTGCGGCATGCGCGACCTGCCACGGCGGCGGCGGTGGCGGCGGCGTCGGCTACCAGCTGAACAACGGCGAGGTCCTCCGCACCTTCCCCGACGTCGAGAGCCAGGTCGCCTGGATCGTCAACGGGACCGAGGGGACCGCCAGCCCGGTCTACGGCGACCCCGACCGCCCGGGTGGCCAACGCCAGACCGGAGCCCAGGGCGTCATGCCCGGGTTCGCGTCGCTCAGCTCGACCGAGATCCTCGAAGTGACGCTGTACGAGCGCCTGACCCACGGTCTCGCGAGCGAAGCCGCGATCGAGCCCTACCTCCTCTGGATCGAGTCGGGCGAACTCCCCGAGTGGGACACCGGGGTGTCGCCGCAGGCCATCACCGGCGAGTTCCAGACGTTCGTCCGGGACCACCCGGAGGTGCAGGAGCTCCTCGACGAGCTCGCCGCCGAGGGCTGACGCCGCGCATCTCGAACATCGACATCCGGCCGGCGCAGATGCGCCGGCCGAGTCGCGTCGGAGCTCAGGCCCCCACGTGTCGCCGGATGGCGACTGCGACCTCCGGCCCGACGAGCGCCTCGATCTCGGCCGCGAGACCGACCGCGACCGGATCCGCGGCGACCAGCGGTTCCGGCTCCTCGGTGCAGCACCACGCCATGGTCTCGCCCCCGCTCCCCCAGTCCGAGCGACGCCAGCGCCGGAGCACCCGGCGGTCGCCGTCGTGGTCGACCTTGAGGGGCAATTGCCAACAGACCGACGGCTTCCAGTCCATCGGGTCCTCGCCATCGGCGAGCGCAGCCAGTTGCAGGGCACAGCCCGAGCCGCCCCCGAATCCGGGGCGGTTGAGGAAGACGCACGCACCGTCGACGACACGGGTCCCGGACCGGTCGTCGTTCGTCACGCTGTCAGCGGCAGCCACGGCGTGCTCGAACAGCTGCGGATCGATCGTGGCGGCCAGCGCCGCGACCGTCATGGCCTCCTCCTCGTCGAGGAACCGTG
This sequence comes from Actinomycetota bacterium, assembly GCA_039029775.1. Lineage (GTDB taxonomy): Bacteria > Actinomycetota > Acidimicrobiia > Acidimicrobiales > UBA8592 > JBCCFK01. Next base: position 6,471 of record JBCCFK010000162.1, on the reverse strand, counting down.
CGCCGACCGAGCAGCAGCCGAGCCCGGCGTCGGGGTCGGCGCGGTCCTCGATCCCCTTGCAGCCGCAATCCCAGATGCAGGACCAACGCGAACCGACGAAGCCGATGTCGACGAGCCAGACCGTCCCGTCCACCGGATCGGTGAACTCGCTGTAGCGCTCCGGGCTGATCGGCATCGGCGCCGACCCTACCGCCGTCGTCGGACCGCGGCCGTCCCCTCGCAACGCCCGCCCGAGCGTCATCATGGAGGCGGACCCGGGCCCCGATTCCCACCCCACCGGAGGCGCACCCGTGATCGACCTGACCATCTTTCCCGAGTGGAAGGCCGTCGCCGCCCACCAGAGCATCGTCGCCGACCTCCACCTCCGCGACCTCTTCTCGTCCAATCCGGGACGAGCGGACGCGCTGACGCTCTCGGCTGCCGACCTCACCGTCGACGTCTCCAAGCACCGCATCACCGACGAGACGATCGGGTTGCTGTGCGATCTCGCCCGGCGCGCCGAACTCGAGGAGCGCCGGGACGCGATGTTCGCCGGGGAACGGATCAACACCACCGAGGATCGAGCGGTGCTCCACACGGCGCGGCGGGCGCCCGCGGGCGCCCGGGTCCCGGTCGACGGGACCGACGTCGTCCCCGACGTCCACCAGGTACTCCGGCGGGCGGGCGCGTTCGCGGACCGGGTGCGCGACGGCTCCTGGACCGGCGCCACGGGCGAACGGATCCGAACCGTCGTGAACATCGGCATCGGGGGCTCGGACCTCGGCCCGGTGATGGCATACGAGGCGCTTCGCTCGTTCCGCCACCCAGAGATCGAATGCCGGTTCGTCTCCAACATCGACGGCAGCGACCTGACCGCGGCGCTCCACGGTGCGGACCCGGCCTCGACGCTGTTCGTCGTCAGCTCGAAGACCTTCACCACGACCGAGACCATCACCAACGCGACAAGCGCTCGCCGCTGGCTCGTGGACGCGTTGGGCGACGAAGCGGTGGCCGAGCACTTCGTCGCCGTCTCCACCAACGCTGAACAGGTCTCGGCATTCGGCATCGACACCGAGAACATGTTCGGCTTCTGGGACTGGGTCGGGGGGCGGTACTCGATGGACTCCGCGATCGGTCTCAGTCTGATGATCGCCATCGGGCCCGTCGGTTTCGCCGAGCTGCTCGCCGGCTTCCGCGAGATGGACGAGCACTTCCGCCACACGCCGCTGGAGCAGAACGTGCCGGTGCTGCTCGGGCTGTTGGGGGTCTGGTACCGGAACTTCTTCGGCTGGTCCACCCACGCCGTGCTCCCGTACGCCGCCGACCTGCATCGCTTCCCCGCGTATCTGCAGCAGCTCGACATGGAGAGCAACGGCAAGCGCGTCCGCCTCGACGGCTCGCCGGTGACAGGCGAGACCGGGCCGATCATCTGGGGCGAACCCGGCACGAACGGTCAGCACGCGTTCTACCAACTGCTGCATCAGGGCACCACGATCGTGCCCGCCGACTTCATCACGGTCTGCTCCCCTGCCGACGACGTGCCGGTCGACGGCGGGGGCGACCAACACGACCTCCTCGTGGCGAACTGCCTCGCACAGACCGAAGCGCTGGCGTTCGGCAAGACCGAGGAACGGGTCCGCGCCGAAGGGGTCGCCGACGAACTGGTGGCCCACAAGACGTTCCCGGGCAACCGGCCGACGACGACGATCCTGGCGCCCCGACTGTCGCCCTCGGTCCTCGGCCAGCTCGTCGCGCTGTACGAACACAAGGTGTTCACCCAAGGCGTGATCTGGCAGATCAACTCCTTCGACCAGTGGGGCGTGGAGCTCGGCAAGGTGCTGGCGACGGCGATCGCGCCCGAGCTGACCGAAGCGGCTCCTCCTGAACTCGCCCACGACGCGTCGACCAACGCCCTCATCCGACGATACCGAGCGGCGCGCGGGCGCGCGGTCTGAGCCGACGCTCGCGCCCAACGCGGGCGCAACCCGGTCCGGGGTCTACGATGCTCGCCGTGTCGTCACCGCCCATCCTCGATGTGATCGAGGCAGAGACCGCGCAGCGGCTGATGAGTCGGGGGTCGCGCCGCACATTCGCTCGCGGCAGCTGGCTGTTCCACGAAGGCGACCCGGCCGAGCGGGTCTGGATCGTCACCGACGGCATCGTCAAGGTGCAGAAGATCTCCGAGGCCGGGCGGGTGACGGTCATGGGCTTCCGCGAGCGCGGGTGCATCCTCGGCGAGCTGAGCGCGCTCGACGGCGATCCGATGAGCGCGGGCGCCACCGCGCTGGTCGAGACGCAGGCGGTCGTGATCACGCGCGACCACTTCCTCGAGACGGTGGGGGCCTCGCCCGACCTGGCGATGGCGCTGCTCGACCAGACCAACCGACGCCTGCGACAGACGTCGCGCCTGATGCACGACATCGCCACCGCCGACGCCGTCACCCGCGTCGCGAACCGCCTGATCGACCTGACCGCCGAGGCGATCACTCCGGACGGACTCCCCACGACGGTGGACCTGCCCGTCTCGCAGCAGGATCTCGCGGAGTGGTCGGGGCTCTCCCGCGAAGCCGTCGTTCGCGCGTTGCGGGTGCTGCGTGACGAGGGTGCGATCGAGACCGGGCGGCGATCGGTGGTCGTGCTCGACCACCAGGCACTCTCGCGCCGCGGCGAGGTGGATCTCCCCACCTGACGGGTTGCGTGGCCCTTCCCTCGCCCGGGGCTCGCCATTGGTTCAGAGGAGCCCGCTGACTAGTTCCCGTCGGTGAGGGTTGCGGCGACCTCGGCGGCGATCTGGATCGTCTCGTCGATCACGGCGTCGGTGTGGGCGAGGCTCGGGAACAGCGCCTCGTAGGCACCGGGGGCCAGTGCCACCCCGCGCTCGAGCATTCCGTGGAAGAACCTCGGGTACACACCGTTGTCGGCCGCGGCCTGGGCCTGGTCGAAGTCCATGGGCTGCTCATCGGTGAAGAAGATGCCGAGCAGCGGGCCGACCCGCGGGACGACGGCCGCCACCCCGGCGCCGGCGAACGCGGCCGCCAGACCGTCGGCGAGCCGGGTCGCGGTGGCCTCGAGCTGGGCGTACGCGGCGTCGTCCAACAGTCGCAGCTGGGCGAGGCCGGCGGCGGTCGCCAGCGGATTCCCCGAGAGCGTCCCGGCCTGGTAGACGCCCCCGAGCGGGGCGACGTGGCCCATGACCTCGCGGCTGGCCCCGTAGGCGCCGACGGGCAGACCACCGCCGATGACCTTCCCGAACGCCCAGACGTCAGGGCGCACGCCGTAGAACGCCGTGGCTCCTCCGCGCGCGAGGCGGAACCCGGTGATCACCTCGTCGAAGAGCAGCAGGGTGCCGGTCGCGTCGCATGCGTCGCGCAGCTCCTGCAGAAACCCGGCTCGGGGCGGAACGAGGCCCATGTTCGCAGGGAGCGGCTCGACGGCGAGGACGGCGATCGAGTCGTCGAGGTCGGGCACCACGTTCCACGGCACGACCACGGTGTCGGCGACAGCCGAGTCGGGAACACCGTCGCAGCCCGAGAGGCCCTGGTTGGCGACACCGCTGCCTCCGGCCGCCAGCAACGCATCCGCGTGACCGTGGTAGTGGCCGGCGAACTTCATGATCGTGTTGCGGCCGGTCACGCCCCGGGCGAGCCGGATCGCGGACATCGCCGCCTCAGTGCCGCTCGAGACCAGGCGGACCATCTCGAGCCCGTCGATGCGATCGCAGAGCTCCTCGGCCATCTCGATCTCACGGAGGGTCGGCGCACCGAACGACGTGCCGTCGCCGGCCGCCTGTTGAATGGCGTCGATGACCGTGTGGTGAGCGTGGCCGAGGATGCCGGGCCCGTAGCTCATCACGTAGTCGATGTAGCGCTTGCCCTCGGCGTCCCAGACGTAGGGGCCCTGCGCCCGCTCGACGAAGTAGGGCGTGCCACCGACCGACCGGAAGGACCGGACCGGCGAGTTGACACCGCCGGGCATGACCAGCTTGGCGCGTTCGAAGAGCTCGGCGTTGTTCACGCTCGGTCCTTTCCTGGGTGTCTCAGAGTCGCTCGGCGATCTCGCGGGCGAGGTAGGTGAGGATCATGTCCGCACCGGCGCGCTTGATCGCGGTGAGCTGTTCGAGGGCGACCACGTCGCCGTCGATCCAGTCGTTCGCGGCCGCCGCCTTGATCATGGCGTATTCGCAGGACACGTGGTACGCCGCGATCGGCACATCGGTCTCGGCCCGGGCGGTGGAGATGACGTCGAGGTAGGTGACCGCCGGTTTCACCATGATCATGTCGGCGCCCTCGGCGAGGTCGAAGCGGATCTCCTCCATCGCCTCTCGAGCGTTGTGCCAGTCCTGTTGGTAGGCCTTGCGGTCTCCGCCGTCCGCGATGCTGACATCGACGGCGTCGCGGAAGGGGCCGTAGAGACCGCTGGCGTACTTCGCGGAGTAGGCGAGGATCGGGATCTGGTCGTGCCCTGCTCCGTCGAGGCCCGCGCGGATCGCGGCGACCTGGCCGTCCATCATCCCCGAGGGGGCGACGACGTGGGCCCCGGCTTCGGCCTGAGCGACCGCGATCCGGGCGTACAGATCGAGCGTGGCGTCGTTGTCGACGTGACCATCGGCCCCGACGATCCCACAGTGCCCGTGGTCCGTGTACTCGTCGACGCAGAGGTCGGCCATGACCACGACCTCGTCGCCGAAGCGGTCGCGCAGGTCCTTCAGGGCGAGCTGCACGATGCCGTCTGGATTCCATGCCTCGGACCCCTGGGGGTCCTTGGTCGCCGGCACGCCGAAGAGGATGACTCCGGGGATGCCGAGGTCGATCAGCTGCTCCACCTCGGCGACCAACGAGGCCCTGGTGTGCTGGACGACGCCGGGCAGCGACACGATGGGGTTCGGCTCGTCGATGCCCTCGCGGACGAACAACGGCGCGATCAGATCATCGGTCGTGAGTCGTGCCTCGGCGACGAGTCGCCGCATGGCCGGGGTGCGTCGAAGGCGGCGCAGGCGCCGCGTGGGGAAGCTCACGAGCCGAGTGTACGGCCGGGCGGCGAGACGCTCGAAACCCGACCGCGGGCTCGCCTCAGGCGGCGATCAGCGCGGCCAGGTCGATGTCGGCCAGGGATGACACGACGAGATCGGCGTCGGAGAAGTCGAGGCCCTCGGTGATGCGGTTCGGGACGGCGACGCAGAACATGCCGGCCTCCTTGGCGGCCAGGACGCCATTGCGCGAATCCTCGAACACCACAGCACGCCCGGGCGCGACACCGAGGGCCGATGCGGCGGCGAGGAACACGTCCGGCCACGGCTTGGCGCGTTCGACGTCATCCTGGGTTCGGACCGCACCGAAGCGGTCCGTGATGCCGAGCCGGTCGAGGTGTCGACCCACCCACGACATCGACGAGCTCGAGGCCACAGCGGTCGCCATCCCGAGGCGGTCGGCCTGCCCGAGCAGATCCAGTACACCGGGTTGGATCGGGTTCGCGTCGGTCATGGCGTTCTTGCGCTCGCGCCGCTGTGCGGTGAGCTCCTCGTGGTCGAGCGAGCGACCGACGGCGATCTCGAGGAGCTCGGTCCACGGCGCGTTGTCGCCGCGGCCGATGCGATGCTGCCAATCCACGAGCGGCAGCTCGGCGCCGTGGGCCTCGAAGACCTCCACGACGCTCACGAACGCGGGCCACTCGGTGTCGAGGATCAGGCCGTCGAAGTCGAAGATGACTGCGTCCACGGCGCCGACCGTACCGGGTGACGCCGGCGGCGGCGGACGAATTGAGGTGTCGTCCTCAGGCGGACGGTTGGGGCAGCAGACCCGCCTGCAGCATCGACTCGGCGAGCTGGGCCATGGCGGCGATGCTCGTGAACATCTTGTCGGTGTCGGCGCGTTCGGGGTCGAGCTGGCCCATCAGCTCAATGCCGAGGAACAGCGCCGAGATCCCCATCGCGATCTCGTGTCGCGGGAGCGCGCCGGCGAGCGGGTGGGTCGCGAGCGGGCTCGACTCGATGGCCCGCTGGACGACCTCTTCGATGAGGTCGTTCCAGTCCGAGATGTGATCGAACATGGCCGGACCCATCTCGTCGTCGCGGCTCGCTCCGGCGAACGCCTGGGCCAGGACGGTGATCTCGCCGGACTCGCGATCGTTCTCGTAGAGCTCGCGCGCCACGCCGATCAGGTCGGTCAGGTTGTCGACCGACATCAGTGGATCCCGGTACCGATCGAGTCGCCGACGGGACAGTTCGCCGACGGCCGCCACGATGGCCTCGTCGACACTGCCGAAGTGGTAGAAGATCAGCGCCTGGTTGAAGTCACCGGCCCGGGCGATGGCACGTGCCGACGCACCGACGATGCCCTCGTCCTGGAGCGTCTGGAGCGTGGCTTCCACGATCCGTGCCCGCGTTTCTTCTCCGCTCGTCGACGAACGACGTTTGGCCTTTGCCACGGTTGCCCCTCCCTTCGCGGTCGCACTGGCGTGACACAGACGCCGAGCTGTGATGAGTCCGCATTGTCG
>JBCCFK010000161.1:0-9861 GCA_039029775.1 Actinomycetota bacterium | reverse complement strand
GGCCCCGCATCTGGTCGTCTGGTTCGCGCCGGATCTCCGGCGGGGTTACGCATGGTGGTTCCCGCTGCCGGGGCCGCGGGCCAACGTCGGCTTCGGCATCCACCGTTCCAGCGGCGTCAAGGTCGGTGACATGGGGCGGATCTGGGCGGACCTGCTCGAGCGCCCCGGCGTGCAGGCCGTCCTCTGCCCGGATGCCCGACCCGAGGACCGGCACAAGGCGTGGCCGATCCCCGCTCGGGTCGACGGTCTCCCCCGGACGGCGCATCGAGTGTTCTTCGTCGGCGACGCCGTCGCCGCGACCGACCCGATGACGGGCGAGGGCATCGCCCAGGCCCTGGTCAGCGGCCGGAGCGCCGCAGATGCGATCGGCGAGGCCGGGGCCACGAACCCCGCCGCGGCCGCGGCGGTGTACGAGCGCGCGGTCGACCATCACCTCACGACGGACCATCGCTTCGCGAGGTTCCTCGCCAAGCTCCTCGAGCACCCGGTCGGGGCCCGCGGCGCGCTCCGTGCCGCCGACACGAACGACTGGACGCGTCGCAACTTCGCCCGGTGGATGTTCGAGGACTATCCCCGCGCCCTCGTCCTGACGCCGAGCCGGTGGCGCCGTGGGATGTTCACCGGCCCGGGAGCGTTCCGCGACGACGGGGCCGGCGTCACGGCGATCGAGCGAACCGACAGCCCGGTCTGAGGGCCCTCAGCCGATCGCCGGGCGGCTGATCGGCGCCCCGTGGTGACCCACCATCAACCAACCGTCCTCGCTCCGCACAAAGGTGTTGACCACACTGCCCGCCCCACTCCCGCCGGGCAGGATCATGTTCTCCACGCCCACGACCCATGCGGCGTCGCCGACCACCGTCACGTGCTCCTCGGTGACGATGAACTGGGGCACGCCACCGCCGCCGAGGATCGCCTCCCACGACAGCCGGACGGCCTCCCAGCCGTGAACGGCCGGCATCCCGGGGTGGGTGCACGTCACCCGGTCGGTGTGTTCCCAGACCCGGTCCATTGCCGCGAGCTCGCCGCTCTCGAAGGCCCGATAGAACGCGTCGTTGGCCGCCGCGACCGCTGCGACGTCGCCACCGCTGTCATGCATGGAGCGGCAGCGTAGCCCGGCCCGGGAAGGGGGCCGAACGGACAGGTGTCGCGGCCGCGCGCCGGGCCGCCGATAGGGTCTGCGGGTGCCCGACGCGCCGGCGCTGCGCCTTCCCCCCTGGGTCGACGAGATCGACGAGGCCGTCGATGCGTGGTGGGACCGGTTCAGGAACGACCCGGCGCTCGACCGCCTCTTCTACGCCGCGTCCGCCGCCGGCGACTTCAGCGCCGTCTGGCACGCCTACAACCTCGGCCGGCTCGCCACCGGGGCGATCGATCCACGTCGGGCCGCGCGGTTCGCGCTGGCCATCGGCGCCGAGTCGCTCATCGTCAACCAGGGACTCAAGCGGCTCTTCCGGCGCGAGCGACCGGAGCACGAGGTGGAGCGGCCGCTCCACCTCCGCACGCCGTCGACGTCGAGCTTCCCGAGCGGGCACGCGAGCGCCGCGGCGATGGCGGTCACACTGCTCAACGAACGGTCGCGCCTGCGCCTCGTACATGCCGCCCTCGGTGGCGTCGTGGCGTCCAGTCGGATCCACGTGCGCATCCACCACGCATCCGACATCCTCGTCGGGCTGGCCGTCGGTCGCGTGCTCGCCAAGGCCTGGCAACGGGCCTGGCCGGCCGGTTGAACGCCCCGTCGCCGTGGTGGCGACGTGACGTTCGTCATTGATTCGCAACCTGCCTTTAACAATCGTCTTCTTCCCGCTACAGTGCTCCGGCGCGGGCTGACGCCGTCAGTTAGGGAAAGACCAGATGAGCTTGTTGGGGTCGGGCACCCGAACGAGAAGGTTGGGCAGCGGGACCTTCCGATGCCCTCGAGAACGCAGTAGTCGCCAGTACGAGCTCAAGGCCGTACAGCGATGGGCGTTCCTGCGCCGCGTTCCGCTCGTCCGCCTGGGCGAGGTCGGGCGTTACGTCGAGTGCCGCTCGTGCGGCTCGACCTTCGACCACGGCGTCCTCGCGCACCCCGGTGACGCGCCCGTCGAGGACGTCCTGACCCGAATCCTGCGTCGTGCCGCCGGCAGTCTCCTCCCGGATGGACCGCTGAGCCAGGAGGAACGCCGCGAGGCCGTGATCGTGCTGCAGCGGTACACCAACATCCCGTACAGCACCGACACGCTCGAGAACGATCTCGGCCGCCCGGATCGCGAGCACCTCGACGAGGAACTCCAGGCCCTGGCCTCCTCGCTGAACGAGCGCGGGCGCGACGCGGTGGTCGACGCGGGCGTCCTGCTCGTCAACCCCCAGGGTGCGGTCGCCCCCGACGAAGGGCGCGTGGCCGCGCTGGAGCGCATCGCAGAGAACCTGGCGATCCCGTCGGAACGGATCCGCGCCGCGATCGAGAGCCGCCGGAACGCGCTGGTGTCGTTCGGCTGAGCCGGAGGAAGCTCCTCGGCGGTCAGGTGGCCAGCGCAGCCTCGACCGGATCGGGACGACCCTCGTCGAGGTCGAGCAGCAACAAGCGGAGATCCAGGAGCATGTCGGCGACCTGGGACGCGGAGACGATCTCTCGGCTCTGGAGCTCGGACAACCCGCGATCGACCAGGTCCAGTGCCTGGTTCAGCGTCGTCTCCGCAGTGTCGGTCATCTCCGCTCGCTTTCGCTGGTTTGGCCCGTCAGCCTGACCCATCAGGACTGGGCTGTGCAATTTCGGCCACCTTAGCCATGCCCGCGACGCCAACGCGCGCACCTTTCCCGCGCTGCGACAGAAGCCGGTCAGGCCATCCGCTCCCGGGTAGCGTCAGCCGGATGTCGGCACCGGTGGACCTCCGCTCGATCGGCGCCTCCGCACTGCCGATGGCGCTGGCGTCGTTGAGCCGCACCGCTGACCCCGGTGAAGGCCGACACGCGATTCTCCCAGCCCCCGATGTCGTGGACCGCGCCCTGCTCGCCGATCTCGCCACCGGTGCCGGCTTCGCGCTCCGTCGGCGCCGGGTCGGCCACGCGACGAGACTCACGCGATTCCGCACCCTGCCCGACACCGTCGGCCCCGGGATGCGACTGCTGGTGTGTGGCCTCAACCCGAGTCCCGCAGCCGCGGACGACGGGGTCGGCTTCGCTCGACCCGGCAATCGATTCTGGCCCGCTGCGCTGGCGGCCGGTCTGGTGACCCGCGATCGAGACCCAGATCACGCACTCACCGCACACGGTGTCGGGATGACGGATGTCGTCAAGCGCACGACCCGCCGCGCCGACGAACTCGAATCGGTCGAGTACGTCGAGGGGCTGGCCCGGCTCGTGCGCATGGTGGACTGGCTCGAGGTGCCGGCTGTCTGTTTCGTCGGGCTGGCCGGCTGGCGGGCGGCACGCGACCGCCGGGCCGGTGCCGGTTGGCAGGCCGAGCGCCTGGGCGGGGCGCGGGTGTACCTGATGCCCTCGACCAGCGGCCTGAACGCGTCCAGCCGGCTCCCCGACCTGACCGATCACCTGCGAGCGGCCGCCGGGGGTTGACTCAGGCGTTGTTCGGAGCGAGGTCCCGAATCGCCTGCATCATGTCGATGCCTCCGAACGGCATCACCGACAGCGACGTCGTGGTGACGCCGTTGTCGAAGTACCGCTCGATGTGCGCCCGACACTCCTCGGCCGTCCCATGGATCACCAGCTCGTCCACGACCTCGTCGGGCATCGCCTCGATCGAGCCGGCCCGGTCACCGGCGTCCCAGAGCTCCCAGTGCTTGCCCAGCGTGTCGGTCCGACCGAGCCACTCGTGGAAGGCCCGGTAGACCGGGACGTTGACGTACGCGGCGATGGCTCGTTTGGCCTGGGGCAGCACCGTCTCGCGGTCAGGGTTCGGGCAGACGAACAGCCGGGCGACGATCTCCTTGTCGTCCCCTTGGTCGTTGACGATGCCGGCCACCGTGCTGACGTCCTCGGCGGAGAGCCAGTTGATGATTGCGCCGTCGCCCTCGCGGCCGGCCAGACGCAGCATGCCCTCGCGGAGCGCGGCGACGAGGATGGGCACCGGTTGGTCGGGCGTCTCCATGCCCAGACGGAAGCCCTTGACCGAGAACGTGTCGAAGTCCTGGGTGACCTTGTCGCCGGTCAGCGCAATCCGCAGGAACCGCACCATGTCGCGGGTCTTCTTGTACGGCTCCTCGAAGGGAATGTCGTTCCAGGCCTCGACGATCACGTTCGATGACGAGCCGAGGCCGAGTACGAACCGACCCGGGGCGACCGACGCCATCGATGCCACCGACTGCGCCATGAGTGCCGGACCGCGGGTGTAGGCCGGGACGATGGCCGTGCCGAGGCGCAGCGACGGCGCATGGACCGCAGCGAGCACGAGCGGGGTGAACGCGTCCGCACCGTTGGCCTCCGACGACCAGGCTTCCTCATAACCCAGGGCCTCGATCTCGGCGAGCAGTTCCGCCTGGTCGCCCAGCTTGGCGGGCAACGGGACGGTGACGCCCGGGCTACGAGTAGTCATAGAAGCCCTTCCCGGTCTTCCGGCCGAGCTCGCCCGCGGCGACCATGCGCTTCAGCACGGCTGGCGGTGCGTAGAGCTTCTCCTTGAACTCGTCGTAGAGGACCTCGGCGACGAGGAGCATCGTGTCGAGGCCGATGAGGTCCGACAGCTCCAGCGGGCCCATCGGGTGGGCGCAACCGCCACGCATGCCGGCGTCGATGTCCTCCTTGGTGGCCTGGCCACGGTCGAACATCTCCATGGCCTGCAGCAGGTAGGGCACCAGGAGGCGGTTGACGACGAAACCGGCGCGGTCGCCGGTGCGGATCGGGCTCTTCTTCAGCACGTCGACGCAGAAGGCGTGGACCTTCTCCATCGTCTCCTCGGACGTCTTCTGGCTGTAGATCAGCTCGACGAGCGGCTGGACCGTGGCCGGGTTGAAGAAGTGCATCCCGAGGACCTGCTCCGGGCGGTTCGTGACCGCGCCGATCTCGACGATCGGGATCGACGAGGTGTTCGAGGCCAGGATGCCCTCGGGCTTGACGATCGAGTCGAGCGTGCGGAACACCTCGAACTTGACCTCCGGCATCTCGATGACCGCCTCGACGACGAGATCGGCGTCGGCGAGCTCGTCGTAGGTGGTGGTGAACGAGAGGTTGCCCAGGAGCGCGTCGCACTCCTCCTGAGTCATCTTGTTGCGCTCGACGGCCTTGTTCGCGCTCTTCTCGAGCCGGCTCTGGGCCGCTTCGGCGAGCGACGCATCGATCTCGACCACGACCGTCTCGATGCCGTTCTTGGCCCCGACCTCGGCGATTCCCGACCCCATCGTGCCGCCGCCGATGACACCCATCTTCTGCATGTGCGCGCGTTCCTCGTTCTCGCGTGAAGTGACCGCCCGACCCTAATCGTTCGGGCGGACGCCCCGCGAAGCGACAGCGCGAAGTCACAGCCGCAGCGAGGGTTCGGGGGACGAGGACCCGGGCCGGCGCCTGAGGCGCAGCCGCAGGCGCACAAGCGTCCGCCCTGCGGAACAAAACTGTCACACCCCTTGTTCAAGATGGAGACATGAGCAAGCAACTCCGACTCATCGACAACACCGCCGGAACATGGCGTTTGGACGAGCACACCAAGCAGGTCGGCCGCAAGGGTCTCGCCGAGGCTCGTCGGGCCCTGCGCGAGAGCCGTCCTCAGTACACTGCCCCCGACACACAGGCCGCCTGATCGCCTGACCCCGGCGGCCGTCAGCGCCGCCGCGGCCGCCGATCGGTGGCCATTCGCCGGCCGTCCGGGCCCGGCCTGACGCCTTCCCCGACTACGTCGCCCACGTCCTGCCGTGACGTGGCTCAGGAAGGGGAACGTCATGAAGTGCGCACTTCACATCGCTGCGCTCGCCTGTGCGCTGGCCACCGCTTCGGCCTGCTCGGCGCCGGCGCCGACGGTGCACCCTCCCCGAGCCGTGGTGGTCGAGATCGTGGACGGCGACACGCTGGTGGTGTCCAGCGGCGCCCGTACCGAGACCGTCCGGCTGATCGGGATCGACACACCGGAGGTCGCCCATCACGGCCGGCCAGGCGAGTGCTTCGGACCCGAGGCGGCCGTCCACCTCGCCTCCCTGGCACCGGTCGGATCGATCGTCGAGCTGTCGGTCGACGAGGAGCCCCGGGACATCTACGGGCGGCTCCTGGCATACGTGCGCACCGCAACCGTGGCCGATGTCGCCTTGCAGCTGGCACTCGACGGCATGGCAGACGCACTGGCGATCGAACCGAACCTGGCGACCGCCGACCCCGTCGCTGCCGCAGTCGGCGAGGCGCGGCGCGCCGGCCGAGGGTTGTGGGGCGCGTGCCCGGAGATGTGACGCTCGCCCGGCGCACCAGCTGTCCCGGGCCCGGTGGTCGCCGGTAGCGTTGGGGGCGTGACGTCGCTCAACGAGGCGCTCGGACACGATCCGGACGATCGCCTGCTCATCATCAGCGCCACCAACCTGGGCCAGGCCCACGGTGCCAACGTCGCGGTCTACGAGTCGATCCGCACCGGCCTGGCCACCACCGGGTCGCTCATGGTGCCCTGTCCGTGGTCCCGCGACGCGGCGTCGCGGTACCGGGGCGAGGACATCGGCGTGCAGCTCACGCTCAACGCCGAGCTCGACCGCTATCGCTGGGGTCCGGTGACGATGTCGCCGTCGCTCCTCGACGGCGACGGCGGGTTCCCGCGGACCGCGGAAGACCTCTGGGACCATGCCGATCTCGACGAGGTCCGCCGCGAGTGCCGCTCCCAGATCGAGCGCGCGATCCTCTGGGGCTTCGACGTCACGCACCTCGACGCACACCTCGCGGCGTTGCAGCGGCGACCTGAGTTCTTCGACGTGTATCTCGACCTCGCCTGCGAGTTCGGCCTGCCCGTACGCCTGCCGGCAGCGGTCGACGAGCGCGCCATCGGGTTCCCCGCCCGCGAGCTCGCCCGCGAGGAGAACATCCTGGTGGCCGACCACGTCGTCGACGCCAAGGGTCGTCCGACCCGCGCCGTGATCGAGCACGCGATCTTCGACCTCCAACCGGGGGTCACGGTCCTCACGGTCAGCCCGGCCACCGATGCACCCGAGATCCGGGGGCTCGATCCCGACTGGTCGGGCCGAGTCGAGGACTATCTCGTGACCAGCCACGACGCCGGCATCCGCAACCTGGTGGAGCGGTCCGGAGCGACGCTGATCGGCTATCGGGAACTCCGCACCGCACAACGTGCGGGCGGTGGCTGCCGCGACTGACCGCTCCGGCGGCCGGCGGATCAGTCGGTGAAGTCGGCCATGTGCGACCAGAGGGCCCGGTAGGCCTCGCTCGCCCGCCAGTCGCGTAGGTCGATCATCAGCCGACGATGGTCGCCGTCGACCTTGAGCCGGCCCTGCATGTAGCCCACGTCGGGGCTCATCTCACCGTGAAGGATCTTCAGTGCCTCGGGGGCCTTGGCCTGCACGCTGATGTCGGGATCAGCGATCTTGCCGAGGGCGGCCTCGGTGAGGACACCGTCGGTCCAGACGAGATGGAACCGGACCTTGCCGTCGGGAGCGCCCGCGATCTCGTGCTGGATCGACATCGAGACACCCTCCGTCGCCGACAGTCCACCCCCGACGCGCGCCAGCTCGGCGATCCAGTCCTCGCTGAGGAAGACCGCCATCAGATCCCGGCCCAGCCGGGCACGCCGGCGAAGACGTCGGATTCGGGCGTGGCCGCACCGGTCCGGTCGTGGGCGAGGATGTAGTCGTCGTAGGGGTAGGCCGCGGCGGCCCTGTCCTGGGGCAGGCCGAACCAGAACTTGGACTCCGGGTCGACCTGGGTCGCATGCGCCAACAGGGCATCGCTGCGCCGGTGGTAGAAGGCCTCGACGTCGATCTTGGTCGTGATCCGGTGGTCCTGGGACGGGCGCTTGAACCAGTCTTCGCTGTAGGGCGACTCCAACTCGAGCTCGCCGTAGAGCGCGTGGAGCGCCTCGATGCGGGCCTTGCTCCAGGTCGTGTAGTAGAGCTTGAGCGGCGTCCACGGTTCGCCGGCGTCGGGGAACCGGTCGGGGTCACCGGCGGCCTCCCAGGCGGGGATGGTGATGTCGTACACCCGGAGATGGTCGGGGTGCCGATAGCCCTTCTGATCGTCGGGGTAGGTGACGATCACCTGGGGGCGCTCCGCGCGGATGATGCGGACCAGCCGCTCGACGGCCTCGTCCTCGGGTGCGTTCGCGAAGCACTCCGGCCTTGCGTTGGCCTCGCTGTCGGGCATGCCCGAGTCCCGATAGCCGAGGTAGTGGACCTCGTGGTACCCGATGATCTTGGCGGCCAGCGCCAGCTCTTCGCGCCGGACGGCCTCGATGTTGTCCTTGATCTCCGGTCGATCCATCGCCGGGTTGAGGATGTCGCCCTCCTCGCCGCCCGTGCAGCACACCAGCACCGAGCGAACGCCAGCGTCGGAGTACTTGGCGATGGTGCCCGCACCCTTGGACGACTCGTCGTCCGGGTGGGCGTGGACGGTGAGAATGCAGGGGTCAGCCGATCCGGTCATCACAGGGAATCTACCCGGGTGCGACGCCCTGCCGACGTTCGAGTGAGCCGAGTCTCTGGGTGAGCTTCCTCAAGGCCCGGCGACACGGGCCGATTGTCCCTGGGTGAAGTCCGTCCTCCCCTTCACGATCGCGGCGGGTCTGGCGATCGTGGTCTCGGTGGCATACGCACCCGTGTGGCTCATCGTCGTGGCCGCCGCCATGTTGGCGAGCGCCGCCGGCATGCTCCGCCTCACGGCCGGATCGTCCCCCGCGACGCCTTCCGCTGACGCCGTCGGCATCCGATTCGACCGCGAGGGCGACATCCGGTGGCTCGGCCCTGACGTGCGGCGACTGCTCGCCGTGGCACCCGACGACGCGGTCTCCCTCGGCGACCTGATGGGTGCCGACGAGGTCCAGCGTGTGACCGATGCCGTCGACACCGTCTGTCGCCACGAAGGCGTCATCGCGTCGGTCTGCGTCCCGGTGCGCGGCGAGTCGGGGTGGATCGACGCCGAGATGACCCTGGTCGGGCGGGAATCCGGTGCCGCAGCACATGCCAACGTGGCCGACATCACCCGCCATCGCAAGATGCAGGCGGACACGACCGCACGTGAAGCACAGCTCGCTGTGCTCTCCGAACTGGTCGCGCAAGCGCTCGACGGGGCCGACGACTCGACGCTGGTGTCGACCGCCGTCTCGGGGGTCAGAACCGCGCTCGGCGTCGACGCCGTCGAGATCCACCGCTCCGTGGGCGAGGCTCCCACGTTGGTCGCCGGCATCGGCCCCGGTGGGATCGCCGTGGACCGCCAGACCGCGACCGCCACGACCGGTGGCCTGATCGCCGACGCCATCGCGAGCGGCGACGTGGTCAGCGACGCCGCGACTCGAGCCGAAGCTGCGACGGAGATCGCCGTGCCGACCGACGACGGCGTCGTCCTGGTTCGGACACTCAGCCCTCGACCGTTCGGCGAGCGCGATGTCGACTTCATGCGAGGCGTGGCGGGCACGCTGGCACTCGCCCGGCGACGCCGTGGCGCTGAGCAGGACGCGTTCCACCGCTCGCGACACGACGAGCTCACCGGACTGGTCAACCGCGAGGTCTTCCTCGAACGCCTCGAGACCTGGGTCCGGCGCAGCGGAGACGAGGGGGACGCCGTGGCAGTCCTGCTCCTCGATCTCGACCACTTCAAGATCATCAACGACTCGCTCGGGCACACCGCCGGCGACGCCCTGCTCGAAGCAGTCAGCGAGCGTTCCAAATATTATGTCCGAGGTTGGGGGTATGAGGCTACAAAACAACCAAAAAGCCGACATAATATTGTTGTGCCAACAAT
>JBCCFK010000160.1:0-9861 GCA_039029775.1 Actinomycetota bacterium | reverse complement strand
CCCATGCGTGGCATACGTGGAATTCGTGACGTGCACCAAGTGGCAATGACGTCCAAGTGTGGGTGCAATCAGCGTGCCATGCGTGGCATACGTGGAATTCATGTCGTGCACTGAGTGCTGGAAGTAGTCACCGGGGCCCGGGATGTCCTCGGCCCGGCCGGCCATCACCCACACGCGAGGCCACAGGTGCTCCTGCTCGAGGTCGTGGAACTCCTGGGAGATGTGACGACTCGTGGGGATGTCGTGGAACGCAGGGAACCCCTCCGGGGGCGCCTTGCGCTCGAACTCGTAGTGCATCTGCTCCCGGATGCGATCGATGAGCGCCTGATCCATGGGTGCCTCCGGTGTCAGGAGAGGTGGTTGCTGAACTGTGCGAGCTGGCGGTCGGCAGGCCACTGCCGTGGTGCGAACGTGGCCTGCACAGCGATGCCGTCGACGAGAGCGACGAGTCGGCCGCTCTCATGGTCGAGGTCGCCGGTGAATCCTCGGCCCTCGAGGCCGGCGCGCAGCTGACCACGGAATCGACGTTGCGCCTCGGCCTGCACGCTGGCGAGGGTGGGCGAGCCGACGGCGGAGCCCCAGAAGGCCAACCAGACCTGCCATTGGCGGCGGCGCGGTTCGTCGAGCGGGAGGGTCTGCTCGATGGTGGCCTGGAGCAGGTCCGCGCCGGCCTCGATGGCGGCGGCCACCCGACGTCCGGCCTCGTCACGGGAGTGTTGCAGGGTGAAGACGAGCAGTTCGTCGCGGTTGCGGAAGTAGTGGGTGACGGCGGTCGGTGACCAGCCGCCCTTGCCGGCCACGTCGCGGAGGGTCAGCGACGCGAGGCCCTGTTCGCAGATGACGTCTTGAGCGAGGGTCGCGACCTCGGCTCGACGGGCGTCGTGATCGACCAGCTTCGGCATTGTTGTGTGACAGTAACAACAAATACTGGACGTGGCCAGGGACGGCGGCGCACCACCTCTGCTACACAACCTTCACGACTCCGGAGGAGATCCCATGCCCCGACCGTTCCGCTTCGGTTACCAGACCTTCGCCCCGGACTCGAAGGCGACCTGGCTGGACATGGCCCGCAAGGCCGAGGACCACGGGTACTCGACCTTCAGCCTCGCCGACCACTATCTCGGCGACGGCCCGGCCACCGAGGCCGCCAACCACCCGCCCCAGACCATCGCCGCCGTGCCGGCGATGATGGCCGCCGCCGGGGTGACGAACGAGATCATGATCGGTTGCCGCGTCTTCTGCTGCGACTACCACCACCCGATGGTGCTGATGAAGGAGATGGGCACGATCGACCTCATGTCCGACGGCCGTCTCGAGGCGGGCTTCGGCGCCGGGTGGGTCAAGAGCGAATACGACGCCATCGGCATCCCGATGGATCGGGCCGGGGTCCGCATCGCCCGCATGGTGGAGTACGTCGAGTTCGCCCGCCGGTTCTTCACCGGCGAGATGGTCGACTACCGCGGGAACCACGTCCACGTGCGCGACACGGTGGGCATGGCGTCGCCTCAGGAGGGTGGCCCGAAGTTCATGATCGGCGGTGGCTCACCCAAGGTCCTGGGCCTCGCCGGCAAGCTGGCCGACATCGTCTCGATCAACTTCGACAACTCCGACGGCAAGATCGGCGAGGTCGGACTCAACAGCGGCACGGCCGACGGGACCGACATGAAGCTCGGCTGGATCCGAGACGGCGCAGGCGACCGCTTCGACGACATCGAGATCGAGATCGGGGCGTACTTCACGATCGTCACCGACAACACCGAGGGCACCCTGGCCGCCATGGCGCCGATGATGGGCCTCGAACCCGACGTGTTGGCCAACCACCCGCACGCACTGATCGGGTCGGTGGACCAGATCATCGAGACCCTGCTCGCGCGACGCGAGCGCTACGGCACGTCGTACGTCACCGTCGGCCGCGATGCGCTCGACAGCTTCGCCCCCGTCGTCGCGGCCCTCAACGGAAAGTGAGCCGACAAATGAGCACCATCGATCCCCTCGTCAGCGCCGACTGGCTCCACGAGCACCTCGCCGCCCCCGACCTGGTCGTCCTCGACTGCACGGTCCGGCTGACGCCGGGCCCCGACGGCTTCGCCGCCGCCAGCGGTCGGCCCGAGTGGGCCGCGGCCCACATCCCCGGCGCCGGTTTCGGGGATCTGACCGCTGAGCTGTGCGACCCCGACAGCCCGTTGGGGTTCGCGGTTCCGACGCCGGAGGCCTTCGGCGAGGCCATGGCCGCGCTCGGCGTCGGCGACGACTCCCGGGTGGTGCTCTACGACGACGCCGGGATGATGTGGGCGGCGCGGGTCTGGTGGATGCTTCGCTGGATCGGATTCGACAACGCGGCGCTGCTCGACGGAGGACTGCGCGGATGGCGCGATGCCGGTCTCCCGTTGGACGACACCGCTCCGAGTCCAGCGACCGGAACCCTGACCGTCTCGGCCCGGCCCGACCTCATCGCCGACAAGGCGCAGGTCCTGGCGGCCGTCGAGGGCGACGGCACGTGCCTCGTCGACTCGCTCATGCCCCAGATGTATTCAGGTGAGGTGCAGATGTACGCCAAGCCCGGCCACATCCCGGGCGCCACGAACACACCGGCCTTCGACATGCTCGATGGCGAGACGGGGCTGTTTCGACCGCTCGACGAGCTCGGTGCGATGTTCCCGGACGGCCCGATCATCACGTACTGCGGCGGTGGCATCGCGGCCTCGCTCGATGCGTTCGTGCTGGCGATGCTCGGCCGTGACGACGTCGCGGTCTACACGGCCAGCCTGCAGGAATGGACCGCAGACCCGAACGCCCCGATGGAGGTCTGACCGTGGAGCACTCGTTCCTGACCGTCGCCAACGGTGACATCGACCTCGAGGTCGCGGTGGCCGGCGAGGGCCCGCTCATCCTCTGCATTCACGGCTGGCCCGAGCTCTGGTACTCGTGGCGCCACCAGATGGCGCACTTCTCCGAGCGCGGCTTTCGGGTGGCCGCGATGAACGTGCGGGGCTACGGCGGCTCGTCGGCACCCACCGACATCGCCTCCTACACGCTGCGCGAGCTCGCTTCGGACGCCGCTGCGGTCATCGACACCCTCGGCGACGGCCAGGCCATCGTCTGGGGTCACGACTGGGGTGCCCCGATCGCCTGGAACACGGCCCGCCTCCACCCGGACAAGGTCAGCGCGGTCGCCGGCCTGAGCGTGCCCTACAGGCCGGTCGGCGAGGTCTCGTCGCTCGAGCTGTGGAAGGCGCTCTACACCGATCAGGGCAGGTTCTTCTACCAGATGTACTTCCAGGAACCGGGCGTCGCCGAGGCCGAGCTGGGCGCCGACACGCTGCGGAGCATCCGGATGATCTACTACGGCGCGGCCGGCGACTCCCACGGCACGGGCCTCGTCGCCGAGAAGCCTGCCGACGCCACGATGCTCGAAGGCATGATCGACCCGGACCCGTTCCCCGCGTGGTGCACGGCCGAGGACCTCCAGGTCTATGCCGACGGCATCGATCAGAACGGCTGGCACGGCCTGCTCAATCGCTACCGCGCCCAGACGCTCGACGCCGAGCAGCTCGGCACGCTCCCCGACCCGAACCTCACCCAGCCCGCAGCCTTCATCGGGGGCGAGTTCGACCCGGTCCGGGTGTTCGTCGAGGGCATCGACGTGTTCGGGATGGCGGGCGATCACTGCGAGGACTTCCGAGGCACGACGCTGATCGACGGCGCCGGTCACTGGGTCCAGCAGGAGAAGCCGGAGGCGACCAACGCGGCGCTCGCCGCGTTCCTGGAGGGCCTGTAGTGCGCGAGGTCGTCGCCAACCCGTGGCGGACCGAGATCGACGAGCTCCACGCCTTCTTCGAGGCCTACTTCCTCGGCGCCATCCCCCGAGAGGAGATCGGGCGCGTCGAGCGTGCGCTCGCTCGGGACTTCACCATCCTCGGACCCCACGGAGCCGAGTCGGACCGGAAAGCCACGATCGCCGCCATCGAGGACGGGCACGCCCACACCGACAGCCTCGAGATCACCGTGACCGAGCACCGGCTGATCGCCTCGACCGAGGACCACGTCGTCGCCACCTACGTCGAGAACCACCGCCTGACCGATCGCACGAACCACCGGGTCGCGACGGTCGTGTTCACCCGCGATCCGGACGGCCCGAACGGCCTCCGCTGGGTCCGAGTCCAGGAGACCTGGCGAGCGTCCTGACCGTCAGCCCCGGGTGCCGACGATGTCGGCCATGAGCTCCACGGCCTCCTCCTGGTGGGTGTTGACGGTGAACCCGGTGATGCCGGAGTCCGCCCAGGACTCCCACCGCTTCTCGATCCGCTCGACCGAGCCGTAGAGCCCGGCATCGTCCACGTACTCGTCGGGGATCGCGGCGATCGCCTCCTGCTTGCGGCCCGCCAGGTAGAGCTCCTGCACCCGCTCGGCCACGTCGGGGTAGCCCCGCTGCACCATGTGCTCGTTGTGGAAGTTCAGGTCCTTGTGCCCCATCCCGCCGACGTACAGCGCGATGCCGGGCTTGGACTCGTCGAGGGCGCCCTTCACGTCGTCGGTGATGACGACGCGACCACCCGCCTGGATCTCGAAGTCCTTCCAGCCCTTGCCGTTGCCGGCGCGCCGGAAGCCCTCCTCCACCCACGGGCGGTAGTGATCCATGCGGCCGGGCACGAAGTGCATGGGCAACCATCCGTCGCACAGCTCGGCGGTGAGCTTCACCGTCGCCTCGCGTCCCGACCCCATCCAGATGGGCAACTCGCGGTTGGTGTGCATGATCGACATCAGCGGCTTGCCGATGCCGAGGGCGCCCTCGCCGGTGAACGGCAGCTGGTACTCGCGGCCGTCGTGGGTCACGGGGTCCTCGCGCTTGTTCACCTTGCGCATGATCTGGACGTAGTCGCGCAGGCGCCAGTAGGGCTTGCCCCAGGGCTCGCCGTACCAGCCCTCGACGATCTGAGGTCCGGACACCCCGAGCCCGGCGATGACACGGCCGCCCCCGGCGAGCGCGTCGACGGTCTGGGCCTGCATGGCGCACATCGCGGGGGCCCGACCGGCGAGCTGCATGATGCCGGTGCCGAGCCGGATGCGCTCGGTCTGCGCCGCGATCCAGGCGAGCGGCGTGATCGCGTCGGAGCCGTATGCCTCCGCGGTCCAGACCGAGTCGTACCCGAGATGCTCGGCGAGCTTGATCCTGTCGATCGGGATCCGCAGCTTCGACCCCGAGTATCCGATACCCAATCCCAGCTTCATGGTGACGTCGTCCTCCCCCTCGGTGCAGGCTGACCCCTAGAGGTCCTCGCGGCCGCCGGCGTGCCTGAACACGCGGTTCTGGCCGGTGTGGAACCGGTTGACCACCATGCCCGACGACGTCTGACCGGCGTCGACCACCAGCGTGTGGCCGCTGACGTACTTGGCCTCGTCGCTGGCGAGATAGAGCGCGGCGTTGGCGATGTCCTCGGGGAAGCCCGAGTACCCCAGCGGCGAGCCTGCGGCGATGCGCTCGGCGGCGACGTCGGTGTCGGTGTGCTCGGCGCCGCCGACCGCGGCGGTCATCGCCGTGGCCGTGTTGCCGGGTGAGATGGCGTTGACCCGGATCTGGTGCGGCGCCAGTTCGTTGGCGACCGACTTGGTCAGGCCGCGGACCGCGTGCTTGGCCGCGGTGTAGGCGTGGGGGCCGAGCCCGCCCATCACGCCGGCGGTGGACGAGGTCGAGATGATCGTGCCGCCCTCGCCCTGTTCGGTCAGAACCCGCGCGGCGTGCTTGGTCCCGAGGAACACACCCGTCAGCAGGATGTCCATCGTGTTGGTCCAGGCGTCGAGCGGCGTCTCGCCGATGGGTCCGACCACGCCGACGATCCCGGCGTTGTTGAACATGCAGTCCAGCCGCCCGAACGACGACATCGCGGCGTCGACCGCTCCGGCCACGTGCTCCTCGATCGTGACGTTGCACTCCGCAAAGACCGCAGCGTCACCGAGCGCGTCCGCGAGCGCCTGGCCCGCGTCGACCTGCAGGTCCGCGACGACGACCCGCGCTCCCTCCGCGACGAACCGCTCGGCCGTCCCGGCGCCGATGCCGGACGCGGCCCCGGTGATGACGGCCACCTTGCCGTCGAGTCGTCCACTCATGTCTCCCCCTCTGGGTTGTCGATCCTTGTCGCTCCGGCGGTCAGAGCCGGGCCTCGATCGCCTCGATGGCTGTCGGGCTCACATCGTCCTCGTGGCGGAAGCCGACCAGGCCCGTCACCGTGACGAATCCCTCGTCGACCTGGTGCGTGTCGGTGTCCGGCTTCAGCTGCACCTCGCGCGGGGTCACCACGATGCGCATGCGCCCCGGTGCCTCGCCCGCAACCGAGGTGCTGGTGTTCCCGAACGCGGCCAGCCGAGCCCAGCGGACGCCCTCGAGTTGGTCGACCGGCCGGTTGGGCACGTTCACGTTGACCACGGTCTTGCGGGGCGCGCCGAGCAGCCAGTCGACCGTCGCCACGGTGACGGCGCCGCTCGTCTCCCACAGCACGTCACCGCCGTGGTGGTCCTGGCTGATGGCCATGGCCGAGAGACCGAAGTTCTGGGCGATCATCGCCCCACCGACCGTCCCGGACTGCAGCACGCCGCGGCCGAGGTTCAGGCCGATGTTGCTGCCGGACACGACCAGGTCGGGGCGCGGCCCGAAGGTCTCGAGCATCGCCGTGAGCACGCAGAACGCCGGCGGCCCCTCGACGCCCCACGTCTCGATGTCCGGGCGACCCGGTACCTCTCGTCGCTCGATCTCGAATTCGTGGCCGTCGACCATGTACCCGACGCCGGCGCTCCAGCCCGAGCGCTCGTCGAGCGGAGCCGCCACGATCACCTCGTGGCCGGCGTCGTGCAGCGCCGTCGCGATGGCGTGGATGCCGGGCGACTCGACGCCGTCGTCGTTGGTGAGGAGCAGACGAGCCATCAGGCGGTCCGGATGCGGGTGGTTCGAGCGGTCACGGACGGCGATCCTACGAGGTGCCCCTGCCGCGTGCCCGAACGAGCGACCACCCAGTCGGGTACTACGGTCGAACCATGGCGGCGGCAGCGTGCGACGTGTGTGGTGCGAGCACGCCCGCCGATGCGCGCTTCTGCCCGCAGTGCGGCGCGCGCCTCGACGTCGAGGTCGTCGACCTGACCGGCCCGGCCCGGGGCCGGATCGAGCCGGCCGCGTCCGCCACGCCCAGGGCGAACCGCCTCCTCGTGGGCCTCGGCGCCGTGCTGGTGCTCGCATTCGGCGGGTTGTGGTTGTTCAGCGGCGACGACGCGTCAGACGACGAACCCGAGGCGGAAGCCGAACAGGACGAGCCCGCTCCGGCGACCGACGGCGCGGTCCCGGCCGCCGACCAGACGCTCGAGACCGTCCTCTCGATCCGACCGAGCTTCGCCGAGGTCGAGCAGCTGCTCCAGCCCGGCGACGCCGCGTCGATCGGTCTGGTCGGTCTCGGCGAGGCGCTGTTCTGGCTGACCGGCGAGCACGTGCCCTGGGTCTGGCCCGAGATCGACGGCCGGGTCAGAGACCCGGTGGTCCGACGCAGCGATGACGGCGGAACGACCTGGCGCACCGTGCCCCACGACCTGCCACCGGATGCCGCGTTCGGCGCCATCACCACCTCGGACGACAGCCTCGTCCTCGCCGGCACCGACGGTGACGGCGCGTTGACCGTGTGGCGATCCGGTGACGGCCGCGCCTGGACGCCCGAGTCGATCGCCGACCGGGCTGCTCCCACGGGGCGGATCGCGATCCCGACTGCGATCCATCCCTCCCCGGACGGCCTGATCGTCCTGGCCACCCACGCGACCGACATCGGTGTCCTCGGCCCGATCCTGCCCGCCGACTTCTCCCACCTCAGGGCGGTGGTCGCCGGCCTCGATCGCGACCGGGTGGACTTCATCGGGCCGCTGGGGATCCGCATCGAGGGCCCCTCGATCGACGACCCGGCCATCACCGACGAGATGCGAAGTGCCATCGGCCAGCTCGGCGAGCCCGGAAGCCGCGAACGCCGCGGCGCGATCTGGCTGAGCGGGCCCGACGGCTGGCGCGGCACCACCGTCGACGGCCAGCCCACCGACGCGACGGTGCTCGCCGACGGCTCCCCGCTGGTGATCGGGTTCACCGGCGCCGGCACGACGGAGTGGACGCTGGACGAGGCCGGTGACTGGGACAACCGCTTCGCCAGCCCCGACCTCGTCGCGGTCACCACGTGGCGGGGCCAGACCATCGCCACGGGCGACGGGGACCTGCGGGTCCGGACCGAGTCGGGGGCATGGGAGCCCTACGGCCTCTTCAACGCGCTGCCCCGCACGCTTCAGGACGGCTTCCTCGTCTCGGCGGCCGGTGACGACGACATCCTCGCCGTCTCGTTGGTCTCGACCAACGACGGGCGCACCGCCTCGCCGCCCGGCCCTGCCCTGCTCGCCAAGGACGGGTTCGTCCTCCGATACGACATCTCCTCCGGTCGCATGGTCGTCACCACGCCCGGCGACGTCCGCATCGAGATGGCACCCTGGCAGCCCTCCCTCCCACCGGAGGTCACGCTCGATCCGGCGGCACCCGAGCTGGTCGTCCGAGATCCCGACACCGGTTCCGAAGCCGCCTTCTCGTTCGCCGAGCTGGCCCAGCTGGAGCGTGCCGCGACGACGCTCAGCTCGCTCTTCGAGGAGGCCGAGGTCCTGGTGTCGGTCGACGGACGGACCTGGGCGCGGGGCGACGTGCCCGAGAACTCCTTCGCGACCCAACTCGTGCCCGTCGGGGACTCTGTGCTGACCGTGGTCGGCAGGTTCGGGGCACCCGGGGCGGGACTGACCACCGACGGGGTGCGCCTCCTGCGCATCAGCTACTCCTAGTCGGAACAGCAGGGCGAGTCAGAACCGCGGGCGAGTCAGAACAGCAGGGGCGCCAGGCGGTCGAGGGAGGTGTCGTCGAAGGGGCTGAGTTGCGCCCGGGTCACGCCGAGGTCAGCCAGCCAGGCCAGCCCTTCGACCACGTGGCCGGGCGCCCCGAAGAAGCGGCTGTAGAGCTGGTCGCCCATGGCGGCCTGGTACTGCTTCGTCAGGTCGTCCTCTCCGGCGTTGCAGAGCACGAACATCCCGATGGGGATGTCCGGATCGACGGCCCGCACCCGCCCGATCATGTCGATCAGGTGCTGGTCGGGGATCCGAGCCATCACGCCGATGTCCAGCGCGCCACCGCGCGTCGATGCGCTGGACGCCTTGATCTCCACCCGGTCGAGATGCGGCGTCACCTCGCGGACCGTTCGGGGGCCGCCCACGGAGCCGACGAGCGGCGGCGGGGTGTCGGAGACCGGACCCAGCTGGTCGACGTCGATCTCGTAGTAGTCGCCGCTGAATCGACAGGCCCCGGTGTGAAGGAGGTCTCGGATGATCCGTGCCGACTCGATGAACATCCCGGCTCGGTCTCTCGGCTCGGGATAGTCCAGGCCGCTGCGGACCATCTCCCCCTTTGCCCAGCCCGCGCCCAGACCGAGCTCGAAACGGCCGCCGGCCACGTTCTGCATCTGCAGCGACGCCTGGGCGACCTCGACGGGGCTGCGGAACAGGTTGTTGGTGAAGGCCGTGGTGATCGTCACCGTCGACGTGGCTTCGGCGATCGCCGCGGCGGAGACCCAGACGTGGGGAAACGGCCGATGCTCGGTGAAGAAGTGATCGGCGACCGACACGACGTGCCAACCCTCGGCCTCACGCTGCCGACCCCACTCCCCCGGGTCGAGACTGACATCCATCAGATTGGTGACGTACTCCACGCTCGGACAGTACCGGCGCAGCCGACCGCGGTCTCCCGTACCATCTGGCGGCGATCCGACCGACCGCGCGCGCGACAAGGAGCCGATCATGGCCGACACCCTCAGT
>JBCCFK010000159.1:0-9910 GCA_039029775.1 Actinomycetota bacterium | reverse complement strand
GGCCCAGATCGAGGAGGCCGAGGCTCGAGGAGCCGGCTGGATCATATGGAACTTCTACGGCGAGTATCGGCGCGACTGGCTGCCCTCGGCCTCCTGATCCTGCTCGCCGCGTGTGGCGGTGACCAGCGAGCGGCGCCGGTCGCAGCGGCGGCCACGGCGACACCGGATCCGGCGGTTCCCACGGCGACGCCGGCCCCGACGGCGACGCCCACTCCGCTCCCGACCCTCCCGCCGGCCACGGCGACGCCGATCCCGACCCCGACCCCGACGCCGCTGCCGCCCTTGCTCGGGCTCGACACCGAGGTGGTCGTCTCCGGGCTGCGGCAGCCCGTGTTCGTCACCGGCATGCCCGGCACGGATCTGCTGCTCGTCATCGAACGCGAGGGCGTCGTCCGGCTGATCGACGACGGTGCGATCGTCGACGAGCCCTTCCTCGACCTTCGCGACAGGATCAACAGCTCGAGCATCGAACAGGGCCTCCTGGGCCTGGCCTTCCACCCGTCGTTCATCGACTCAGGCCGGTTCTTCGCGTACTGGACTCAGCTCGACGGCGACAGTCGACTCGCGGAGTTCACCCTGGTCGACGGCCGACGCGGCGACCCCGAATCCATGCAGGTCGTGCTCGATGTCGAGCAGCCCGCGGAGCGGCACAACGCCGGCATGATCCACTTCGGACCCGATGGCCATCTGTTCCTGTCGCTCGGCGACGGCGGATCGGGCGGTCGCACCGCCCAGGACACCACCAACCTGCTCGGGACGATCGTCCGTCTCGACGTCGATGGCCGGGAGCCGTATGAGATCCCCACGGACAATCCGATGGGAGACGAGATGTGGGCGTATGGGCTCCGGAATCCGTGGCGTTTCTCGATCGACCACGAGGAGCGTCTGCTCTACGTGGCCGACGTGGGCCAGGACACGTTCGAGGAGATCAATGTGGTGTCGGTGGACGAGCCCGGCCACAACTTCGGCTGGATCAACATGGAGGGCAGCCTCTGTTTCTCGGGCTCGTGCAACGGTGACGGCCTGACGCCGCCGGTGCTGGAGTACTCCCACGACGAGGGGTGCTCGGTGACCGGCGGCCACGTGTACCGCGGCGCCGACATCCCGGAGCTGGTCGGGCACTACTTCTACGGCGACTGGTGTTCGGGCATCGTCCGGACCTTCCGCCATGCCGACGGCCAGGCCCTCGATCAGCAGGACTGGACGGCCGATCTCGACGAGATCGGCGAGGTCACCAGCTTCGGCGTCGACGACGCCGGCAACCTGTACACCGCCAACTGGGACGGCGAGATCCACCGCATCGTGGCGGTGCGGTGATCAGCGGCGCAGCTGGCGTTTGAGCAGGTCGATCGACGACGACGAACCGAACGCGGCGCGGACGCTCGGCGCGCCGATGTCCACCGTCCGTTGGTCGAAGCGCAGCGGCGGCCGACCCTCCACCGTGCCGCCGGCACCCCACGCCAGGTGGACGGCGCCGGCCCGTGGCTGGCCGTCGACCTCGGTGCCGGGGGCGGACACGAGGAGGTCGTCGCATCCGTCGCCGTCGATGTCGTCGGCCACGACCGACTCGCCCACGCGGGCCTTGAGGTGCAGTCGTCCCTTGAGTCCCTTGCGCTGCCTGACGACCCGATCCGCACCCTCGACGCCCGACGGACCGCCGGGTGCCACGATCACCGCTCCGACGTTGGTCCGTTCACTGATGTCGCGGCCGGGAACGCCCACGATCACGTCGCCGTGGCCGTCGCAGTCGAGGTCCCCGATGGCGACCGCGCTCCCGGCCCGGTCCCCGGTGCGTGGGCCGCCGGGGAGCGATCCCCACGTGACCTCGCGCACGAGTTCGCTCTCGTCGAGGCCACCGTCGTGGCCGAAGACGACCAGCGCCGACCCGGCGTTGCGCTTGCCTTCGACGGTCGTCTGAGGGGATCCGATCGCGAGGTCGTCGCATCCGTCACCGTCGATGTCGCCCGCTGCGAGAGCCGCACCCAGGAGCTCGTCCTCGGCAGGCGTTCCGGGGAGGACCTGGCCGCGGTACAGCGCGTGGGCCCGTCGGAAGTTCGTGCGCGTGCCGTAGGCGACCATCACCGCGCCGGTTCGTCCCTCTTCCAGGGTCTCGCGTGGCACACCCGCGGCCAGATCGTCCCGCCCATCGCAGTCGAAGTCGCCGGCCGCGAGGCTGTAACCCGTCTGGTCGCCGCTCTCGAGCAGGCCGCCGAGGTTCACGCCTTGCAGGACCCGGAGCGGCCGTTCCAGGCCGTCATCGGATCCCCGCAGCACCCACACCAGGCCCATGTCCAGACCGCCGACTCGGTCGGCGCCGGGACTGGCGATGGCGAGGTCGTCACACCCGTCACCACCGAAGTCGCCGACGGCCAGGGCCGCGCCGAACCAGTCGTGCGGCCGCCGGTAGTAGCTCGGGATCACCGAACCGGCATACAAGAGCTGTTGGTCGCCGTCGGCGTAGACGACGTTGACCGCTCCGGTGTCGACGAAGAGATCGTCGAGGTCCTCGCCCGGGACGCCGATGGCCAGGTCGTCTTCGCCATCGCAGTCGAAGTCGCCGGTGGCGACCGCGGCACCGGCCCGATCTCCGGACTCGGCCGCACCGAGGAGCGATGAACCCTGCGCGTATGCCCGCTGGTCGGAGCGGCGCAGCGGGTCGACGACGACGACGCCACCGGTCCGGAGCCGGTCCGGTCGGGCGCCCGGTGCGCCGATGACCACGTGGGCTCCGTCCTCGCCGTGGGCGACGGCGAGGCCCGGCGAACCGCCGGTCCGGAGGGCCGGTGCGTCGGGGTACACCGGGGGTTCCGGTGGCGGTGGGTGGGGCTGGGGCGGATGGCCGGTGCAGTCGTGGTTGTCGTTGCGGATCACGGTTCCGGGCGGCACCAGATCCCACTGGTCGTAGCCGAGCACCTCCGGGTACACGACGGCCTCGTCGCCGTGGCATGCGAACATCGCGCCGAAGGCCACGCGGCCTGCGGGCGGGCCCGGCTGATACTCGTCGTAGTGGAGGTGGGTGGCGCCGAAGGTGCCGGATGCCCCGGCCCGACCGATGACGTCACCGGCATGCACCTGACGGCCCACGTTGATGCGTTTCGGGATCTCGGACAGGTGCAGGTATCGCGACCAGTAGTCGCCGTGCGAGACCACGACGATGTTGCCCGCACCGCCGTTGCACTCGCCGCCGCCACCCGCCGGGTCGCACCCGCGGAAGACCCCGACGACGGTTCCCGAGCCGGTCGCCCGGATCTTGGTGTCGTACGGCGTGGCGAAGTCGATCGCCCAGGTCGGATGGTGAACCGGGCATCCGGGATTCTCGGCGCTCGCGCGAGTGCACCCGACGGCGTAGCTGCCCGTGAACGGCACCCAGTCGGCATCGGTGAGCACGGGATCATCGGCGTCCTGGGCGCCGAGCGGCGATGCCAGCAGGATGAACAGGAGTGCGGCCGCGACGGCGACGACGCGGAGCCAGGGCCCCGGCAGCGTCGTCGTCATCCCCATACCCCGGCATCGGCGCCGATCCGGGTCCCCTTGACCAGGTGGTCGCACGAACCTCGACGCTAGTCCGGGCTGGCGGCCCGAGGACCGCGCGACGTCCGGTGGTGTGGCGTCCACCCTCGGTGTCGGAATCTGGGCCCCTCGACGCCGGGGTACCCCACCACGGGACGAGCACCGACAACAATGAAGGCATGGCGATGTTGGGGATCGACGTCCTGCGGACCACACCCGAGAACTGCCGTCACCGGCGGGCCTGGGTGGTCAGCCATCTCGAGCTGCAGCAAGGCACCGACACGACCAACTATGCGAAGTTCCGGCAGTGCCGGCGCTGTGGGGAGTACCTCGAGCGCCTCGCCTGATCGGCGACACACGCGGGACAGGTCGCTCGTGGGTGGCGATCGGCATCGCTAACGTCCGGCCGCATGTCGCACTTGCTCGACCATGTCGGTGACCGTCCGGTTCGTCACTTCGGCGACGGTGAGGTGCTGATCGCCGAGGGCGAGACTGACACGCCGTTGTTCGTCCTCTCCGACGGTCGCCTGCTCGTCGAGCGGGACGGCCAGCGAATCGCGATGGTGGATCAGCCCGGTGCCGTGCTCGGGGAGATCTCGATGCTGCTGGGGGTCCCGGCGACAGCGTCCGTCCGCGCGGTCGAGGGCGCGAGTGTCCACGTTGTCGACGCTGCCGATGCCGGGATCATCGACGACGCCGCGGTCATGGGAGACGTCGCCCGGCTCCTGGCAGCGCGGCTGCAGGCGATGGTGACCTATCTGGTGGACGTCAAACAGCAGTACGCCGACGCGTCCGGTCACCTCGGCTTGGTCGACGACGTCCTCGGCCAGTTGACCTTCGGTGTCGCAGGCGACGTGGAGTCGGGCTCCGAACGCGATCCCGAGCCGTACTACTGAGGCTCAGGCGGCCCAGAGCGTGCGGCGCTCCTGCCCGTAGGGCGACCACCACTCGGCTTCGCCGACCGTGGTGTCGATGATGGCGTGAGGGGGGATCGGGCCAGGTGCGTGGCCGACGTTCACGACCCAGCTACCACCCATCCGATCGATCCAGGACCCGTCGGGTTTGAACGGGGAGTCGTGGATGTGACCCGTGATGACGATGTCCGGTGCGTGCTCGCCGATCCACCGGTTCAGGTCGGTGTCGCCGATGTGGCGGCGCCCGGTCCAGGAGGTGGGCGACTCGTCCGGAGGATGGTGGTACACCCACATCCAGGTGTCGGGCCGATCCACGGCATCGTTCCGCAGTTGGGCGGCGACGTCGTCACGGGTGCGGGGCCCGTCCCACCAGGGGCACACGGTGACTCGTATGTCGTCGCCGTCCCAGCGCTGCCAGTCGACGACAGCGCCGTCAGCGGCGGCCGCCTCGACCCATGGCGCCGCCTTCTCGTCGTGGTCGTTGCGCGCTGTCAGATCGTGATTCCCGGATGCGAAGACGACCTGGGTGCGTTCGCCGATCCGGCGGACGTAGGTGGAGATGACGACGATCTGCGACGGGAGCGGAACGCCGGACCGGAGGTCGAGGTGGTCACCGGCGAACACGACCATGTCGAAGTCAGGCGCCTGATCGGCGATCCAGTCGAGTTGTGGCAGTGCGTAGTGGAGGTCGGACACGACGAGGATCTGCATCAGACCGTGTGGACCTCGAGTTCGCCCTCGGCGTAGCGCGCCCGCAGGACCTTCTTGTCGAACTTCCCGACGCTGGTCTTGGGGATCTCGGCGACGACGGTCCATCGCTCGGGCAACCACCACTTCACGACCTGGTCCGACAGCCAGGCACTCACCTGGCCGGGATCGATCGACGCGCCTTCGACGGGGACCAGGCAGGCCAGTGGACGCTCGTCCCACCGGTCGTCGGGCACGCCGACGACCGCGGCTTCCATGACGTCGGGGTGGGCCATCAGGGTGTTCTCCAGGTCGACCGAGGAGATCCACTCGCCGCCGGACTTGATGACGTCCTTGGCTCGATCGGTGATCTGGACGAACCCGTTGGGCTCGACGGTGCCGACGTCGCCGGTCCTGAGCCAGCCGTCGTGGAATTTCTCCGGTGTCTCGACCTCGTAGTACGCCCCGGTGATCCACGGTCCGCGAACCTCGATCTCGCCGACCGCGTCGCCGTCCCAGGGCAGTTCGGCGCCGTCGTCGTCGGTGATTCGCAACTCAACACCGGGCAGGATCCGGCCGGTGCGGACGCGCCAGTCCACATCGTCCCCCTCGCCTCCGGCGGGTGTCCACGACAGCGCACAGAGCGGCGACGTCTCGGTCATGCCCCATCCCTGGACCACGTCGACCCCGAAGGTGTCGCGGTAGGCCTCGATCAGGGCCCTGGGCACCGCCGAGCCGCCACAGACGACATGACGCAGCGACGAGAGGTCGGCGTCAGGGGCGTTGTGCAGGACGTCGTTGAGCACGGTCGGCACGGCCCCGGAGATCGTGGGGCGGGTCTCGGCGATGATCCGGGCGAGCGGCTCGGCCTGGAGGAACTGCTGGGGGAACACGAAGTCCGAGCCCGCCCACCACCCGGCATAGGGCATGCCCCATGCGAGGGCGTGGAACATCGGCACGATGACGAGGAGGCGATCCCGGTCGGTCAGCTTGAGCATGGGCGCGCCGATGGCGGCCAGGCTGTGCAGGTAGGTCGAGCGGTGGCTGTACAGCACGCCCTTGGGGTCGCCCGTGGTCCCCGAGGTGTAGCAGAGGCCGGCGCCGGCTCGTTCGTCGAGTTCCGGGTAGGAGAATCCCGCATCTTCGGCGGCGATCAGGGCCTCGTAGTCGAGCGTCTCCCCGAGTCCGGTGAGGTCACCGTCGCCGCAGACGATGATGTGTTCGACGGTGGTCAGGTTCGCCCGGACCTTCGCGAGCAGCGGAGCGAGCGACGCGTCGATGATGATCACCTTGTCGGCACCGTGGTTGACCACGTACTCGAGGTGCTCGGGGAAGAGGCGGATGTTGAGCGTGTGCAGGACAGCACCCATGCAGGGAATCGCGAAGTACGCCTCGAGGTGGCGTTGGTTGTTCCAACAGAAGGTGCCGACGCGATCGCCCGGCTGGACGCCGAGCCTGTCGAGGGCGGCCGCCAGGCGGTCGGCCCGGTCGGCGACCTCGGCGAAGGTCGCCCGGTGGAGCGTCTCCCCGTCATAGGTGGAGACCACGGCGTCGGCGTGTACCCGGCGGCCGAAGGTGAAGATGTGCTGGATCGTCAGCGCGAAGTCCTGCATCGTGCTGGCGGTGTAGGGCGTCGTCATGCCCGGAGCGTAGCTGCCGACCTCGCGGCCGATCCGAGGACTGCAGGCGTGCCCGCAGACGATCAGATGATCGACTGCACCCGCGTCGCACGCGGCGTCTGGCGGACCCGCGTCGTCACCGCCGGCCGGCTCGCCGTCGTTCGAACCGTGGGCTTCGGACGCTTGTACCCGTCGGCGTGCAGCGCGAACAGGCGTCGGCACGCATCTTCGAACAGGGTGTGAGCGGCATCGGTGGTCATACGGCGCTCCGGCTGGGGCGGTCGGGTCTGCGGAGCCATCGGCGTCGGCACCGAGAACGTGAGGACGGCCGACCCATGGCCGCGGTGGGCGGATTCACCCGGCGCCCTCAGGCGGCCCCGATCCACGCCGAGAGGGGCTGTGAGCCACGGACTCCGGGACTGGTCCGTCGCTCGCCGCCCAGCGGGCGGATTGGAAGCCACGGAGGGCATGCCATGACCGATGCAGTTCCACCCAGCCAGGAATCCCCGACGACGGGTTCGAGCGGCCGCGACCTCGCCGACCTGCTGCGCCGGCCGCGCATCACCTGGAGCCTGCACCTCGACGACGAGGGTCGGTCCTCGGCCGCCTTCACCTCGTCGTTGTCCGAGACCGGCGACCGGCGAGAGGCCCAGAGCCGCCTTCCCGTGCGTCTCGTCGACGGCGAGCTCAGCGCGGCCGGGCGGAGCGTGACCTGCCGGTCCGAACACCCCGACGATGTGTGTGAGGCCTTCCTGGAGTTGGTTCGCACGCTGCGCGGCAACACGAGCGAGGACATCACCGGGTTCCGTCGAGGCGACATCGAGGAACTGGCCGAGGCGCTGGACATCGACGCGCGCGAGGTGCTCGATCGGCTCGCCCGCCTGCTCGGTACCTCGATGAAACGACGCGATGCGATGACAGCGGCGTTCGTCGCCGGCACCTCGGTCATCCCGTGTCGCGACGAGCCGGTCTCCCATGGGCCGAGCCTGCTCGCCCAACGCCTCTCCCAGGACGTCTGAGCCTCCCGGCGCCCGGCCCGGGACCCACGACCTGGTTCGCACGGCTCACTTCGCGCGCCGTGGCGGCTGTGGGCCTCAGCCACCACCGTCCGATGCCGATCGATGGAGCGACCGCTTCGGTGGTCGGGAGGGTGCCGGGCGATCCCACCAGCCGGCCCTTCTCGGGACAGCCATGAACGCAGGCCCTGCGACGCCCCGCATGCGTCGCAGCCGAGAAGGAGCATGCCGTGGACGACCACGAGCGCCACACCCCATCGGATCCCGGACCGGCGCAACTCGCCCGCGCGCTCCGGCGCCGACGGACGCCGGGTCGGTGGGTGCAGAAGGACGGCCCGATCGTGCCCGAGGAGGAGCGCCGCCCGATCGTGATCGGGGACGGCTCGATCTCGACCGACACCGTCACCGTCGCCTGGTACTCCGCTCACGTGGACGACGTGCTCGTCGCGTTCCTCGAGGTGGTGCGACGCTCACGCGGTGACGACGAGGCCGAGGTGACCGGGTTCCGTCGTATCGACATCGACGTGCTCGCCGAGTTCCTGGAGATGCCCGGCGAGATCGTGGTGGAGGAGCTCGCCCTGCTCGTCGGCGCCAGCTCGAAGCGCGGGGCGTCGATGAAGAACCTCTACCGGTCGACCGGCATCGGGGTCATTCCCACGGGGGTCGGTGACGACGAGGCCCGAACGCAACCGAGTACGCGCCTGGCCGAACTCCTGCACGAGGTGGAGTGAGCGAGCCCCGGCGGGGCGGAACCGTCAGCCTTGGGCAGCCTGGATGGCGTCCCACACCGTCATGGCCGTGAGGGGCATGTCGATGTGCTTCACGCCGAGGTGCGACACCGCGTCGACGACCGCGTTGTGGATTGCCGGGGTCGAGCCGATGGTGCCGGACTCGCCGATGCCCTTGGCGCCGAGCGGGTTCCTCGGCGATGGCGTCTCGGTGTTGTGCGTCTCGAACGAGGGCAGCTCCGCCGCCGACGGGATGGCGTAGTCCATCAGGTTGCCGGTGATCGGGTTGCCGTCGTCGTCGTAGAACACGCCCTCGTACAGCGCCTGGGCTGCGCCCTGCGCGATGCCGCCGTGCTGCTGGCCGGTGACCAGCATCGGGTTCAGGATGCGACCGCAGTCGTCGACCGCGACGTGGCGGACATGGTCCACCGCACCGGTCTCGGTGTCGACCTCGACCACGGCGACGTGGGCGCCGAACGGGAACGTGGAGTCGGTCCCGTCGAAGTCGAGTTCGTGAGCGAGACCGGCGTCCATGCCGTCGGGGCGCTTGTTGTCGTCGTTGGCTGCCGACGCCAGGTCGGCCCATGTGACGACGTTCGCGGGGACGCCGGCGACGTGCAGGCCGCCCTCGCCCTTCACGATGTCGTCGGCGGACGCCTCGAGCAGGTGCGCGGCCAGTTCCTTCGCCTTGTCGAGGACGGTCTCGCTGGCGACGTGGAGCGCGGACCCCGCGGTCTGCAGTGACCGCGAGCCCATGGTGCCGGCACCTCGGGGAACGAGGTCGGTGTCGGACTGGTGGATGGTGATCATGTCCATCGGCACGCCGAGCATGTCGGAGATGATCATCGAGAACGAGGTGACGTGACCCTGGCCGTGAGCGCTGGTGCCCACGGTGCCGACCACGGTGCCGTCCTCGTTGACCTCCACCGATCCGTACTCGACGTGGAGCCCGGCCGGCGCGGTCACCTCGACATAGGCGGACACGCCGATGCCGATCTGCTTGCTGTCGCCCGATGCCCGGCGCTCCGCCTGCTGCGCGAGCAGCCCTTGGTAGTCGGCGGCCTCGAGGGCCGCGTCGAGGGACTTCTCGTACTCGCCGGAGTCGTAGTTGGCGCCACCGGCCGTGGTGAGCGGGAAGGCGTCGGGTGGCAGGAAGTTCTTGCGCCGGATCTCGGCGGGGTCCATGCCCAGGTCGTCGGCGGCGACGTCGATGAGCCGCTCCAACAGCTGGGTGGCCTCGGGGCGACCCGCACCGCGGTACGCCGCGGTGACCGGCGTGTTCGTACAGACCGAGCGGGCGTGGTAGCGAATCTTGGGGATCTGGTAGACGCCCTGGATCATCGTCTGGGTGAAGACCGTCAGGAAGCCGCCGATCGCCGGGTACGCACCGGCCTCGCCGATGACCTCGACGTCCAGACCCGTGATGGTGCCGTCGG